>JBJXFA010000072.1:0-3105 GCA_046153865.1 Sphingomonadaceae bacterium
CCGACCTATGTCGGCGGCCGCATGCCGCTGAGCACCAACCTTGCCGACCGGGTGCGGGCAATGATCGCCGATCCGCTCGAGTGGCGCGGGTTTCCCGACGATGTCGCCGAATGGCTGCGGGTCCAGGCGGAAAAATCGCGATTGCCGCAGCCGGGCGAGTTGCTGGTCGAAACATTCCCGCATGAAGGGCGCCACTATCTGTTGATGTACCCGTTCGAGGGGTGGAACGCGCACCAGGCGCTGGGGATGCTGCTGACCAAGCGGATGGAGCGCGCCGGGCTGCAACCGCTCGGGTTCCAGGCGACCGACTATGCGCTGGCGATCTGGAGCCTGAAAACGGTGCATGAGCCGGCGAAGCTGCTCGACGCGAGGATCATGGACGACGAGTTTGTCGAATGGGTCCAGCAGTCGCACTTGCTCAAGCGGGCTTTCCGTGAGGTCGCGGTGATCGGTGGCCTCGTCGAGCGCCAGCATCCGGGCCAGAAGAAGACCGGGCGGCAAGTGACCTTCTCGACCGACCTGATCTTCGATGTGCTGATGCGTTACCAGCCCGACCATCTGCTGATCGAAGCCGCCTGGGCCGATGCGCGGGCGCGGCTGACCGATGTCGGAAGACTCGGCGACCTGATCGAACGCGCCGCGCCGACGATGGTGCATATGCAACTGGAGCGCATCAGCCCGCTGGCGGTGCCGGTGCTGGTGCTGATCGGTCGCGAGAGCGTGGCGCAGGAAGCGACTGACGACGCGGTGCTGGCCGATGCCGAAGCGGCGCTGGTGGCGGCGGCGATGGGGTGAAAGCGTGACGTCAATGCGCTAGCGTGCGCGGATGGACCAGTTGCTCACCGAGATCCGCGCCTGCACGCATTGCGCCGCGCATCTGCCTCACGGTCCGCGACCGATCGTGCAGGCCAGTGCCGCCGCACGCATCCTCGTCATCGGCCAAGCACCGGGCAGCAAAGTGCATGCGTCGGGCGTGCCGTGGCAGGACGATAGCGGCAATCGCTTGTTCGACTGGTTGGGGCTCGATTCTGTGCGCTTCCACGATCCGGCGCTCGTTGCGCTGATGCCGATGGGATTTTGCTATCCTGGCAGTGACGGCCATGCCGACAAACCGCCGCGTTCCGAATGCGCGCCATTGTGGCACGAGAGGATGATCGCCGCGTTGCCCGATGTGTCGCTAATCCTGCTGATTGGCGGTCATGCGCAGTTGCGCTATCTGCCCGACTGGAAGAAACTCAGAATGACCGAACGGGTACAGCGCTGGCGCGAGGCCCCCGCCCCCTATCTGCCGTTGCCGCACCCCAGTTGGCGGGTGGTACGCTGGATGAAGCAGAATCCGTGGTTCGAAGCCGAAGTGCTGCCCGACGCGCGGATGCGGGTCGCAGCGGCGCTTGCGGTCGATCCGCCCACGGGTTGAAGCGTCGCGCAATTGCGCTAGCTTGATGCAATGAAACATCCGCTCTGCTTTGTCGTTTTCGCCCTCGCCGCCTGCACCCCCGCGCCCGCGCCCGAGCCAACTGCGGCATCGACCGACCCTGCCGCGATCCATGCACGCATCCTCACGCTCGATACGCATCTCGATACGCCGGTGCTGTTCGAGCGACAGGGTTGGGATTTTTCGGCTCGGCATGAATGGGCGACCGATCTGTCGCATGTCGACCTGCCACGGATGCGCGACGGCGGGCTCGATGGCGGGTTCTTCGTCGTATATACATCGCAGGGCGAGATCGGTGCGGCGGACGATGTTGCGGCACTGTCGCACGCCCGTCGGCGGCTGGCGGCGATCCAACGGGTGGTCGATGCCAATGCAGGAGCGATCGGTATCGCACGCACCGTTGCTGATGCCGAACAGTTGGCGCGCACGGGTAAGCGCGTCGCGTTCGTCGCCATGGAAAACAGCTCGCCGCTGGGCAGCGATCTGGCGCTGCTCGACGAATTCTACCGCGGCGGGGTGCGGATGGCGGGACCAGTGCACAATGGCGGCAACCGGCTGGCCGACAGTGCCGGAGGACCGGGGCGTCACGGCGGGCTGTCTGCGCTGGGGCGGCAATGGGTCGCACGCATGAATGCGCTCGGCATGATCATCGACGGCAGCCACGCGTCGGACGATACGCTGCGAAAGATGATGGCGCTGTCTGCCACGCCGGTGATCCTGTCGCATTCGGGCTTCAAGGCGATCTACGATCATCGCCGGAACATCGACGACGCGCTCGCCCGCGAAGTGGCGGCGCAGGGAGGGGTGATCCACATCAATTCGGTGTTCCTGTCGCGTTACAACTCGACGCCCGCGCGCGATGCGTTGTCCGAGCAGATGGAACGGATGGACAGTATGTCGCCAGCCGAGCAGCGCGCGGTTGCCGATGCCTGGGCGGCGCTCGACCGGACCGAGCATGTCAATGAGGGCGACTTTGCGCTGTTCATGCGCGCGCTGACCCATTGCATCGATGTCGTCGGCGTGGATCATTGCGGCATCGGCGCGGACTGGGACGGTGGTGGCGGATTGCGCGATTTCGAGGATATCCGCGCGTTGCCGCGTGTCACAGCTGCACTGCTCGCCGCTGGATATAGCGAGGCCGATGTCGCCAAGATCTGGAGCGGCAATATCCTGCGCGTGATGCGCGAGGTCGAGGCCTATGCCAGAGCGCATTGACGCCATGCTTGCGGGCGCAGCGGCAAAGGCATAGCATCGGCTGGCCCGACCGGCGGCAAGGCATGGCGGGTGGGAGAGACATATGTCGGTTCGTTCAAATCGCCTGATCGCCGCAACTCTTTGCATGCTGCTGGGTTCGCCCGCCGCCTCGCAGAACGCGGCACCCCTTGTCCCGGATGCCCCGACCGACGTTACCACCACCATAGTCGAACCTGGCTTCGTTCAGGCGATCCTGCTCGACCGCACCGACCGGATGACCTTGCCGGTGCATATCGGAGGGCAGGGGCCGTTTGGGTTCGTCGTCGATACCGGGGCCGAGCGATCGGTGATTTCGAACGAGCTGGCGCGGCGGCTGGCGCTCGACTCCGCCGGGCGGGCGCGGGTGGTAGGGCTGGCCGAGATCGTCATCGCCGACATGTTTCATGCGCGCGACGTCCGGCTGCCCAATATGGCGC
>JBJXFA010000075.1:0-3282 GCA_046153865.1 Sphingomonadaceae bacterium
CATGAGGTTGTACACCGAGCCGAGCTTCTCGCCCTGCCGATTGTAGACGGCCGTTCCTTCGACCTTGTCCGAGGCGATCAATGTTGTGTGACCTGAAGCAGTGGTAGCCATGATGGACTCCGTGTGTTTGGGGGCAGCGCATGATGCGCGGGTATAAAACCGGCGTCCGCCGGAGAAGGTCCGTCGTTCGTCGGCCTTGCCAGCACGGCCTACCGACGCCATGTCGCGTGCCATGACCGACACCGCGCCCCTACGCGCCGCCATCATCCCGGTGACGCCGCTCCAGCAGAACTGCACGCTATTCTGGTGCACCGAGACGATGCGCGGCGCATTCGTCGATCCCGGCGGCGATCTCCCGCGACTGAAGGCTGCCGCAACAAAAGCGGGAGTCACGATCGAGAAGATCCTGGTGACGCACGGGCATATTGATCATTGCGGCGAGGCGGGGACGCTCGCCAAGGAGCTGGGCGTGCCGATCGAAGGGCCGCACGAGGCTGACCGCTTCTGGATCAGCCGCCTTGAGGATGACGGGCGCAGTTACGGCGTCAACGGTCGCGTCTTCGAGCCCGATCGCTGGCTGGTCAATGGCGACACCGTCACCGTCGGCAAGATCACGCTCGACGTCTATCACTGCCCCGGCCACACCTCCGGCCATGTCGTTTTCCATCATGCGCCGTCGAACGTTGCGATGGTCGGCGACGTGCTTTTCCAGGGGTCGATCGGGCGCACCGACTTTCCCATGGGCAATCATCAGGACCTGCTCGATGCGATCGTGACGCGGCTGTGGCCGCTCGGCGGGGACACGGCATTCGTGCCCGACCATGGCCCGATGTCGACCTTCGCGCACGAACGCGCGACCAATCCCTATGTCGCGGATCGCGTACTCGCCGCCGCCTGAGCGGAACCCTTTTGCACCACTTCGTGTTGCTCGCGAAACAAAGGAGGCGCATATGTCAAAGTCGCTCGATGAAGCCTTTACGCGCATCGCCAGCTGGATCGCTGCCGCCGCCGGCCAACCGCTCGCATTCATCCTTGCGCTCGGAACCGTCGTTGTCTGGGCAGCAACGGGCCCGCTCTTCGCCTTTTCGGAGACCTGGCAGCTTGTGATCAATACGGGCACGACCATCGTCACCTTCCTGATGGTGTTCCTCATCCAGAACTCGCAAAACCGCGACACCGGTGCGATGCAGGCAAAGCTGGACGAACTGCTCTATGCGCTCAATGGCGCACGCGACCAGTTCATCGGTATCGAGCATCTGAGCGTGCATGAGGTCGAGAAGGTGCGCAGCGAGCTTGAGCAGGAGGTTTGCAATGACAAGGGCCGCAAGCTGAACGCGAGCGTCGAGAAGCTGATCAAGCGGCTCTAGCCTCAAACACAGCTGTTTCAGGCGGGGATCAGCAGCCCAGCGAGCGCGGCCGACATCAGGTTCGCAAGGCTCCCCGCCGCGAGTGCCCTGACCCCAAGCCGGGCGATCACCGAGCGCTGGTTGGGCGCGAGCCCGCCGGTCACAGCGATCTGAATGGCGATCGACAGGAAGTTTGCAAAGCCGCACAATGCGAAGGTGAGGACGACGACGGTATGCGGCGAGAGATCGCCGCGGATCTTCGCCAGATCGATGAACGCGACGAATTCGTTGAGCACCACTTTTGTGCCGAACAGGCCGCCGGCCCGCACGGCTTCGTCCCACGGCACGTTGAGCAACAACATGACCGGCGCGAAGGCATAGCCCAGAATCGCCTGGAAGGTGATGCCGGGATAGCCGAACCAGCCGCCGACGCCGCCGAGCAGGCCGTTGGCGAGCGCAACGAGCGCGACGAACGCGAGCACCATTGCGCCGACCGCGACGGCAAGCTTGACGCCTGTCTGCGCGCCCTCGGCGGCGGCCATGATGATGTTGGCGGGGCGCTCCTCGCCGAACGGGATGTCGCCCTCCAGAACCGGCTCCTTGCCGATGTCCTCGGGCGCGTCGGGCATCACGATCTTGGCCATAAGGATGCCGCCGGGTGCCGACATGAAGGCGGCCGCGAGCAGATAAGGCAGCAATTCCGGTCCCAGCATCGACGCGTAGGCGGCAAGGATCGTGCCCGCGACGCCCGCCATGCCGACCGTCATCAGGCAGAAAATCTGCGCGGGCGTCAGCTCGGCGAGATAGGGGCGGACGACGAGGGGCGCTTCGCTCTGGCCCACGAAGATGTTCGCGGCAGCACCCAGCGACTCGACCTTGGAAATGCCGGTGACGAACTGGATGGCCCCGCCGATCCAGCGCACGACGAACTGCATGACGCGCAGGTAATAGAGGATGGCGATCAGCGCGGCGAAAAAAATGATCACCGGGAGCGCTGCCAGCGCGAAGCTCTGGCCGCCGAGCTCGGGCCGGGCGAGGGGGCCAAAGATGAAGTCGATGCCCGCCTGCGCATAGCCGAGGAGGTTTGAGACGCCGCGCGCCATCGCTTCGATCGCCGCCTTGCCTGCGGGCACGTACAGAACCAGCACCGCGATCCCTGCCTGCAGCGCGAAGGCGGCACCCACGACCCGCAGGCGGATGGCGCGGCGATTGGATGAGAGAAGGATGGCGAGGCCAAGGATAAGCAAAATCCCGGCGAAGCCGATCAGCAATCTGTTCAAGCGCTTTCCCTGAAGGCGTCTTCGCTCCCTAAGTGTTTTTCGCGCGTTCGCAACCGTGCCCGCAGTGGACTTCGGAGCCCCTGCTCGATTAAGCGACACGGATAATGGAAGCAGCCAAACACGCGCAGGAAAACGAGCGGCTGGCTGCGCTGCGCCGTTATGACATCCTCGACACCCCGCGCGAGGCCGACTTCGACGCGATCGTCAATCTGGCCTCACGAATCTGTGAGGCACCGATATCGGTCATCAACCTGATCGATGCCGAGCGCCAGTGGTTCAAGGCCGAAGTCGGGCTCGGCGTCCGCGAGACACCGCTCGAGACATCGATCTGCGCACACGCGATCCTCGAGCAGGACTATGTCGAAATCCCCGACACGCTGCACGACGCACGGATGCGCGACAACGCGCTCTGCCTCGGTGATCCCGGCCTCCGCTTCTATGCAGGCGCGCTGCTTCGGTCGCCGGAGGGTCTTCCGATCGGGACCTTGTGCGTCCTCGACCATAAGCCGCGCCAGCTCGACGAACTGCAAAGGCTGACGTTGGTAACGCTCGCCGCACAGGTCGTGACCCAGCTCAACCTGCGCGCCGCGCTCGCCCGCAAAGCCGTGCTGCGCAAGGAAATCGACCACCGCGTCAAGAATTCGCTGCAATCGGTC
>JBJXFA010000093.1:0-3284 GCA_046153865.1 Sphingomonadaceae bacterium
CGGAGAGTTTCCTGCCGCATCCGCCCGCCGATCACTCCGGTGTCGATCTGGCCATTGAGCCGATCGTCATCACCGCTTCGCTGGATGATGGTGCGGGTAATGGCGCCAGGATGGTGGCGCTGGCGGACGGGCAGTGGCGTGAGGATGCGCTGACCTTTGCCCGTAGTTTGTTTCTGTTCGACGGGCAGGGCATCGACGACGCACGGTCGGCGTGGCGGACGCTATCGAAGCGCGAGGATGTCGAATGCCATTATTGGAAACAGGACGAAGGCGGGCGATGGCGCGAGGGGCCTTGAGCGGTCATTGCGCGTGGCAACGGAGCGCCTACATCGGTAGGCAGAAGGAGTAAGCTCATGTCGAAGGCATATCTGGCGCTGGTTCCATTGCTGATCCTGAACGCGTGCGGGCCTTCCGCGCCCGCCGATCCGGTCAAGGCCGCCCAGGCGGAGCGTGCTGCCATGTCGGTTGCCGATCCGCGATTGCCGACCGGTTTCTCGATCTTCACCGGCGGTGGCGGGGATGTTCAGGAGCTCGATTTTGCCGAACCATCGACCGGTGGCAAGATATTCTCCTTCTCCGTCATTGCTCCGCCGCAGAATATCCTGCGCTTTTACGAGGAGCAGTCGACAGCCGTGGGTATGGCGGTCGATGGTCGCTACAATGGCGGCGAGGTCTTGTCCTACGAAGCGCGCAAGGCCGAGGGCGAACCCAAGACATTCGGTGTGACGGCGACGCGCAAGGGCGAATATACCAATGTGGTGCTCAATTTCGACGTGACGCGCTAACGTTCTGATTTAGACGAACTCGCTCGACATGAGCGAGAGTAGGTGTTGGTCCGCGCGACTTGCACTCACGCCTCCCCCCCGCTAGGGGCGCGCGCAACCATAAAAGGGCGGAACCATCCACCCCATTCACCACAGCAGGAGCTTTCCCATGGCGGTTACCCGCACTTTCTCGATCATCAAGCCCGACGCCACCCGTCGCAACCTGACCGGCGCGGTCACCAAGATGCTCGAGGACGGCGGCCTGCGCGTCGTCGCGTCGAAGCGCATCCACATGACCCGCGACCAGGCCGAGGGTTTCTACGCCGTCCACAGCGAGCGGCCGTTCTTCAACGATCTGGTCGAGTTCATGATTTCCGGCCCGGTCGTTGTGCAGGTGCTCGAAGGCGAGAACGCCATGCAACGCAACCGCGACATCATGGGTGCGACCAATCCCGCCAATGCCGAGCCCGGCACGATCCGCAAGGAACTGGCCGAAAGCATCGAAGCCAATTCGGTGCATGGTTCGGACAGCGACGAGAATGCGGCGATCGAGATCGCTTATTTCTTCAAGCCGGAAGAGATTGTCGGGTAACGCTCACTCGTTGGCGCTCGCCAACCATGTAGGGATATCGCGTTTGGCGTGCAGAACGCGCCAGATCTCGATCCGATCCGCGCGTTCGACATAGAAAACCAAATACGGAAAGCGCTTGAGCTGAACGTGCCGCAAGCCGGCAACGTTCAGTTCGTGCGCGTATCGTGGTGAACCGGTTTTGGGACTATCGGTTATCCGCGCGTAGCTGGTGCTCAATGCCGCGACAAAGGCGAACGCGGTGTGCTCGTCGACTTCGAGGCTGTAGTAATCCGAGGCAGCTTCAACGTCGAGTTCTGCGCGCGGAAGGATGTCCAGACGTTTCCCGCTCACTTTGCGGCGTTGGCCGTGATCCGAGCGCGCAAGCCGTCGAAATAGGCGTCATCGACCGGCTTGCCGGGACCTGATCGTGCGCCCTCCAGAATCATCTCTCGCAGCGCCTCACGTTCCTGCTCGCGGCGGATCAGCATGCGGACATATTCGCTGCTGGTGCCGTAGCTGCCGCTCTCGACCTGCGCATCGATAAAGCGCTTGAGCGGCTCAGGGAGCGAGATGTTCATTGTGGACATGGGCCAAAGCTAGTATGCATGGCAAAATTTGGCAAGATCAGAGTTCGTCCGCCACATCCAACAGCCCTGTCAACTTTTTCGGCGCGATCGCGCGCCAGCTTTTCGCCAGCCATTCGCCGATATGCGTCCAGTCGGTGTCGCCGAGGTCGAGACGGATGGCGACCCAGCTGTCGCCGAAATAGGCGGGGCGATAGTAAAGGTCGGGGTCGGTTTCGATCAGGTGGTTCTGCTCGTCGAGGCCGCTGATCTTGACCAGCAGCGCGATCCGGCCGTCACTATGATGGTCGTTCGAGACATAGGCGAATTTCTTGCCCTTGATAATGCCGAAGCAGGGCATGCCGTGGCTGACGATCTCGTCGGCTTCGGGCAGCGCGAGGGCGAGGCGGCGGACCTGGGCGATCAGATAGTCGGGCGAGCGCTCGCGCGCGACGAAGGCGGCGAGGGTGCGGGGGTAGAGTTGATGTTCGGCGATCAGCACTCGGGCGGCTAGCGTTTGGGGTGTGTCGCCGGGGAGGATGGCGACCGGGGTTTGCGCCAGCACTTCGCCGTCATCGACCTGCTCTGTGACGAGATGCACCGAGCAGCCGCTGTGGCTGTCCTGCGCCGCAATCGCCCGGGCGTGGGTGTCGAGGCCCGTGTATTTGGGCAGCAACGAGGGGTGGATGTTGATCATCCGGCCCGCCCATTTCTGCACGAAATCCCGCGGCAATATCCGCATAAAGCCGGCCAGTGCGATGTAATCGGCTTTCGCCTGTCGAATCGTTAGATCTAGAGCAGAAAAAAACTGCGATCGGTCTTTCGCGGTCGGCTTGGGAATCCGAGAGACCGCAAGACCTTCTGATTCTGCCAGCACAAGTCCGGCAGCTTCCGGGTTGTCGCCGGCAACCAGCACCACCTCATAGGGGCAATCGGCATCGCGGCTGGCGTAGAGCAGCGCAGCCATATTGGTGCCTGCGCCCGAGACAAGAATGGCGACGCGGGCCTTAGCCATTATGCGTTGCGGTCCAGGCGGTCTGCGCACTCCAGGTTTCGATGCTGCCGCTGACGGTGCAGCCGCGCGCACCTTCGGCGATATGGCCGATGCGGTGGACAGTCTCGCCTGCGGCTTCGAGTTCAGTCGTGACATGCGCGACATCGGCGGCGGCGACGACCACCGTCATGCCGACGCCGCAATTGAAGGTCCGCGCCATTTCCTCAGGCTCGATCCGGCCCTGCGCCTGCAGGAAAGCCATCAGGCGCGGCTGATCCCATGCGTCGGCATCGACGTGCGCGTGGAGGTGCGCGGGGAGGATGCGCGGTATGTTCTCGAGCAGGCCGCCGCCGGTGATGTGCGAGAGTGCGTGGATGCGGCCCGAGCGGATC
>JBJXFA010000097.1:0-27235 GCA_046153865.1 Sphingomonadaceae bacterium
GGCCTTGGCAGGCGATTTTTTCAAGGAGTGTTGGGACTTCATCTTCGTTCCTTCGTCACTACGACGAAGCCCCAACACTCCTTAAGTCACAACCTCAAATCTGTGCCATTGGTGCTGACGGGGAACAGATGCTGCGAACCCTGCCGTCACGCGGCGGGTGCTGACCATCATGCTTGCCGATGAATATTGAGCGGAGGCTGGCCATGACCAAGCGCAAAGCCTTGCCGCAGATCACGCCGCCCGACCCCGCCCAGATCATGATGGCGGGTGTTGCGCCCGTCAGCATGGGGGAGCGGCTTGGCTGGCTCGCCAATCAGCCGATGCAGCCCCGCCGTGAACAGCGTCCGCTCGACGTCGGGTTTTGGAACCCGATGCGCGACCAGCTTGAGATGTTCGAGTAGCGACCGCTTTGGTGAAGCGGGCCATTTTATTCACGCCGCGAGCGGTGCAGTGAGCGACCGGCGCGCTGACCGGCTCCGGGGCGCGACTGAAATCCGCACTCGCACGTCACGATTGAGCCGGTCGAGGATACGCATCAGCCGGTCGATGGTGAAACGGTCAAGCTTGACCTGACGGATGCGGGAGAAGTCTGCCGCTGCGATGCCGGTGCGCGCTTCGGCTTCGCGCACCGTCAGCCGCTCGGCGTCGAGCGTTTTGATGATTTCAGCCGCGAGGATTGCGCGAAGTTGGCGGACACCGGCGTCCTCAATGCCGAAGTCGGCAAAGACATTGCCCGACCCGCGTTCGAGTTCGACATCGCTGTCATGGTCAGTCATCGAGCATCTCCTTCAATCGCTTGATCCGGTCGCGCACGAGGTCGATTTCGTGACGCGGTGTCGAAATTCCCTTGGTCGCCTTCTTCTGGAAAGCATGGACCACCCAAATGTCGTCCCCCAGTTGCAGCGCGTAAACCACGCGAAACGCGTCGCCACGCGCCTTGATCGCCAGCTCCCACACCCCCGAGCCAAGCCCAGCAAGCGGCTTGGCTATGTCAGGCATTCCGCCATCGGCAACGATGGCAAGCCCGTCGAGCGCCCGATCCTTCGCGCCTTTGGGAAAGCTGTCGAAGTCCTTACGCGCCGCCTTGACCCACGAGACGATGCGGACAGTGCTTCGAGCCATGCGGCGATGTAGTCACACATGACAACAACGTCAAGATCGCATTGGGCCGCTTCTTGGCAATTGAGGCAATTCCCGCGTCGAGGGGCCGATAAAGCTCGCAACGCCTCTGCTGGCACCTGCCCCATAGCGGACTATTGTGCTTTTGACGGACCCCGACCATGCCGAAACCATGCCAGTTTGGCACCGCTAACGCGGCGAATGGTGGGTCCGAGAAAGCAACGACTTCGCTAAGTCGAGGAGTCAATCGCTTCGTCGATGGCGTTGACCGCATACATAAGTCCCGCCTTCAACGAAATCAGGCTGAGCGCCGATACGTTCAGCTCGCGCCCTGCAAGGATGAGGATCGCGGCCATTACCGCATCGGACTCGCGGGCGAGCGCCAGCAGGTGCAGTCCGCTCGGGCAGTGCGTGCCTGCCAGCCAGTTCTTTGCCGTTCGCTCGCTTGCCGTGGTCCAGCGCATCACTGTCTTAGCAGCCCTGTGCGAAGTGCCCAATTCCTCACGCAACGCGCTTTGGATCGCCGCCGAAAGCTGTGCGGAGGTTACCTTGTCGCGCCCGTCCGGAAACTCTTTGCCCTTTTTAGGAAACATGTTGCCGTTCCTTTTGTCGTAGGGCGCAGAGGAGCGACGGCTGCCGCATTTCATTTTTCCGGTGGACCAACATGATGGTAATTGATTGGAATCAGCCAAGCGGCGGTGAGCCGGTTCGACTTCCCCTTGTGAGAGCGGCTGAATATGTCCGCATGTCCACCGAGCACCAAGAACACTCGACCGATAATCAGGCAGCGGAAATCCGTCTGTATGCTGCAAAGCGCGGCTACGATATTGTTCGCACCTATGCCGATGAAGGTAAAAGCGGCTTGAAGCTCGACGGGCGCGAAGCGCTCAAGCAATTGCTCGACGATGTTGAGCAGGGTCGCACCGATTTCGAGGTCTTGCTTGTCTATGACGTGAGCCGCTTCGGTCGTTTTCAGGACCCCGACGAAGCCGCGCTTTATGAAATTCAGTGCAAGCGCGCCGGGATCACCGTACATTATTGCGCCGAGCAGTTCGAGAACGATGGCACCATCGGATCGTCGATCATCAAGACTGTAAAGCGCGCGATGGCGGGCGAATATAGCCGCGAACTTTCGGTCAAGGTCTTTGCCGGTCAGGCCAACCTCATCAGCCTCGGGTTTCGGCAGGGCGGCGCACCGGGGTTTGGCTTGCGCCGGATGCTCGTCGATCAGGCAGGCACGTCCAAGGGCGAATTATCGCGCGGGCAGCACAAGAGCATTGCCACCGACCGCGTCATTCTTGTGCCTGGCCCCGATGCCGAGATCGCCATCGTCCGCGACATCTACCGCGACTTTGTGGCGGACGACGCAACCGAACGCGAGATTGCCCGCCGGTTGAACGAGCGCGGCATCCTCTCGGACCTTGGCAGGCCGTGGACGCGCGGCACGATCCACGAAATCCTCATCAACGAGAAATATGTCGGCAACAATGTCTGGGGACGCACATCATTCAAGCTCAAACGCCAGCATATCCAGAATGCCCCTGAAAACTGGGTGCGGTCAGACGGCGCGTTTGCGCCCATCGTCGAGCGCACCCTGTTCGACCGCGTTCAAACGATCATTACCGCCCGTTCGAGCCGTCTGACCGACGACGAAATGCTCGAACGGCTCCGCGCGATTTACGGCAGAAACGGGTGTCTGTCGGGACTGATCATCGACGAGACCGAAAACTGCCCGTCGAGCAGCGCGTTTCATGCGCGCTTCGGCAGCTTGCTTCGGGCTTATTCACTGGTCGGTTTCACGCCCGACCACGATTATCGCTATATCGAGATCAACCGCTCGCTTCGCCGGTTTCATGCCGTCGTCCTCGATGACGTCCTCAAAGGGATCGACGCATCGGGCGGCAGCGTCGTCCAGAACCCGCTCACCGACCTGTTGACGATCAACCGCGAATTCACCGCAACCATCGTCATTGCCCGGTGCAAACTGACGACCACGGGATCGGCTCGCTGGAAAATCCGCCTCGATACCGCGCTCAGGCCCGATCTGACCGTCGCGATCCGTATGGATGCGCGCAATGAGCGCCCGCATGACTTTTACGTCTTGCCGCGTCTCGACATGCGCGAAGCCGTGGTTCGGATGGCCGAGCATAATGGTCTGTCGCTTGATGCCTATCGGCATGACTCGCTCGACGCGCTTTATGCCCTGACCTCGCGATCCACTTTGCGCCGCGCCGCATAATGGGCGCGACGCCGGCCAAGCGCGTCGAGATGATCCCCATTGCACGGATCACCGTGCTCAATCCCCGGATGCGCAACAAACGCGTGTTCAAGGACATCGTGACCAATATTGCTGAGGTCGGCTTGAAACGACCGATTACCGTCACTCAGCGCACCGAGGCCGACGGCGCGCATTATGATTTGGTCTGCGGTCAAGGCCGACTGGAGGCGTTTCAGGCGCTTGGGCAAACGACCGTCCCTGCCTTTATCGTCGTCGCCGATCCCGACGATTGCCTTGTCGCGAGCTTGGTCGAGAATTGTGCGCGGCGGCAGCATCATGCCGTCGATCTGCTGCAAGACATTGGCGCGATGCGTAAACGCGGCAATTCCGATACCGAAATCGCCCGCAAAACCGGGCTGTCCTATGACTATGTCCATGCCGTCGCGCGCCTGTTGGCGCGCGGAGAACAGCGATTGTTGCGTGCAGTCGAAGCCGGATATTTGCCGATCAGCGTTGCGATGCAAATTGCCGAGGCCGACGATCAGGGCGTTCAGGCTGCGTTGCACGAGGCCTATGAAAACAAGCTTTTGCGCGGGCGCAATCTGCTTGCCGCACGGCGATTGGTCGAGCTGCGCCAGCATGGTCGAAAACCGCAAAATGCCTCAGCCGAACGTAAAAAGTCGCGGCTGTCATCCGAAGGGTTGGTGCGGGCGTTCGAGGAAGACACCGAACGCAAACGGCTCATGGTCAAACGCACACAGGCCGCCCGAAATCGCCTTCTGTTCATCACCGAGGCCTTACGCCAGCTCGCCAACGATGACGTGTTCATGGCCCTGATCGAGGACGAGGATTTGGCGTCGCTGCCCGAACGATTGAACGCCCGCATCGAGAGTTTTCCTGTCGGCGCACCATGACCAACGCTATCGCCATACCGCTCGTCCAGCTCGGCTTTGAACTGACCAGCCTGCGTATCGCGATCAGCGACATCGAGCCGCTACGCCCGATGACGGCGGCTATCCGCAAGTCGCTCAAGTTCGGTCAGATTGAGGCGTCGATCCATGAAGTCGGCGTGATCGAACCGCCGGTCGTGTTCCGCAAGGTGGACGATGCCAACAGCTTTCAACTGCTCGACGGGCATATCCGCATCGAGGTGATGAAGGAGCGCGGCGACACCGAGGTCGTCTGCCTGATCGCCATCGAGGACGAAGCCTTTACTTACAACAAGCGCATCAGCCGATTGGCGACGATTCAGGAACACAAGATGATCCGGATCGCGCTCGACAAAGGCGTACCCGAGGAAAAACTGGCGCGCGCGCTCAATGTCGACATCGCCAATATCCGCCTGAAGAAGCAGCTGTTGGATGGCATCTGCAATGAAGTGGTGAAGCTCTTTCAGGACCGGCACATTCCAATCAACACGTTTCGTGAACTGAGGCGTTTGGTGCCGATGCGCCAGATCGAGGTGGCGTCGGGCATGATAAGCATGAACCGCTTTTCATGGTCGTTCGCTAAATCCTATGTGGCCTCGACGCCGCAAAACCTTCTCGTAGCCGGGGAGCGAAAATCGGGCAAAGGACTGACCGACGACCAGTTGGAACGGATGGAACGCGAGTCCGCCAATCTCGACCGCGAGTTCAAGCTCATCGAAAAGGATTATGGTGTCGATCACGTCGATCTGGTGCTGGCGACAGGCTATTTGACACGTCTGATCGATAACGTTCGCGTCGTGCATCATCTGGCGAAATTCCACCCCGAGATATTGGCCGAGTTCCAGAAGATCGCGCAGATTCGCGCGGCGGCTTGAGCCGAAATCGGCCGTTTCTGCTGCGCTCAAACCGAAGAAGCGAGGGGCATATCGGCGACTTGGCCGCGTCGGTGCGTAGCTTGGCGTTCGATGCGGTTGCCGCGTTTTCAGACACCCTTTCCTGACCGCACGCGGTCGCGCGTCAATGTCCGGCCCGCGCCGGTTCGCTGCGCTCACCCGTGTAGGACATGACGCCCGCCCTTTTTCGTGCGGCCTGTCGGAGGGTGCAACACGCCAAACCCAAACGAAAGGACTTCATCATGGCACGCACTAACACCACCGCACCCACCGAAACCAACGCGCCCGCTTTTCAGGCCTGGCATGTCACTAACAAAGGCGACAGTTCGTTTTGGACCAAGGTTGGGGCGGCGTGGCATCACCGCGACGGCAAGGGTCTCTCGCTGCAACTCTCGGTCATCCCGATGAACGGCCAGATCGTGCTGCGTCAGCCGCTTCCCAAAACCAACGATCAAGGGGCGCGCGCATAGCGCGCCCCTGCGCCGGACTTAGCAAAATCGCCTTTTGAGCTATCGACTTCCCTATTACTTAGTGATAGGGAAAAGGCATGCGGGTGTTCAAAGGTAAACAGTTCAGCCGTTGGGCGACCGGAGAAGCGATCAGCGATGACGACCTGTGCCAAGCAGCAGCCGAGGCATTCGCGGGTCAATATGATGCCGATCTGGGCGGCTATCTGTTCAAGAAGCGGATTGCCCGCAGCGATGGCGGAAAGTCGGGAGGCTATCGAACGATATTGGGTTTCAGAAAGTCGGACTCGACGCGGATTTTCTTTCTCTACGGGTTTCCCAAGAATGTACGGGCAAACATCACAACGAGAGAGCGGAACGCCCTCAGCGCAAACGCTTCGGCCTTGGTCGATGCGACCGACCGCCAGATTGACGACCTGAAAGTCAGAGGAACGATTTTGGAAATGGAGTGCGGGAAATGAGCGACATACTGGATATGGCCCATGACATGGCCAAGGATCTCCATGCCGTCGGGGCTATGGATGCGATCACGATGCGAATGATGGACGAGCTGTGCCTGCCGAAGAAGCGGACATTCAGCGCCGCCGATGTCCGGCGTATCCGGAGCCGGACGCGGATGAGCCAGCCCATTTTTGCTGTCATGGTGGGCGTTGGCGCGAGCACTGTCGCGCAGTGGGAGCAAGGCAACAAGAAACCGAGCGGGGCTTCGGCGCGCTTGCTCGACGTCATCGACCGCAAGGGCATCGAAGCGATTGCGTAATGGGCGTAGCCGAGCGTTCCAGCAACGCTTAGGCCATGCACTCACGTTCGAGCAACGCTGCCCAAGCGCATAAGGCTTCTGCCCGATCCTCGAATATCTCCGACTTGTTGTAAATCCGGCTGATCTTGGACGTCGTGGCGGTCGCAACATGGTTGAGAATCCGGTCGGCAACCGCCTGATTGATCTTCAACTTGTCGCAAGCCAGCGTCGTAAATGTCGTCCGCAGGTCATGCACCGTCCAGTGCGGCATGTCCGACTGTTCGGTTCCAGCTTCGCATTCTGCTGCGCGCCGGTTGCTGGCAATCGTCTTGTCCAGCCTTCGTTTGGCTTTGGTGAAGCCCGAGACTGGCGTGTCGCTCGTCATGCTGAAGACGTAAATGCTCGACGGTGGCCGAGCCGGATCGGCAAGGACATTTTTGATGATCGACCGCGCCAGCGGTGACAACCCCACACGAAGCGCATGACCGTTTTTGGTTCGTGCCGACGGCAACGTCCAGACCGCACCACCGGGGTTGTTGTCGTTGCCCAGGTCGAGTTCGTTCAAGGTCATAGCGGCGAGTTCTTCGCGGCGCATCGGTATCGTAATGAGCAGATGATAGAGCGGGCCAAAAGGGTAGCCCAGCGACGACGCGGCGACCCAGATTTCACGCAATTCCGCAATCGAGTGGCGGCGGTCGCGCTCATTTTCCTTGGCGGGCTTTTTGATGGTGGCGGCAGGGCTAGCGTCGATAATTTCCTCAACGACACACCAGTTGAAGAAAGCCTTCGCATAGGCAAGCCCACGGTTCGCCGCCATCGGCGCTTTGATCGCATGGTTGCGGATGGGTTCGGCCACGTCGGCACGGACAATCGAAGCAATGTCGCGATCCGCGAGCGAACGCAAAACGCCGCTGTTGCCATCAAGCGCACGCCGCACCGCGTCACCGTGCCGCAATTGGCTGAGCTTCATTGCCTGATATTGATCAAGAACATTGCGAACGGTTCTGCGACGGGCCGCAGCTTGCGCCGATTTGCGCACCGCTTCGCGTTTGGTTTCGTTGGGATCGATCCCCTGTGCAACTTCGAGCTTTTTGGCTTGGGCTGCTTTGCGCGCATCGGAGATGCCCATCGACGGCCAAACACCGAGCTTGATGCGGCTGCGCTTGCCATTCGCCAATCGCGTCCCGAGCATCCATGTTGCCGACCGCTCGCCTGCACGAATACGAAGCCCGGTTTCCCGGTCGTCGATCAGCTCGAATTGCTTGCCCGCGACGCTGCGAGCGCGCATGACCAACGCATCAATCGAGTGCTTATTTAGAGTCTCAGAGGCGGTTCGTTTCATGGAGCCAGTTCCTATAGGCTCCATATAGGCTCCATAGAATCGTAGGGCAACTTAATATGAAATCTGAACAACGTTGATCCAAGGTGGACATGACCCGCTGACTATATGATTATAAAACAGATATATAATCAATTCTGTAACGGACATGAACGAGCAAATTTGAACGACAATGAACACCCAAAGAATGGCACTTAAACATACTCTTAATCAGCGGGTCCTTGGTTCGAGCCCAAGTGCGTCCACCAATCCGGAAAGACGAGACTCCGGCTGGTCGTAAGCTATCGGCCGAACGTCAGGCCGAGCCAGAAAGTCTGCGGTGTTCCCACATCCTCGACGCCAGTTGCCGACATGCCCGAAACGATTTTTTCATCGAGCAGGTTTTCGGCGCGCGCAACGAGACGGACACCGTCGAACAGCGGAACCGCGATGACTGTATCGATCGTTAAAGCCTCAGGCAGGGCTCGCGTTTGGAGATCGTCTTCGAACTGCGTTCCGGCATAGCGCACGCTGAGCGAAGCCTGCGGACCCGACTTTGGGCTGTAGCCCAGCGTTGCGCTGCCCTGATGCCGGGGCGTTTGCGCGGGCCGCTTGCCGTCGAGGGCTGCTGCAACACCCCGCGCCCGCACGCGTGCATCGGTGTAGGCGTAGGACGCCGTGAGCCGGAAATTCCCGATCGGCACCGTCGCTGACGCTTCAATACCCGTCACCGCGATAGCATCGGCATTGAGCCGCTGGCGAAAAACGCCGCCTGCCGCGACAAAACCGACCTGCGGAAAGACGCCTGGTCCCGCCCCCAGCGTGACATTGGCGATCGCGCCCTCGAGGCGGTTCGAGAAGCCGGTGACGCCGAGCGATCCGCCGCCTGCACGCAGCGCAAGGCCGACTTCGAAGCCCTTGAGGCGCTCGAGGTCGAGCGCGCCGTTTGCCGCCGTCGCGTCCGCACCCACGCGAAACGGGCGGTAGAGTTCGTTTAAGGTCGGCACCCGGAAGCCGGTGTAGCCTGCG
The DNA here is from genome assembly GCA_046153865.1 of Sphingomonadaceae bacterium. GTDB lineage: Bacteria > Pseudomonadota > Alphaproteobacteria > Sphingomonadales > Sphingomonadaceae > Sphingomonas_O. The sequence goes on from JBJXFA010000097.1 coordinate 8,713, forward strand.
GCGCGCAGATCCAGCCGATCAGAAATTGCGAACACAGCGCCGCCGCGGAAACTTGGCCGGGTGCCCGCGCGGTCCGAAAATCCCAGCGCCAGCGTGTCTGCCCCCGTCGCGAGATCGCGCTCGCTCAGGGCACCGTTCCGTATCGACCAGCGATCGAGGCGCAAGCCGCCCGTCAGCGTCAACGACCCGGCGATCGCGCTCGCTTCGACGAAACCGCCAATCGTGGTGTTGACGCCGCCAGCGCGGCGGAGGCGCGTTGCCAGCCCCGCCTGATATCGAAAAAACTCGTTCGTGGTGCCGTCCGCCATGCGGGCATCGGTGCCAATGCGAATTGCAATACCGCCGCCGACAGGTGGGCGAAGCTCGATTTTCGCGCCTAGCCCCAGCGAGGGCGTGTTGAACTGGTCGAGCGTGGTTGTGGTTGTCGAACGGTCGGCAGCAGTGGCAACAAAGCCCGAGCGAAAGCCACGTTCCTGCACATAGGCGAGCGCTTCGAAGCCCCAGGCCCCGCGCCCGACCAGTTTCAGGCTCGCGTCAGCCCCACGGCTGCGTGAGGCGGTTCCGGCAGCCCCACGCAACCGGTGATCATCGAAAATGAGGCCGCTGGCTTGCACCTCGAGGTCCGCTCCGATCGGGCCAACACCGCGCAGGGCAACGCTCCAGGCGTCGTAACGCGCGGGGATGTCGGCTGCTCCGCGCTGATTTTTAGGAACGAGCACATAGCCGTCGCCGCGATCCCACCCCGCGTTGATGCTGGCGAAGCCCGCGCCAAGCGTTTGCACTATGCCGCCTGCGAGTTCGCTGGCGTTGCGGCTGCCCCCGAAGGCGCGCGCCGAAAACGGCGGCAAATCGGCCGGCGTGCCGCTAGCCAGCTCGATCGTGCCCGCGACGGCACCGACGCCGAACGCCCCCGCCCCGCCACCACGCGTGACGCGCACTTGCACCAGACGTTCCGGACGGAGCGCGGAATAAGGGATATAGCCGGTGAACGGGTCGGCCTGCGGTACACCATCGAGCAGGACCAGCGCACGGCTCGATGCGTTGCCGCCGAGCGCGCGCAGCGTTGCGCCCTGGCTCGTGGGGTTGGCGGCGCGGCTGTCGGTCCGGCGGAACTGCTGGAATCCGGCGACATCGCGAAGCACGTCCTCGATCCGTCCCGATGCAGTCGCGATCAAACGGTCGCGACCGATCACGATGCTGTCATAGGCCTCAGTGCCGATCGGGGGTGAAAGGCCACGGCCGGTGACCACGATCGTCCCGGTCCCCTCGGCAAGCGAGATCGACGGCACGATCGCCGTGGCCAAGGCAATTGCAATACGCATGGACGATCCTTGCGGCGCGGGCGCGTCAGCCGTCGAACCCTCGCGGTGCCGGTTCGACAACGGTGAAGCCCCCCGCTCCAGCCTGCTGCACTTCGAGCGCACGTTCGGCAATGCCATCGCGCCCGAAGCGGAATGCGCCATCGATCCCTGAAAATCCGCCGCGATCGGTCAACCGCGATACGGGGAAGGTTGTGTCCGGTCGCCAATCGGCACCGATTCGCGTGACCAGCAACACTGCATCATAGCCAAGGCTCGCCAACCGGTACGGCGACCGTCCGAAGCGGGCGCGATATTTGGTCGCGAGCTGATTGTAGAGACCGTCCGAAACGCTGGCGAACATGGCGCCGCGCAGCGCTGCGTTCGTGCCCAGCGCCGCTTCGGCGTTCCAAAGCTCGGTGCCGAGTATTTTGGCCGATGCACCGCCTTTTGCCCGGATGACGGGCACGGCGCGCGCCGCCGTTCGTCCCGAGTCAGCGATCATCACGGCCTCGTATGGCGATGCCTTGGCGAGTTGCGTCACTGCGTTGGTGATCGAGCTGGGACTCCGGTCGAATGTCTGCATCGCCACGACCTGACCGCCGCTGGCCTCCACGGCGCGAATGAACGCGGTCGATGCGCGCTGGCCGTAGATACCGGCGGGCATCAATCCGGCAAACCTCGTCGTCCCCTTGCTGCGCGCAAAGCTGACGATCCGGCTGATCGACTGGCTGGGTGTGTAACCCATGACGAAAGTGCCGTTGCCAGCGATGCTCGTGTCGTTCGAGAAGGAAACGACCGGAATCTGAGACGCGCGCGCGATCGGGGCGATGATGCGTGCATCTTCGGCGAGAAGTGGCCCGAGGATCAGCCGATTCCCTTCCGCAATCGCGCGCTGTGCTGCGGCTGCCGCACCGGTTGCCGTGTCATACATCGTGACGCGGATGCGCGCGCCGCCGGTATCGAGCACAGCCATGTTGGCGGCGTTCGAGATCGACGTGCCGACCCCAGCATTGGGGCCGGTGAGCGGCACCAGTAGCGCCACGCGGTTGCGCTGGGGATCGCTCGGCAATGCCGGGCCGATCGGGTCGGGACGCGCGGTGGGCGGCGGCGCGACCGGTGCAGGTGGCCCCTTTGGCACCACTTTACACCCGGCAACGAACACCAGCGCTGCCAGCGCCAACGCCCGGCCACCGCGCATTGCTTGCCGTAGCATCATTCCGTCTGCCATGAACTCACCCTTATGACGGCACCCACCCCACCCGCCTTGAAGCCCGGTCTCTACATCGTGGCAACCCCAATCGGCAATCTTGGCGACATCTCGCCGCGCGCTGCTGCCACGCTGGCCGCGGCTGATGTCATTGCGGTGGAGGACAGCCGGGTCACGGCGCGGCTGTTGCGTCATATCGGCGTGAAGCGGCCGATGGTTCCCTATCACGACCATGTCGGCGAGGGTGTGCGCCCGGCGCTGGTCGCGCGGATGGCGAGCGAGGCTGTTGCGCTTGTCTCCGATGCCGGGACGCCGCTCATCTCCGATCCCGGCTACAAGCTCGTGCGCGATGCCCGCGCGGCAGGGGTGAATGTCGTGACGATCCCGGGGCCAAACGCAGCAATTGCTGCACTCACGCTCGCGGGACTGCCGACGGACCGCTTCATGTTCGTGGGGTTTCTGCCGAGCAAGGCCAAGCCTCGGGCAGATGCGCTGGACGAAATCGCTGGCGTCCGGGCCACATTGGTCTTCTACGAAAGCGGCCCGCGGCTTGCCGCAAGCCTCACAGCTCTCGCAATCGCGCTTGGCGATCGCGACGCCGCAATTGCGCGCGAAATCAGCAAATTGTTTGAGGAGACGGTGACGGGCAGCCTCACGTCACTGGCTGCGCGGTACGCCGAGTCGCCACCCAAAGGCGAGATCGTCATCGTTGTGGCGCCGCCGGGAGCACCGCCCCCTGCCAGCAACGACGAAAGCGATACCGCGCTCGGCGAGGCGCTGACCCGTCTTTCGCCGGGGCGGGCGGCAAGCGAGGTGGCAGCGCGGCTCGGCATCGATCGGCGCACGCTGTATGCGCGCGCGCTTGCCCTCAAGCCGTGACGCGCGCCGCTGCCGAGGCCCGGGGCCGTCGCGCCGAAACAATTGCCGCCTGGTGGCTGCGCTTGCACGGATGGCGCATCCTTGCGCAGCGTGTGCGGACCCCGGTCGGCGAAATCGATCTCGTTGCGCGGCGCGGCCGGACGGTCGCATTCATCGAGGTGAAGTCCCGAGCAACGCGGGCCGAACTGGCGCTGGCGATTGATGCGCTCCGCATCCGCCGTGTTGCCGCCGCCGCCGCAGCGCTTGCAGCCCGCTATGGCCGTCCGCACGACGACATCCGGATCGACGTGATCCTGGTCGCCCCGGGGTGCTGGCCGCATCATATGGTCAATGTTTGGCACGGTGACGGCCTGCGCGGTCGGTGGTAGAGACACGCCATGTCGATCGTGCCGCCCACCCCGCCGCTTGTCCTCGAGCTTGCCGAGAATGGTCCTTATGGCGAGCTTAGGATCGAGGGCATGGCGTGGAAACCGGAGGAAGGCGCGGCGCTGGTTCGGCACTATGTCCACCTTCTGTCGCAGCGGACGCCGGAAGCCAATGACGCCTGGGTCGCGCTGCATATCGCCGTCGGCGAGGCGGGGCTCCGCCGCCATACGCCGCCCGATGCGCCGATTGCCTGCAAAAAGGGCTGTTCCTACTGTTGCCACCAGCATGTTTCCGTCACCGCGATGGAGATTTTCTATATCGCGCGCAAACTTCGCGTCTCGTCTGATCTCGAAATGTTTACGGCCAAACTCGACGCCAAAGCTGCCAATAAAGACTGGGACCCGACGCGCGATTTCGACGTTCGCAATCCCTGTGCGTTTCTGGTGGCCGGTGCATGCGGAATCCACAAGTTTCGTGCAATGATCTGTCGCCTGGTCGTTTCGCTCGACGCGGGGGCCTGTCTGAAGCAGCTCGTCAACGGGACGGGCCAGACGCCGCATCCGCGTTCGATCATCCTGATGCGCAACTGGCTCAACCCGGCGATCTATTCCGCCTGCCAGGCGTCGCACCTCCCCGTTCGCGACTATGAACTGACCGCATCGGTCCGCGCGGTGCTCGCCGATCCGGGGATCGAAGCGCGCTGGTATGCGGGCATTGACGACCTTGAGGTCTATTCGAGCGATGACGAAAAGGCCGGTGGCGCCATGCTCGACGAAATCGCCCATTGGCGGGCCATGGCAGGGGTCTGACACCGGGGTGACAAGTGGTGCGCCGGACTCTAGACGCCGCGCGGCATGACCTTGCGCGCTGCCTTTCAGATGGACCCGATGCCCGCGATCAACATTGCGGGCGATTCGAGCTTTGCATTGATGATCAAGGCGCAGGAACGCGGCATTGCACTTTGGCATTATGACGTCGGGGCGCTGACCTGGACGAACGGTCGGCTGCACGCACTAGCACATCCGGTGACGGTTCAGCCTGTAAAAGGCGATCACTATCGCTTCGGCGATCCCGTCACGATCGATCTCGGCAGCGACGTCGATGTGATCATGATGCGCCAGGACCCGCCGTTCGACCTGAGCTATATCACGGCGACGCACCTGCTCGAGCGCATCCGGCACGAGACGCTGGTCGTCAATGATCCCGCCAGCGTCCGCAATGCGCCCGAGAAGCTGTTCGTGCTCGACTATGCGCAGTTCATGCCGCCGACGATGATCACCCGCTCGCTCGACGATGCGCGCGCGTTCCTCGCCGAGCATCGCGAGATCGTTGTCAAACCGCTGCACGGCAATGGCGGCAAGGCGATCTTCAAAGTTGGCAGCGATGGCGCGAACCTGTCGTCGCTGATCGAGGTGTTCAACACGGCGTATCGCGAGCCGCACATGGTACAGGCATTCCTGCCGAGCGTGGCCAATGGGGACAAGCGCATCGTGCTCATCGCCGGAGTCGTCGCCGGTGCGGTCAACCGCATTCCCGGCGCAGGCGAAATCCGGTCAAATCTTGCGGTTGGTGGCACGGCGGCCAAGACTGAACTCACTGCGCGCGAGCAGGAAATCTGCGCGGCGCTTGGCCCTGCACTCAAGGCGCGCGGGCTCATTTTCGTTGGCATCGACGTCATCGGCGGCGAATGGCTGACCGAAATCAACGTGACGTCGCCCACCGGCATCGTCGCGATCGACCAATTCAACGGGACGGATACGGCAAGCATGATCTGGGACGCAATCGAGGCAAGGTTGGCAGCATGAGCGATCTCGTGTTTCGCCTGATCGAATGGGGCGGCTATTTCGGCGTTGCGCTGCTGATGTTTCTCGAGACAGTGTTTCCGCCGATCCCGTCTGAAGTCATCATGCCGCTCGCCGGGGTGATCGCGGCGCGCGGTGAAATGTCGCTGCCCATCGTGATCGCCTGCGGCACGGCGGGGGCGATGCTCGGCAATATCCTGTGGTATGTCGTAGCCAAGCTCATTGGCTACGAACGGTTCGAGCCGCTCGTGCGCCGGTTCGGGCGGTGGCTGACGCTCGACTGGGCGGAGGTTGAGCGCGTCCACCAGCTGTTCGATCGGCACGGCACGACGATCGTTTTTCTTGGCCGCATGCTGCCCACGGTTCGCTCGTTGGTCTCGATCCCTGCGGGGCTGCTGCGCATGAGCTTCTGGCCGTTCGTGATCTGGTCAACAATCGGATCGGCGATCTGGACTGCAGGACTCGCGGTCGCAGGCTATGTTCTTGGTCAGCAGTTTGGCGAGATCGAAAAGGTTCTCGGCCCGGTTTCGCTCGCGGTCATCGTCGCGATCGTCATCTGGTATGTCTGGCGCGTGTTTACCTGGAAGCCTGCCGCCTAGGCCCGCGGATGGGCGTTCCGGTAAACATCGAGCAGATAGGCTGCATCGACCGAGGTATAAATCTGGGTCGATGACAGGCTGGCATGGCCCAGAAGCTCTTGCAAGCTGCGCAGATCAGCCCCGCGCGCGAGGAGGTGCGTCGCAAAGGAATGGCGCAGCGCGTGCGGCGTCGTGCGCACGGCCAGCCCCAGTCGGCCGCGCGCCACGCGCACCGATCGGCGAATGACGGCGGCGTTGAGCGGCCCGCCGCGAACCCCGCGAAACAGCGGCTCGTGCGGCGCCGATCCATAGGGGCAGAGCGCGACATAGGCCTCAATCGCCGTGCGCACTTGCGGCAGCAAGGGCACGATGCGGGTCTTGTCGCGCTTGCCGGTGACGCTGAGTGTCGCGCCGAGCGGGAGGATGCGTCCGGTCAGCCCGATGGCCTCGCCGATGCGCAGGCCGGCCCCGTAAAGCAGCAGGAGCACCGCCCAATCACGCGCCGAAATCCATGCCTCGCTGCCCTGCCCGGCCACATCTTCGGCGAGCGCGACGGCATCCCCGGGCGAAACGGGGCGCGGCACGCCTGCCTTGACGCGTGGTCCCTTGATTGGCGCAAGCACGTCTGCTCCGCCGACGAACTCGGCAAAGCTGCGGATCGCCGAAAGCTCGCGGGCGGCGCTGGCGTTGCACAAGCCCTCGGCCCGGCGCGCCGCCAGATAGGCGCGCAGTTCGGCCTTGTCGGGCACGCGCGCGCCGCCCAGATGCGCGGTCAGCCGCTCGGCAGTCGCAACATAGGCGCGCAGAGTGTGCGGCGAGCGGCGTCGGTCGGTCGCGAGGTGCCGGGCATAGGCCAGCACCATTCCCTCTTCCCGCTCGGCTGACGCCGAGTTGCCCTCTCTCGCATGCGGGAAAAGGCCATCAGCCAATTGCCTGCCCGGTCTTGGCCCAGTCGGCGAGGAAGCCCTCGATGCCCTTGTCGGTCAATGGATGCTTGAAGAGCTGCCGGATCACGGCCGGTGGCGCCGTCATGACGTCGGCACCGATCCGCGCGGACTCGAGAACGTGAACCGGATGGCGCACGCTTGCGACAAGGATTTGCGTGGCGAAGGCGTAATTGTCGTAGATCAGGCGAATGTCGCGGATCAGGTCCATCCCGTCGAAACCGACGTCGTCGTGCCGCCCGACGAACGGCGAGATGAAGGTTGCCCCGGCCTTGGCGGCGAGCAGTGCCTGATTGGCGGAAAAGCAAAGCGTGACGTTGACCTGCGTCCCCTCGCCCGAAAGCGCCTTGCAGGTTTTCAGGCCATCGAGCGTCAACGGCACTTTGATACAGACATTGTCGGCGATTTTGCGCAGGACTTCGGCTTCGCGCATCATTCCTGCATGGTCGAGCGCGACAACCTCGGCCGAAACCGGCCCATCGACCAGCGCGCAGATATCCTTGACGACGTCGAGAAACTGTCGCCCCGATTTATGAATGAGCGAGGGATTGGTGGTCACGCCGTCCAGCAGTCCGGTCGCCGCCAGCTCGGCGATTTCGGCGGTGTCAGCGGTATCGACGAAGAATTTCATGCACTGCTCCCGGGGCAAATCTGGCCTCCCTTTTGCCCAAAAGCACAACTGCGCAACAGGGTTTTGTTGTTCGCGCAGCGCGATCGACGGTGCGCGGACGCATTTTGCATGGTATGACGACAGTGACTGCCGATTTGATGATCCGGACTGCGACATCCTCCAAACTGGGCTGAAAGCGATTTAAGATTGTTTTGCCGGTGTCGTTCAGCCGCTAATGGTCATCGCCGCTCTCGATGCGTTCAGTTTCGAAACTCTGGTCAGTGAACATGACGCGCTGGAGGTGATGGCCGAAACATTGCTGAGGCTGGTCGATGCCGGCGACCTGGACGCTGCACTGGCGCAGCGCACGATCTTCGCTGCGGCGATCAACACACATCTGATGCGCGACGCGGTTGAAGTCCATCCGATGCTGGTTGCGTGCAACGACGGCGCAACGTCCATGGCGGCCGCCGATTTCTGTGCTCAGTTTGTCAAGCTTGAGGCAGATTGGGAGACCTATCTTGACGCGTGGGACCATGCACGCGCGCATGCCGATCGGACCGCGTTTTCATGCGCCACGCACGCCATCGTCGAACAGCTTCGCGCACGGATCGACGTGGAGAATACGCGCCTGTATCCAATAGCGCTGCGCGCAGCAGTCCTGCGATTGCGTGCATAGCTTTCGGTGCCCGCCTTGCTTAGGCGGGAACCGTGTCCCGTGCTCGCGTCCTTTTGCTCAATTCCGCGCTCGGTCCGCTCGACTACCGCGTTCCGGCGGGGGTTGAGGTTGTGCCCGGGAGCATCGTCGTGGCCCCCCTCGGGCCACGGCAGCTCGTCGGGGTGGTCTGGGAGCCCGAGCGCATGCCGTCGGATGCCGAAGTCGGCGACAACCGGCTGCGCGATCTTGTCTCGGTTTCCGGTCTGCTACCGCTGAGTGCTGCGCTGCGTCGCCTGATCGAGTGGACGGCGGCCTATTATCTTGCGCCGCCAGCGGCTGTGCTGCGCATGGCGATCCCGGGCGCGGCGGCGCTCGACGATCTGCGGACGATAACCGAGTATCGCGCGACCGGACATATACCCAGCCGCAACACAACGCAGCGCGCAGGGGCGCTAGCGGCGATCGGGGCGCGCCAGGGCCTGATCCGTGAACTGGCGGTGATCGGCGGCGTTTCGGACGGCGTCATTCGCGGACTGGTCAAGGCTGGCGCGCTCGAACCCGTGACCGTTCCCGTCGATGCGCCGTTCCCGCGACCCGATCCCGATCATGCGCCACCGCAGCTTTCCGCTGACCAGCAAGCGGCTGCTTCGGTGCTAATGGAGGCCGTCGATGCCCGAAGCAGTGCCCCCACGCTGCTCGACGGCGTCACGGGTTCGGGCAAGACCGAAGTCTATTTCGAAGCCATTGCGCAAGCGCTGCGCGCGGAGCGACAGACACTGGTGCTGTTGCCGGAAATTGCACTGACGGAGCCTTTCCTGCGCCGGTTCGACGCCCGGTTCGGGTGTGCACCCGTGCCCTGGCACTCGGGGCTTCGGCAATCGCAGCGTCGGCGCGCCTTGCGTGCGGTCGCAACGGGTGATGCGCGTGTGATCGTCGGGGCCCGGTCGGCACTCTTCCTGCCCTACCATGAACTCGGGTTGATCATCGTCGATGAGGCGCATGAGACGAGCTTCAAGCAGGAGGACGGCGTGCATTACCATGCGCGCGACGTGGCGGTGATGCGTGGCCAATTCGAACGCTGCCCGGTTGTGCTAGCGAGCGCCACGCCCGCCATCGAAACGCGCCATCAGGTTGCGCTGGGGCACTATCGTGAACTGCGGCTGCCTGGCCGTTATGGCGCGGCGCAACTCCCGACGATCGCGGCGATCGACCTGCTGTCCGACCCTCCCGAGCGCGGTCGCTGGCTGGCGCCAACGCTCATCCGCGCGATGCGCGAAACGCTCGGCCGGGGCGAACAGGCGCTGCTGTTCCTCAACCGGCGCGGCTATGCCCCGCTGACTTTGTGCCGGACCTGCGGGCACCGGTTCCAATGCCCCAATTGCACGGCATGGCTGGTCGAGCACCGGCTCGCCGCCCGGCTGCAATGCCATCACTGCGGCCATGTCATGCCGCCGCCCGCCGCCTGCCCCGAATGCGCGACCGAGGACTCGCTCGTTGCCTGCGGCCCCGGCGTTGAACGCATCGCCGACGAGGTGGCGGCGCTGTTTCCCGATGCACGGCGCGCCGTCGTAACGTCGGATACATTATGGTCGCCCGCCAAGGCTGCCGAATTCGTCGCCCGGATGGAAGCGGGCGCGATCGATATCGTCATCGGCACGCAGCTGGTGACGAAAGGGTATCATTTCCCAAATTTGACGCTCGTCGGCGTGGTCGATGCCGATCTCGGGCTGCAAGGCGGCGATCTGCGCGCCGCCGAGCGCAGCTTTCAGCAAATCGCCCAAGTCGCCGGGCGCGCGGGGCGGGCGGAGAAAGCCGGGCGGGTTTTCGTTCAGACCCACGATCCGAAGGCACCGGTAATCGCGGCGCTGGTCTCAGGCGATGCCGATGCGTTTTACGCAGCCGAAACCGAAAGTCGACGCGCTGCGAACGCGCCGCCGTTTGGTCGGTTTGCAGCAATCATCGTTTCGTCCGAAGACCTTCGTGCGGCGCAAGCGACAGCGCTGGCGATTGCGCGCACGGCGCCCCGCATCGACGGCATGGAGGTCTACGGCCCTGCCCCCGCCCCGCTCGCCATGCTGCGCGGTCGGCACCGCCAGCGGCTCCTTGTCCAAGCGCACCGCACGCTTGCCGTTCAGGACGTGATCCGCAACTGGCTGGGCACTCTCGATTACCCCCGCGCGGTTCGCATCGCCGTCGATGTCGATCCCTATAGTTTCATGTAGCTGGGCAGTGAGGCATTTGCTATTCTCCGATCTGGCGGCGGAGTTGCAACAATGATTGTTCGGTTTTTCTTGACAATTTGGCTTCTCTTTGCGCCGGCAAGTGTAAATGCGGCCTGGCACACGGCAAACTCGGCAAATTTCAATGTCTATGGTGACACCGACCCTGAAAAGCTGCGCAAGTTTGTCGAAGACCTGGAGCGCTTCGACGCATTGCTCCGGTTGCTGATGCGCCCAGTCGATGCTGCGAACCCAAACAAATTGACGATCTTTGTGGTCGACGATCTCAACATCAGCGACGACACCAAGGCCCGCATCGCAGATACTGTGGCGGGATATTACAGAGGCACCATTATGGGTTCGCTCGCCGTCGTCCCGCGAACCATCGGCTCGGGTGACAAAACCGATCTGAATGCCCGAACCGTCTTGTTTCACGAATACGCCCATCATTTCATGCTCCAGCATTTTCCGGTCGCGTATCCGACATGGTATGTTGAAGGCTTCGCCGAAATGTATTCGACCACCACGTTTCGAAAAGACGGTGCCGCCATTGTCGGAAGTGCGGCGGGCCACCGCACCTATGAATTGCGCATGCAAGCTGCATTTCCGCTCGAGCGGATGTTTTCGACCGAACTCGGTAAAACCTCAGATTCAGAGTTCACGAGTTTCTACGCGCGTTCATGGCTGCTGACGCACTATCTCAGCTTTGGGCCGACGCGAAAGGGCCAGCTGAACGACTATCTCAACGCATTTGCGCAAGGTGAAGCTCCCGAGGACGCAGCGAGGCGTGTCTTCGGTGATATCAAATCGTTGGAACGCGAGGTCGACAACTACCTTACGCGCAACCGTTTTCCCATGAAGATCATTTCATTTGCAAATGTTTCGATCCCGCAGGTCGATGTCGTGCGGATGGCCCCTGCAGAGAGTGCGATGATGCCGCTTTACATGCATTATGTGCAGGGCTCGAACAGCAAGGATGAGGTTGCAAAGTTTGCGGTGGCGGCGCGCAAGGCGATCGCGCGCTTTCCGGGCAATGCCATGGCGCTCGAATTGCTTGCCGAGAGTGAACTCGACGCCGAACACTTCGATGCCGCCGACGCGGCCAATAGCGCACTGCTCGCGCTACGGCCGACTGATGCCCGCGCGATGCTGCGCACGGCGCGCATTGCCGCTGCACGGCAGTATGCAGGCAGCTTCCCCGGTGGCTGGCCCGCTGTGCGCAAGCTGGTTGTCAAAGCCAATCGCGCAGCACCCAACGATCCATTTCCATTATCCGAGTATTTCCGCACGTTTATCGAGAACAAGGAAGCGCCTACCAAGATCGCGATCGATGGCATGTGGCGTGCGATCGAATTGGCCCCGCAAGTCGACGATCTGCGCTTTGCGCTGGCGGAGTCACTTGCAGTGAGCGGGGACCGCAAAGATATCCGGACGGCGCTTGCGCCCCTGCTCAACGACCCGCATAGCGCTGAAACGCGGGACAGGGCACGTGCCTTGCTCGAGCCGCGCGCGGCCGCCACTCGTGGCGACGGTGCCGGAAAATCAGAGACCAAGGCGAAGTAGCGGGCAGATCGTGATGGGGTTCGGTTGATCCGGTTTGTCCTAGCGGTCGCGATGCTGCTGCCAGCGATCGTGAACGCGCAGTCCAACCCCGACATTGACGCCGCCGCCCGCAGCGTCGTTCGTATCGTGGTGGTTGGCGAGGATGCGGCGGGCGAACAGAATGTCGGCATGGGCAGCGGCGTTGCGATCACGCGCAACCGGATCGTCACCAACGCCCACGTCGTTGAAGCCGCAGTCGAACGTGGTGGTTTCGTCGGGGTCGTGCCGTCGGAAGGCGGCAAACGCTATACCGGCCGGATCGTCGCCTATGCGCCTGAACTCGATCTCGCCGTCGTCGCGCTCGAAGGCGGAACGATCCCTCCCGCAGTGCTGTTCAATGGCCTCGTCACCGACGGAACTGCCGTCGCAGCCCTCGGCTATCCTTACGGGGTCGATCGGGCGATGGCGTCGGGCATGACCGAGGTCATCCGCCCGCAATCGCCGGTCAAGTCGCTCGGCAATGTCGGCGGACGGCGGAGCAACGACCGTTTCGATACCGTGTTGCATGACGCGGCGATCGGGCGCGGAAATTCAGGTGGGCCGCTTGTCGATAGCTGTGGCCGCGTGATCGGCATCAACAGCTTTCTGTCGATCAGTGAGGGTATCGATTCGACATTCGCTTTTGCGCTTTCGGTCAAGGAACTGGTCGCTTTTCTCGCGCGGGCAAAAGTGTCGCCGACGGTGACCGCCGCCCCGTGCCTTTCGACAGCGGAATTGGCGGAGCGCGAGGCCGCACTCGATCGGTCCGATGAAGAAGCGGCGGCCCGCGAACAACAGCGTGCCGAAACCGAGCAGTCAAAGGCATCGACCCTCAAGCTGCGCATCCGCGACGATATTGCCGATGAACGCGACAATGCACTCGCGCTGGCCGTGCTAATCTTTGGCTGTGGCACCGTTGGCGCGGTTGGCGGTCTCGTCATGCTGGGCAAGCGCCGTGTTGCGCCCGTTCTGCTCGGACTCAGCGGGTTGCTCGCGCTTGGTGCCGTCTTTGTCTTTCTTGGTCGCCCGAAGTTTTCCGCGGTCGAGGACCGCTTTGCCGCAATGCAGCCCGCCAAGCCCGCGTCGCAGCCGATCGCCGCACCGCAAGGGGGCGAACAGATGTGCGTCATCAACAGCGAGCGCAGCCGCGTGACGGTATCAAAGGCCGACGACGTGCCGCTCTCGTGGGCGGAAACGGGCTGCGTGAACGGGACGACGCAATATGGCTCGAACGCGGGCATTTGGAGCCGGACGTTCGTTCCCAATGGCGAACCGACGGTGACCATCCAGAGCTACGATCCGGCCAAAGCGCGCTACACTGTTGAGCGGTTCCTGATGGCAGCGGACGCCATGGACAAGGCACGTGCGATCCGCGGCCGTTACAAGAATACAGCATGCACCGCCGATCCCGGCCAGCGGCGGTCCGTCGCCGAAATGGAAACTGCCATTCGCGCCGTGCTCCCGCCGACACCGAACGAGCGGCTCGTTTACGACTGTCGCGCTGCCCCCTAGCGCGACCAGATTGTCGGCTGCACCAGCGGACGGCGCACGGGCGCGCAGGGCGGCAGTTTCGCCAAGTTTTCCGGCTTGTTCGGCGCAATCACCGAAAGCACGTAAGCATAGCCGTCATAACCGGCGGGGATGACTGTCAATTGCTTGACAAGCTCTGGCTGGAACCCTTCGAGGCGGAAATCCGTAAGGAGGTAAAAGCGGCCACGCTGCGCCTCCTGCTCCAGATAACGAGCCAGCTGACCCGTCGTCTTGATCGGGGTCCGGCGGTTCCAGCGGATGAAACTCTGGGTACAGTTTGTGCCCTCGCGCTGGAATTCGAGGCCCGACAGCGCGCTGATCGCCTGCCCCCGGTTTTCGGGGAACACCATCCAGCGCTTGTCCAGCAACCCGTGCTCACGCATGTAGGATATTGCGACGTGCGCGGTGTTGAACGGCTTGAACGCGTTCAGCGTTGCAACTCCCAGCCCGCACGCGGCTCCGACAGCAAGCCATGCACCGAACATCCGCCTCGGTGGTCCATCGCCATCCGGTTCGAGCCATTTGAGGCAGATCAGCAGCATCGCGATCAGCCCGAGGTGGCGAACCGAAAGCGGATAGACTGCAAGCGAAAACACATAGTTCAATGCGATAAAGCCGAACATGATGCCCGCATGCCAAAGCTTGCCACGCACCTGCAGCCACACGAAAACCAGAAAGAGTGGACCTGCAATTGCGCCGAGGCGAAACGGAAGCCAGCCGTTCCATTCGGGCATGTTGTCGTAAGTCTGCCACGGCACGAGCAGCAGTCCGAGGCGATTGACGAAGGTGACTGTCGCAAGCGTAAAATCGCGGAGCGGAATGGCGCTGATCATGTCGGCTGCGGGAATGACCGACCACGCCGCCAATGCGCTCGACACCAGCCATGCGGCCGGGCCCGGGAGCCATAGCCTGCCGCGTCGCGCCTCCATGGCAATCAAGGCGATCGATATCACGCCAAACAAAAAATCACATTGCGGCAGGACTGCGATAGGAAGCCACTGCCAGCGCGTTCCCCGCAGGGCGACTGCGAACAACATGCAGGCGACCCCGAGCGTGAGGCTCCGCGAAATCGTAAGATACTCGAACAGGACGAACGCGCTCAGCGCCAGCGCAAGGCGCTGCCACCTCGGAAACGGCGCATGGTTCAGGATCAGCCATTGGGTGGGGATCGCAATTAGAAGTGCGGCGACAGGAAGCACCCAGAATGTCGGGACCACGAACGCAAGCCCACGCAGCATAAAATACCACAGTGGCGGATGCCCTTCGTAGCGCAAATTGGCGAGCAGATCGGCAAGCGTTGGCGATTGTAGCGCAATCTGCAGCGCCTGCCACTCGTCAAACCATGGGCGATGCGAAACGATAAGAGTCAATTGCAGCAGCAGCACCAAGGCCGTGATGCACCGCCATGCGAGCAGGCCGTCGAGCCCGTTCTCCAATTTGACAAGATAACCAGCGCTTGGAGACGGTTTCTCCAAAATCAGGTCTCGCGCGGCCTTCTCCTGCATATTCCCCCCGGACGACGACATGCGGCGGCTTAAAGTGCATGGTTAAGGAAATCGTAAATTCTGTGATCAGCCACGGCAATTTATGCTTTGTTAGCGCGGGCGTCCTATCACGGACCCATGTCTGGACACACTGCTCTGCCTGCCCGGAACCGTAACCATGCCGGGACGGCGACGCCCGTTCATGCCATTTTGGGTTTTGTGATCGGGATCATCCTTCCCGCGATTTCGGCCCTGCTGTATCCCACTTACCGTCATCTCATGGAGCAGCCCTGGGTCGAGCTCACCCGGCTGCTCGAACTGCCCTTCGTTGCGGGTGAAATTCTCGTCATCCACTGGGCGCTCCGTCGATCGATGAATACCGCGCTCATGTGGCGCGCGCTGCCTCGTGACATCAGGATCGGGGCAGCAATTCTTTTGATTGGCGTGTTTGCGAGCAGCATGGCGATTTCGGCAAATCCGGTCGTTTCGCTTACGATTTCCTTGATCACCGTTGTTCACTTGCTTTTTGCGCTCGCCGTGTTTCATCTGGTCGGGCAGTCAGCCCAGAGCGACGTCAAGCCCTTTTTGATCGGTCTAGGAGCCGGGCTTGTCATGCTCACGGTTTTGACCGGCTGGCGGTTTGCAGTTCCCCCACCGGTCAGCGAACTTCCGGGCCGGATCATCGAGTGGAGCAGCGCGCTTCCCGGCTTCATCAGCGTGCGGCATTTCGGATCATGGTCTGGCGCGATTGCTGCAGCCTTCGCCGTTGGCGTGCTTCATGCTACCGATCGACGCCCATCACTTTTGCATGCCTTCTATTTCCTAGCTGCGGCGATGACGATCTGGTCAGGCACGCGTGCGGCGATTCTCGCAATCGCGCTTTCGTCTGTCATTCTCGTCGTGGCACGGAGGAGGCTTCCAGACGTTCGGAAAATCGCCCATCTCGCGATCCTGACCGGAGCGGCATTGCTTACTGCCTGGCTGCTGCTCCCTCCCGGCGATCCGGCATTTCGCCTCATTGCCGCCGGTGATGCCGCGAACACCAATCAGCTCACGGGCGGACGGCTCGAGTTGTGGATGGCGACATTTGCAGCTTGGCTGAAATCGCCTTGGTTGGGCTGGGGATCGGGGTCCGTCTTCTGGGAAGTCGACATCGGCTGGACGCATACGCAGCCGCACAATGTGCTGCTCCAGTTTCTTGTTTCGTGGGGCCTGATCGGTGCCGTTGGCGGCTTTTGGCTGCTCGGCCGGGCGATCGTGCAGGCGCACCGGACGGCGATGGCCGAAACGAGCCTGCAGCCACTACTCGCAATGCTCTATACGTTGCTGCTCATGAGCCTGCTCGAGGGTATGCTTCACTATCCGCGGTTCATCATGGCGATCATGGCGGTCTTTGCGATCATTCTCGCGCACAGGCCGGCAAAACCAGCTCGATAGGCTCAGTCGACGGCTGCGCTCTCGGCAAGAATCGTCAACCCGCGTTCGTTGACTTCGGCAAAGCCACCGGTGACCTTGATCTCGACCGGCGTCGCCCCGGCGCTTGCATAAACCTTGACCGGGCCATCACGCAGCGACGTCATGAACGGCGCATGCCCGGCGAGCACGGCGAATTCGCCCTCGGTGCCCGGAACCGAGACCATGAAGGCCTCTTCCGAGCGCAGAAGGCGCTCAGGCGTGACCAGCTCGAAGTGGAGTTGCGCCATGATCAGGCGTCCGCTGCCATCTTCTGCGCCTTGGCGACGGCATCCTCGATCCCGCCGACCATGTAAAATGCCGCTTCGGGGAGGTGATCATATTGCCCCTCGACGACGGCCTTGAACGACTTCACCGTATCCTCGACCTGGACGAACTTGCCGGGGATGCCGGTGAAGACTTCGGCCACGTGGAAGGGTTGCGACAGGAAGCGCTGGATCTTGCGCGCGCGGCTGACGGTGAGTTTGTCCTCTTCGGAAAGCTCATCCATGCCAAGGATCGCGATGATGTCCTGCAGCGACTTGTATTTCTGCAGCGTCTCCTGAACGCGGCGCGCGGTGTCGTAATGCTCCTGCCCGACGACGGCGGGGGTCAGCACGCGGCTGGTCGAGTCGAGCGGATCGACGGCCGGATAGATGCCCAGCTCCGAAATCGCGCGGTTGAGCGTCGTGGTCGCGTCCAAGTGGGCGAAAGAGGTCGCGGGCGCGGGATCGGTCAGATCGTCGGCGGGCACGTAGATCGCCTGGACGCTCGTGATCGAGCCCTTGTTGGTCGAGGTGATGCGTTCCTGCAGCGCCCCCATGTCGGTCGACAGCGTCGGCTGATAACCCACGGCCGAAGGAATGCGGCCGAGCAGCGCCGACACTTCCGAACCCGCCTGTGTAAAGCGGAAAATGTTGTCGATAAAGAAGAGAATATCACGGCCCTTGCCTGTACCGTCGCCGTCGCGGAAATATTCGGCAATGGTCAGTCCGGACAACGCTACCCGTGCACGGGCACCGGGGGGTTCGTTCATTTGTCCGAAAACAAACGTTGCTTTGGATTCCTTCAGTTTGGCCATGTCCACTTTGGACAAGTCCCATCCGCCTTCATGGATCGATTTGCGGAAGGCATCGCCGTAGTCCACGATGCCGGCTTCAATCATTTCCCGGGGGAGGTCATTTCCTTCACGGGTACGTTCACCCACACCGGCAAACACAGAAAGACCGGAATAGGCTTTCGCAATGTTGTTGATCAACTCCTGAATCAAAACGGTTTTGCCTACGCCGGCGCCGCCGAACAGACCGATTTTACCTCCCTTGGCGTAGGGCTCGATCAGGTCAATAACTTTGATTCCGGTATAAAGAACTTCGGTGGATGTGGTCAGGTCTTCGTAGGCGGGCGCAGCGCGGTGTATGGGAAGAAATTTTTCCCGCTTAGGCTGTGGAATGCCGTCGATGGCTTCTCCTACTACATTGAACAATCTTCCTTTGATATCATCTCCGATAGGCATTTGAATGGGCGAACCCGTGTCGGTGACTTTCATGCCGCGAACCAATCCTTCTGTTCCATCCATGGCTACCGTACGAACCCGGTCTTCGCCCAAATGCTGCTGGCATTCGAGTACGATTATGGTTCCGTCGGCCTTTTTGACCTCCAGTGAATTGAGAATATCAGGAAGTTTTGTACCGGGGTCATCAAACGCGACATCGACCACTGGACCAATTACCTGTGTTATTTTGCCAAAGTTTGCCATGGAGTGGTTATGGTTAACGAACTAAAATCCGGCCACAAAAGTAGCTTTCATTGACGGCATCACCAAGTTGTCAACTCAAAATTCGGCGAATTCTTTGAGCGCTCAACACCCTGATGATCAAACACTAATGTCTAGACACTCTTCAATACGATGCGG
>JBJXFA010000008.1:0-5373 GCA_046153865.1 Sphingomonadaceae bacterium
CCCCAGACGAGGCCCGCACTCCGCTAATTTACGCCGCGAGTTGTGCCAAATGTTCTGACGACGGACAGTCGTGCTCGCGGGCAAATTTCAGGAGAACTGGCTCTTCCAGATTAGCACAGTGATTAGCAAACAAACGCACCATATCGAGATATTCATCTTATATTAAAGATAGTTACGGGGTTTCCTAGGTGACTCAAAATCCGGTTCCGCAAGGAGTGTGGGTTCGATTCCCACCGCCCGCACCAGCCTTGCAAATCGAAAGCGGCGCTTTCAATTTGCAAGGATACCGAGCGTACCAACGCGATTGAATTGCGAACAGACGGGGTTCGAAGTCGGTTATTGGCCGCGAACCGCTATGACCTTTGACGGTCACGAAACCCCCAGCGGTCGATCGAGCGCAAATCGCCCCCCGCCAGATGCAATCAGTGGCAGCAGCAAGCCCGCCCAGCACAAGTGCGTCGGCCATGCGTCGGGATAGACGAAAATCTGGATGACGAGCGTCATGCCGAGCAAGGCGGTCGCCGAGAGCCGCGTGAACAGGCCGAGGACGAGCAGGATCGGGAAGACATGTTCGGAAATGGTCGCAGCATAG
This sequence comes from Sphingomonadaceae bacterium, assembly GCA_046153865.1. Classification (GTDB taxonomy): domain Bacteria; phylum Pseudomonadota; class Alphaproteobacteria; order Sphingomonadales; family Sphingomonadaceae; genus Sphingomonas_O. The sequence goes on from JBJXFA010000008.1 coordinate 593, forward strand.
GCGGCGATGTCCGACGGGATCAGCGGCAGGGCATATTCGGTGCTGAACAGCTCGAACGTGCCCTCGGTCAGCGTGAACCAGCCTTCGACCTTTGTGCGACCCGAAAAGAAGAAGATCGCAGCAATGCCGATGCGCTGGACGAGCAGGAGCAGCGAGAGGGGCAACAGGGTTTCGCCAAGGGCGGCGTAACGATCGAAGAGTGAGCGGAGGAGGCTCATCGTGGATTTCCTTGGGGTTCGGGCGCGGCAAAGACGCCGCTGGCTATGAAGGACGCAAACAGGCCGCCGATGTCGGCGTGCGGATAGAGCGATGCTGTGGCGAGTGCGGCCGCGCCAACCGTCTCGCCCAGCCGGATGCCGAACAGGAAGCGATGTGCCGTCGGATCGATGACATGCGCCTCGACTTTGCCGTAGGGCCGGACGAACAAGCCGCCTTCGGAATGCCAGTCGACATCGAGGTCCGACGGTGGGCCGTGCTGGTGCGCGCACCAGATCTGCATGGCGGGCGTCGCCACCCAGCCGAAACGGGCAGCGGGATGGAGGCGCAATGTCACGTCCGACCAGCCTTCGGGCGCGATGGCCGCGATCGTGTCGCTGGTCAGGGGATCTGCGTCGGCGGCGAACAGCGCTTCGAGATGCAGCCGTTCGAAACGGGCGACGTCGGATAGATAGGGCGCGTCGCCTGCCCAGGGCTGATGCTCGATCCAGTCAGCAAACCCCGCGCCATAGGTTGCAAGGACGGGCGAGCGCGGCGGTGCGGCTTTTGCATAATCGGCGGCGATCGCGTCGAACATGTTCTGCCCGACGATCGCCTCGGCCACCGGATAGTTCGCACGCAAGGCTTCGACTGCGCCGTAGAGCGCGGTGTTGCGATAGACCACGAGCGCACCGGTGCAGGCCGGGGCGTTCGACAGGGTCTGCGCGAAGCCATGCTGATAAGTCGCGAGTTCAGGCATGTTCCCGCTCGCATCGGGCAGGGTGCAAGAGCGCTGCCGCGCGGTTCCGCTCGTCGAGGAGTTCGGCAAAGGGCGGCAGGTCGGCGTCGCGTTCGATCAATGTCGGGCACGGTCCGTTGCGTTCGACGAAGGCGGCGTAGAGCGCCCAGACATCGTCGGCGATGGGCGCATTATGCCCGTCGATCAGCAGGTCGGTCGCGCCGTCGGGCGTATAGCCCGCAAGGTGGATTTCGCCGACGACATCGGCGGGAAAATCGGCAAGATAGGTGTCGGCATCGAAACCGAGATTGTGTGCGCTGACCGCGACATTGTTGATGTCGAGCAGCAGGCCACACCCGGTGCGGCGCGCGATTTCGGCGAGGAAATCGGTTTCGCTCCAGGCGTGGCCATCGAGCGCCATGTAATGCGAGGGATTCTCGATGAGGATCGTGCGGCCGAGCGTGCCTTGCGCGATGTCGATGTTGCGCACCACGCGCGCGAGCGCTTCGCCGGTGCGGGGGAAGGGGAGCAGATCGGGAAAGCAGCGGTCGCCGATCCGCGACCAGGCGAGATGCTCGGACACGAGGAACGGATCGAACCGGTCGACGAGGCGCTTGAGCGCGGCGAGGTGCGCGCGATCGGGGTCCACCGCCCCGGCGAGCGACATGCCGACGCCGTGCAGCGACAGCGGGCGCGCGCTGCGGGCCGCCTCGAGCATGGCAAGACGCGGGCCGCCCGCGACCATATAGTTTTCGGGATGGACTTCGAACCATAGCCCCGCCGTCGGCGACGCGATCGCGTCCTCGAAATGACCGGCTTTCAGGCCGATGCCGACGGTCGGGTGCATGGCGTCAGGCCTTCTTCGGGGTCAGCGACCCGTTGCCCTTGGGCGTCTTGATGGCGACGCAGGTGCCCTTGGCGACATACTTCCAAGCGTTGCCCTGATAGTTGGCACGCGACGTGCCGGCGCAGCTCGTGCCGGCACCGGCTGCACAGTCGTTCTTACCGGCGAGCGAAATACCGAAGCACTTTTCCTTGGTGGGCTGCGGCTTGACGGGGCCGCTTTGGGCCACCGCAGCGGTGCTCAGCGAGGCCAGAACGGCGGCGGCGGTCAATGCAGTAACGGTCTTCATTTTCAGTCTCCTTGGGGCTTGGGTTGGGGTGGCACGCTGCGCGCTCGGGGAAGTCGGCGGCGTGCCGGTGTTGCCGGTCTAGGGGTCAGACCGGATCACTTGCCGTTATGGACGTCCGACGAAAGCAGGACGGCGGCAGTTTTTCCGCGATTGATCCAATAGTGCGAGATGCCATCGGCCTCGCGCGAGAGCTCGCTCGCCTTGTGGACGATCGGCACCGCGCAGCTGCTGCGATATTCGGTGATCTGGCCGCTGATGACGTAGATCAGCGCGGGGCGGTCAACATGGCTGTGCATCGGCACGATGCCGCCCGGCTGGATGACCAGACGGCGTGTGCGCAGCTGGCGATCCGCGACCGAGATTTCGGCACCGAGATCGATCGAGCCGATGACGGTGTCGGTGACGCCCTTGGGCATCGTCGGGGCGTTGGCGAGCGGATTGGCCATCGCCTTGTCGGCGGGGCATTCGCCGGCGAGCGCGGGCGTTGCGAACGATGCGGCGGCGAGAAGGGCGACTGCCGCTTGGCTCAGGGTCGGGTGAAGCATGATCTTTCGTCCTGTCGGTTCGAGTTGGGGGCCGGAAAACCGGACGTTCCGGCTCCCTGACGCCACGCCGAATTAGGCCGACCCGCCGTTCGCGCCCAATCGCTTCTGCCTATCGAGTTCATGCCCAAACGGCATTTCTAACCAAGAGGAGCATGCGGCATTTCGACGACATCGCTTCTCCATAAGGATGCCAATCGTGGACATGCCCGCTACCCAATCGGACCCCTCCGCCAAGCCGCTTTCAGGACGCATTGCCGTCGTCACCGGATCGACCAGCGGGATCGGCCTCGGCATTGCCCACGCATTCGCCGCAGCGGGTGCCGATCTCGTCGTGAACGGGCTGGGCGATGCCGATGCCATCGACGCAACCTGCGCGGCGCTGATGGCGCATGGCGGACGCGTCATTTACGACGGCGCGAACCTGATCGATCCTGCGGGCGCGGCGGGTCTGGTCGAGAACAGTATCGCAGCTCTCGGTCGCGTCGATATTCTCGTCAACAATGCGGGCATCCAGCATGTCTGCCCGATCGAGGATTTTCCGGTCGACAAATGGAACGCGATCATCGCGCTCAACCTGTCGGCGGCATTCCACACGATCCGCACCGCCTTCGCGCCGATGAAAGCGGCTGGATACGGACGGATTATCAACGTCGCATCCGCACACGCCCTCGTCGCCTCGCCGTTCAAGAGCGCTTATGTCGCCGCCAAGCACGGCGTGCTCGGGTTGACCAAGACCGTGGCGCTCGAAGGCGCGCAGTTCGGCGTCACCTGCAACGCCATCTGCCCCGGCTATGTCTGGACGCCGTTGGTCGAGAACCAGATCGAAGATACCGCCAAGGCGCGCGGGATCGACCGCGAGGCCGTCATCCGCGACGTGCTGCTCGCAGCCCAACCCAACAAGCGTTTCGCAACCGTCGACGAGCTCGGCGCGCTGGCGGTGTTCCTGTGCGGCCCCGGCGGCGCCGGGATCACGGGCACTGCGCTCCCCGTCGATGGTGGCTGGACGGCACAATGACCGCCACCCGCCCGCATGTCGTGATCCTCGGCGCCGGTTTTGGCGGCATGGCAGCGGCGCGCGAGCTGTCGCGGGCCGACGTCGATGTCACGCTGATCGACCAGCGCAACCATCACCTGTTCCAGCCGCTGCTCTATCAAGTTGCGACCGCGGCGCTTTCACCTGCGGACATTGCCGGGCCGATCCGCTCGATCGTCAGCAATATGCCCAATGTGCGCGTTCTGCTGGAGCGCGTCACGGGTGTCGACAAGGACAAATGCAATGTTGAGCTCGAAAGCGGACGGACGGTGCCCTATGACTGGCTGATCGTCGCAACGGGCGCGCGCCACAGCTATTTCGGCAACGACGCTTGGGCCGAACATGCGCCGGGCATCAAGACGATCGACGACGCGACCGCCGTGCGCTGCAAAGTACTGCTCGCGCTCGAGCGTGCCGAAACCGAAACCGATCCCGAACGGCGCAAGGCGCTGCTCACTTTCGTCATCATCGGCGGCGGCCCCACCGGCGTGGAGATGGCGGGCGCGATCGCCGAGCTCGCGCACCGTTCGACAACACGCGATTTCCGCAGCATCACGCCGCATTGCTCGCGCGTCGTGCTGGTCGACGCCGGGTCGCGCCTGCTTGCTGCATTTCCCGAAGACCTTTCGGCGGCAGCACAACGCGCGATCGAGCACCTCGGCGTCGAAGTGCGGCTGAAGGGCCGCGTCACACATGTCGCTCACGACCATATCGAGATCGGCGGCATGGCGATCCCGACGTTTACCGCGATCTGGGCAGCCGGCGTCCGCGCGTCGCCCGCCGCCGAATGGCTGGGGCTGGCGAGCGACGCCGCCGGTCGGGCAATCATCGGCAACGACCTTTCGGTTCCCGATTGTCCCAACGTTTTCGTGATCGGCGATACCGCCGCCTGCAAGGGCTATGATGGCCGTGCTCTTCCGGGGATCGCGCCAGTCGCGAAGCAACAGGGCAAGCATGTCGCGCAACAGATCGTCGCATCGTTGCGCGGCACCGCCTGCAAGCCGTTCCGCTATCGCCACTATGGCAATCTCGCGACGATCGGTCGCAAGCGCGCGGTGATCGATTTCGGGCGGATCCACGTCACCGGCTTTACCGCCTGGGTGCTGTGGTCGGTCGCGCACGTCTATTTCCTTGTC
>JBJXFA010000034.1:0-2771 GCA_046153865.1 Sphingomonadaceae bacterium
GACCGTGCCAGCGATCAAGCCCGCTACCCTTGCCAGTGTCACCCGCGTCATTGGCGTGCTCGGCACCGCGGCAACGGTCCGCCAGCCCTATGTCGATCGATTGGCAGCCGAGTTCGGTGCGGATTGCACGATCCTGCGCCATGGCGCGCCCGATCTCGTCCATGCCGCCGAGGCCAAGCTGGCCGGCGAGTCCGTCGATCTCACCGTGGTTGCCGACGCCATAACTGGGCTCACCGCGCAACCCGGCGGCGACCGCATCGACACCATCGTCCTCGCCTGCACCCATTTCCCGCTGCTTGCCGACGAACTGCAAGCCGCCGCCGGAGCACATGTCACTCTGGTCGATGGCGGCGCAGGCATCGCCCGCCGCGTCGCGCATTTGACACGCGGGCAAGCATGGCCGACGGGCACCCCTTCGCGCACCATCATCGCCAACGGAGGGCTCGATCAAGTCACGGCGGTCTTTCCGACTTTCGCCGACCTCGGCTTCACCCGTATCGACCCGCTCTGACCGCTTCTTGCGAGCCGTTCGCGCTGGCAAAGCGCCGCGCGGGCCGTTATTGGCAAGCCAACGTCGCAAAGGCGGCACCCGCGCGGGAATGGGCATGAATTACAATCAGGTGTTCGAAAAGGCGATCGATCGGCTCCATGCCGAGGGCCGCTATCGCGTGTTCATCGATATCCTGCGCAACACGGGTGCGTTCCCCAACGCGCGCTGCTTTGCCGGGCATAATGGCCCCAAGCCGATCACCGTCTGGTGCTCTAACGACTATCTGGCGATGGGCCAGCATCCCGATGTCATCGCCGCGATGGAAGAGGCACTGCACGATGTCGGCGCCGGATCGGGCGGTACCCGCAATATCGGCGGTAACACCCATTATCATATCGATCTCGAGCTGGAGCTTGCCGACCTGCACGGCAAGGAAACCGCGCTGCTATTCACCTCGGGTTATATCTCGAACGAGGCGACACTGGCGACGCTCGGCAAGATATTGCCCGGCTGCATCATCTTTTCCGATGAGCTCAACCATGCGTCGATGATCGCGGGGATCCGCAATTCGGGCTGCGAGAAGCAGGTGTGGCGGCATAACGAGCTCGCCCATCTCGAGGAACTGCTCGCTGCCGCCGATCCCGACTTGCCCAAGCTGATCGCTTTCGAAAGCGTCTATTCGATGGATGGCGACGTCGCTGACATTGCCGCGATCTGCGATCTGGCGGACACATATAGCGCGCTGACCTATTGCGACGAAGTCCATGCCGTCGGCATGTACGGCCCGCGTGGCGGCGGTATTACCGACCGCGACGGCGTCGCCGATCGGGTCACAATCATCGAAGGCACGCTGGCCAAGGCGGTCGGCGTGATGGGCGGCTATATCGCTGCCGATCAGGTCATCGTCGACGTCATCCGCAGCTATGCGCCGGGCTTCATCTTCACCACCAGCCTGTCGCCGGTGCTGGTCGCCGGCGCACTCGCCAGCGTCCGCCACCTCAAGGCTTCGAGCGTCGAGCGCGAGGGCCAACAGGCCTCGGCCGCGATGCTCAAATCGCTGTTCCGCGACGCCGGTCTGCCGGTGATGGAGTCGTCCACCCACATCGTCCCGCTGATGGTCGGCGATCCGATCAAGGCCAAGAAGATCAGCGACATCTTGCTCGCCGAATATGGCGTCTATGTCCAGCCGATCAATTACCCGACGGTCCCGCGCGGCACCGAACGGCTGCGCTTCACCCCTGGCCCGAGCCACACCGAAGAGATGATGCGCGAACTGACCAGCGCCCTCATCGAAATCTGGGGACGGCTGGAAATGCGGCAGTCTATAGCGGCCTAGGCTGCGCACTACAGCGCAAGAGCGCCCAGCAGCATCGTCAAAGAACCCAGACCGACCGACAGCGGCGCGCGCAGTTTCATCCACCAGACTGGCGCAATGGCGTGAGATACGAGTTTGCGATCCACCGCCAGCGACCCGACCAGCATCAGGCCGAGCGCGATCAACGACGGCCCCGGCCAGGCCCCTGCCGTCGCCCAAGGGATGCAGGTCGCCAGTGCAAGCAGGCTCGGGCATACCGCAGCACCCCACAGCCAGCGTGGCGGCTCTTTCGCCGCTGCCGCCAGCCCCCACCATAATCCCCCGAGAAAGCTGAAGATCAGCACCGCATAGGCGAAAGCCATTGCCTGCGCGCTGAACAGGTAGCGCGGCTCGCCGGTCAGGACGAGGTAGAGCGCTGCGGCTTGCGGCGCGAGACCCAGAAAGCCCAGCCAGCGGGCGTAAATCGGCATGCGGTCGGTCATGGCGCGCCGTTAGGAGGTTGCCGCACCGATGGCTATACGGTCAACGGACCACTGCCGACCAGGCATAGCCCCGATAGAGTGACGCGAAGTCGACCGGGCGATTTTGCGCCGCTGCTTCGGCGGCCTCGCGCAATCCCGCCCGCGGCTCGACATGGAATTGCGCCAGCCATGCGTGCAGCATCCGCCTGAACGGCGCGGGCAGCCGCTCCTGCTGGCCGAAATCGACGACGTGCAATTTGCCGTCGGTTTTGAGGTGGCGCACCGCCTCGGCGATCGCACCCCGCCAGTCGGGAATCATCGACAATGTGTAGCTCTGGAAAATCCGGTCGAACGCGGCTTCGCCGAACAATGGCAGCGGATCGAAGGCCGTTGCATCGGCTGCGGCAAAGTGGATGCGCCCGCTCAACCCCGCCTTCGCCACATTGGCGCGCGCTGTTTCCAGCATCGCCTCGGAGATATCGAGCCCGAACAGGCGCGCCTCGGG
>JBJXFA010000041.1:0-12196 GCA_046153865.1 Sphingomonadaceae bacterium
AAGTGAAGTTCGAAATCCGGTATATGGGCACGACAGAGTTGAAAGTGACTACCGGCCCTGACGTCCGCGAACCCTTAAACCGGACAGTTCGGATTATAGTTCCAGACTAACAAGGGCCGGAGCGCCGCCGCCCCGGTCCTAAAACGCGTCAAGCGAAGGATGCGCTTACTCCGCCGCCTGCGCCAAGGTTGGCGCGGCGTCGCGCACGTCCGCGGTCACATGGCCTTCGAACTTCTTGAAGTTCTCCACGAACATCGCGGCCAGTTTGCGCGCCTGCGCGTCATAAGCCTTTGCGTCCGCCCAAGTGTCGCGCGGGTTCAAAATGCGCGGTTCCACGCCTTCAACTTGCGCCGGAACTTGAAACCGGAAATGCGGGTCGATCCGCATCGCAGACTTGGCCAAGGTACCGTTCAACGCCGCATTCAAAAGCGCCCGCGTTACCTTGATCGGCATCCGGCTGCCCACGCCATGCGCGCCGCCGGTCCAGCCCGTATTGACCAGCCAGCAATCCACCTTGTGTTGCGCGATCAGATCGCGAAGCAGATTGCCGTACTCGGTCGGATGCCGTGGCATGAACGGCGCGCCGAAACAGGTCGAGAATGTTGGCTGGGGATCTTTGCCCAATCCCTTTTCCGTGCCCGCGACCTTGGCGGTGAAGCCGGAAAGGAAGTGATACATCGCCTGCGCCGGCGTCAGCTTGGCGATCGGCGGCAACACGCCGAACGCGTCCGCTGTCAACATGATGATATTCTTCGGATGTCCCGCGCGGCCTTCCAGGCTGGCGTTCGGGATATAGGAAATCGGATACGCGCCGCGCGAATTCTCGGCCAGCGTCGAATCGTCCAAATTCAACTCCCGCGTCGCCGGATCCATCACGACGTTTTCCAGCACGGTGCCGAAGCGCTTGGTAGTCGCAAAGATTTCCGGCTCGGCCTCGGGCGAAAGGCGGATCATCTTGGCATAGCAGCCGCCTTCGAAATTGAAGACCGCCGTGTCCGACCAGCCATGTTCATCGTCGCCGATGAGCGTCCGGTTCGCATCGGCGCTCAGCGTCGTCTTGCCCGTTCCCGAAAGGCCGAAGAACACCGCCGTGTCCCCGTCCGGCCCGATATTGGCCGAGCAATGCATCGGCATGACGCCCGCCACCGGCAGCTTGTAGTTCAGAATGCCGAAGACCGACTTCTTCATTTCGCCAGCATAGGCCGTGCCGCCGATCAGGATCAGCCTCTCGGTGAAGTTCACCGCGACAACCGTCTCCGAACGACACCCATGCCAGGCGGGGTCTGCGCGAAAGCTCGGCAGATCGATGATCGTGAACTCGGGCACAAAACCGGGCAACTCGCCGCTCTCTGGCCGCACCAGTAGCGTGCGCACAAACAGATTGTGCCAGGCGAGCTCGTTGATGACCCGCACGTTGACCCGGTGTTCAGGCTGTGAGCCGCCATAAAGATCGGCGACATAGAGCGTTGACCGTTCACCGAGCGCTGTGAGGAAATCGGCCTTGAGTGCGGCAAAATGGGCGGGTTCCATACCCTTGTTGGTCTTGCCCCACCAGATCGCGCTTTCGGTTTCGGCATCCCGCACGATGAACTTGTCGTTTGCGCTGCGCCCGGTGTGCTGGCCGGTCGTGACGACGAGCGGGCCATCCTTGGCGAGCACCCCCTCGGCGTTTCGGATCGCGTGTTCGATCAACGCGGGAGTGCCGAGGTTCCAGTGCAGCGCGGCCGACGTCTGGATGCCTTGATGCGTGAGATCACATTGGGGAGCGTTCACCGGGGAACCTATCAGGTAAAGAGTGCATGTGCAAAATGCCATGAAGGTGCGATGGCCGATGCGCAAGTGGGTGGTTGCTGGACGCGTGAGACACCCGTTCGCCCGGCTCGCATCAGCGCCGTCGCTTGCCATTGCGATGTCAACTGGCGCATGCGGAAGCCAATGTCCGCCACAATCGCCCTCATTGACGATGATCGCAACATCCTGACGTCGGTGTCAATCGCGCTGCAGGCTGAAGGATTTGTCACGCGGCTCTATGCCGATGGCGATACTGCACTGCGGGCCATGCGTGAAAATCAGCCCGATCTGGCCGTGTGCGACATCAAAATGCCGCGGATGGACGGTCTCGAGCTGCTCCGTCGATTGCGTGAAACATCAGCCCTCCCGGTCATTTTTCTGACGTCGAAGGATGACGAGCTCGATGAAGCGCTCGGTCTCGCGCTCGGCGCTGACGATTATATCACCAAGCCGTTTTCGCAGCGCCTTCTGATCGCCCGCATCCGCGCGATCCTCCGCCGTGTCGATATCACAACTGCGGCCGGTGGCGGCGACGAGACACCGGCCGAACCGATCTTGCGCGGTCGTCTCAGGATGGACCCAGCGCGCCATCAGGTGTCGTGGTCCGGCCGAAACGTCACGCTGACGGTCACCGAATTCCTTATCCTCGAGGCGCTTGCTACCCGCCCCGGCGTCGTCAAGAGCCGCAACCAGCTCCTCGACGTTGCCTATCAGGAAGACGTTTATGTCGACGACAGGACGATCGACAGCCACATCAAGCGCCTCCGGCGCAAATTCCGCGAAGTCGATCCCAAGTTCGACGCCATCGATACCCTTTACGGTGCTGGCTACCGATTCGCCGACGGCTGAGACCGCCGATCACCAACGCGGACGGTTCGGCGGATCGCTCACGCTGCGCATTTTGGCGGTCAATCTGCTTGCGCTGGCGCTGGTTGCCGGCAGCATTTTCTATCTCGACGGGTTCCGGACGCGCCTCATCGCCGAACGACGGGCTCAGCAGGAGGCAGAAGTGGCGCTGATGGCGACGGTTCTTGCCAGCGCGCCGCGTTCGTCTCGGCCCGCGATTATTACCGCACTGGGGCAACAGGTGCGCGACCGCATCCGCCTTTACGATAGCAAAGGCGCTCTGCTTCTCGACAGCTGGCAGCTCGGCCCGCGCACCTTTCGCTTTGCCGATCCCGAAGCCGAGCGCTGGGATGCGCGGGTTGCTCGCTGGCTCGATGCCATTGTCGATCGCATCGTGCGGGCGCGGATTCCACCGCCGTTTGTCGATCAGGGGCGGCTCGATGCCTCCAAATGGCCGGAACTCGCCGAAATCATGGCAGATCAGGCAGGTATCGCATCGCGCGTCCGCCTCGCCCCCGATCGATCGCTGGTTTTATCGGCCGCGATCGAGGTGCCCGTGCGCCAGCCCGTTTTCCTGCTGACCGTAGAAAATGCGCAGGACGTCACGCAAATCGTGCGCGCCGAACGCTTCCGGCTATTTCTGATCGTCACGGCGGCACTTGCCCTTTCGATTGCGCTGTCGCTGTTCCTTGCCCGCACGATTGCGCGACCGCTGCGAACGCTCGCCGATGCCGCAATGCGCGTGCGGCTCGGTCGTGCCCGCGAAGTCGTGGTGCCGCGCCTGCCCGAACGCAGCGACGAAATCGGGATGCTCGCCCGCGCGTTGTCCGACATGACGCAGCGGTTGCGGCAGCGGATCGATTCCACCGAAGCCTTCGCTGCCGACGTTGCCCATGAGCTCAAAAACCCGCTCGCATCGGTCGCCTCCGCCGTCGAAACGCTTGGGCGCATCGATGAGCTCGCATTGCGCAAACAGCTCATGGACATCATCGGCGAAGACGTTCGCCGGATGGACCGGCTCATCACTGATATTTCGGAATTGTCACGGCTCGATGCCCAGTTGAGCCGCTCGCGCTTTGAGCCGATAGCGCTCCGTGAGCTTCTTGACTCGATGGTCGCGGGCCGCTCCCGGCGCATGCCCGAGTTCGGCTCCCGCCTCATTCTGAGCGGTTCCGATGTGACCGTGGCCGGAGACGAGCAAGGGCTCGTCCGTGTGTTCGAGAACTTGATCGACAATGCGCTGTCGTTTTCGCCTGCCCGGGGGGCTGTCCGGATCTCGCTTTCGTCGGACGAGGCCGATGCCGTCATCATCGTTGATGACGATGGTCCCGGCGTGCCGCCATCAGAACGCGAGGCAATTTTTCGCCGTTTTCACAGCGACCGGCCACAAACCGCGGCGTTCGGTCGTCATTCGGGCCTTGGTCTCGCGATTGCACGGACGATAGTCGAAGGCCATGGCGGCAGTGTCGAGGCAACCGATCCGCCCGGCGATCAAGGGGCGCGCTTCATCGTCCGCTTGCCGATTCCCTGAGGACCGCGTAGCGCGATCAGCATGGCGACGAAGCTCTCGTCTGAAACGCTGCACGCGTCGTGCGTTGCCATTGATGGACGCGCGGTGCTCATCATGGGCCCGTCGGGCGCGGGAAAATCCGACCTCGCTTTGCGATTGATCGATCGCGGCGCAACGCTCGTCAGCGATGATTACACAATTGTCCGGCGGGTCTCAGGCATTTTGCAGGCAGTCGCGCCCGCAACTATCGTCGGCATGATCGAAGTGCGCGGCGTCGGGCTTGTGGCAATGCCCTATGTCAGCGACATCCCTGTCGCACTCGTCGTCAATATCGGTGGACCGGTCGATCGGCTTCCGGACCCGGACAAGTCGCAAATACTTGCGGGTTGCACGGTGCCGCAAGTCGCGCTTGCCGCGCACGAGCCGTCAACCCCCCTCAAGGTCGAGCTCGCGCTCAAGCGTATCGCAAGCACATGAGCTCCTCGCGCCCCACGCGCATTCTGCTCGTGACCGGCATGTCGGGCGCCGGCAAATCGACGGCACTCAAGGCGCTTGAGGATGTCGGCTGGGAGACGGTCGACAACCTTCCACTGGTCCTGCTGAACCGCCTGATCGTCACGCGTCCGCCCGAAGGCGCGAGCGACACGCGTCCGCTCGCGATCGGGATCGATAGCCGGACACGCGGCTTTGACGGTGCCGACATCGTGGCGCGCATCAAGACGATGCGGGAAAACGGCGAAGATATCGCCACCTTGTTCCTCGATTGTGCGGGAACGGAGCTCGAGCGGCGCTATTCGGAAACCCGGCGGCGTCACCCGCTTGCGCTCGACCGGCCGGCGGCTGACGGCATCGGTCGCGAACGCGAACTGCTCAGCCCCCTTCGCCGCTGGTCCGAACATGTCATCGATACCACCGCGATTGGCGGCAACGAACTGCGGCACGAACTGCGCGTCCGTTTCAGCGAGAGCAACCATACAGTGCCAACGCTTTCGGTCGTGTCATTCGGTTTTGCGCGCGGCCTTCCCCGCAACGCCGACCTTGTTTTCGACGTTCGCTTCCTGCGCAACCCGCATTGGGACGAGAATCTTCGCCCCCTGAGCGGCCTCGACCAATCGGTGGCTGATTATGTGGCCGACGATCCGGCTTATGCGGAAGCCTTCGCACGGATCACCGATTTGCTGCTGCTGCTCCTTCCCCGCTACGATGCCGAGGGAAAGTCATACATTACGATCGCGTTCGGATGCACTGGAGGGAGACATCGCAGTGTTCACATGGCCGAGCGCATCGCCGCGCGGTTGCGCGATGCCGGTTTTTCGCCCACGGTTGCGCATCGCGATTTGGCGAGCCACGCGGACGACTCGACCGAAGGGGCGCGGATCGAAAACGATGTGGCAATGAAGAAGGTTCCGGGTTCGCAATGATCGGTCTGGTGCTGGTGACTCACGGAAGGCTCGCAACCGAGTTCGTCGTGGCTATGGAGCATGTCGTCGGGCCGCAGCGCGCGATCGCACCAATCTGCATCGGCCCCGACGACGATATGGAGGAGCGGCGCGGCGATATTGCCCGCGCAATCGGAGACGTCGATGCTGGGCGCGGCGTCATCGTCCTGACCGACCTGTTCGGCGGCACCCCTTCGAACCTCGCGATCTCGCTCATGCAGCCCGGCAAGATTGAGGTGATCGCAGGGATCAACCTGCCGATGCTGATCCGGCTCGAAGGCGCGCGACGGACGATGACCGTTGGCGATGCCGTGGCGGCGGCGCGTGAGGCTGGGCGCAAATACATTTCGGTCGCCTCCGAAGTGCTGGGCGAACAGGCGGCGTGATCGAGCGCACCGTCCTCATCACCAACCGGCGCGGGCTGCATGCTCGGGCGAGCGCCAAGTTCGTGACGATGGCGAGCGGGCTGCCCGCTGTCGTCGAGGTCGAGAAGGATGGATCGAGCGTCGTCGGCACTTCGATCATGGGGCTGATGATGCTCGGCGCCGCGATGGGCGACAGCGTGACTATTCGCGCGACCGGCGACGGTGCCGAGCAGGCGGTCAATGCGCTCGCCGATCTGGTCGAGGCCAAGTTCGGCGAGGAATGAACGCCCGCGAAATCACCGGTTTTTCCAACCCGTTGGTCAAGCAGGTGCGCAGCTTGCGCGACAAGAAGCACCGGCGCGCTTCGGGGCAGTTTCTCGCCGAAGGGCTGCGCATCCTGACTGAAGCGCTTGACGCAGGGGTCGCGCCGCAGATGCTGTGGCGGACGGCGGAGAGCGCCGACCACCCGCTCGTCGCGCGGCTCGAGGCAGCGGCGGGCGCGGTGTTCGTGACCAGTCCCGATATCCTGTCAAAACTGTCGGGCAAGGACAATCCGGGCAGCGTGATCGGCGTTTACCGCGAGACCGGCGTTGCGCTCGAAGCACTGGACCGCACCCGCGCCGACATCTGGCTGGTCGCGCAAGCGCTGCGCGATCCCGGCAATCTGGGGACGATCCTGCGTACCGGCGATGCCGTCGGCGCGGGCGGGCTGATCCTGATCGACGAATGCGCCGATCCCTTCTCGGTCGAGGCCGTCCGCGCGAGCATGGGCGCGATCTTCACCCAGGCGGTGGTCCATACTGACTGGGAGCCGTTCATCGAGTGGCTGCGCAACGGACCGGGGCAACTGGTGGGCACCAGCCTCGATACCGAACTCGACTATCAGACACCGCGCTATGCCGCACCGGTGTTCGTTCTGACCGGAAATGAATCACAGGGCTTACCAGATACTTATGCGGCGGCGTGCGATCTCCTTGTGAAGATGCCGATGCGCGGAAAGGCCGATAGCCTGAATGCAGCGATTGCGACGGCCGTTATGGCCTATGAGGTGCTCAATCAGTTCCGGATGCGCTAACCGTTCTTCGACAGGCTCAGAGCTGCGGCGGGTTCGGGCGCGGCTGTTGCGACCAGCTTGACCAGCGGGCGAGCCGATTGATCGATGTTCGGCAGCGATTCGATCGATTTACCGCCGGTGTCGATATTGAGCGCCTCGAACCGCTTGGCCTGCGTCAGCACTTGTGTTTCGAGGCTGCCGACGAAAGCGTTGTACGCACTCACAGCTGTATCGAGATTGCGCCCCACCCGCCCGACATGGCTCCCCATCGTGGCGAGGCGCGCGTAAAGCTCCTTGCCGAGTTCGGCGATCTCGCGCGCCTGCCCTGCGAGTTTTTCCTGCCGCCACACCGCCGAAACCGTGCGCGCGATCGCGATCAGGTTGGTCGGCGTTGCGAGCAGCACACGGCGCTCGAAGGCATAATCCCAAAGGTCAGGCGCATGTTCGAGCGCGGCGGACAGGAAATGCTCGCCAGGGACGAACATCACGACATAATCGGGCGCGTCGGCAAACTGGCTCCAATAGGCCTTGTTGCCGAGTGCGTTGACATGATTGCGCATCGAGGCGGCGTGCAGATCGAGATGGCGGCGGCGCTCGTCCTCATCGACAGCGCCAAACGCGTCCTGATAAGCATTCAGCGAGACCTTGGCGTCGATAACGAGACTTTGCCCGCCGGGGATATTGACGATGACATCAGGCCGCAGCCGCGCGCCGTCGCTACCCGTGACGTTCACCTCGGTTGCGAAATCGGCGTGCTCGGAAAGACCGCAGCTCTCGAGCACGTTGCGCAATTGCTGTTCGCCCCAGCGCCCCCGCGCCTTGGGGGCGTTGCGCAGCGCGTTGACCAGCTTGGCGGCTTCGGACGAAACCCGCTCGGTGCCACTGCGCATCGCTTCGATCTGGCCGTGGAGCAGCCCGAACGCATTGTGCCGCTCGGCCTCGGTTTTCTGGACCGACTCCTCATATTTCTGGAGCCGCTCGTGCACTGGCTGGAGCAGCGCCTTCAGCCCCTGCCCCGCCGTCTCTTCCGACTGCCGGAAACGCTCATCGGCGCGCTGGAGAAACTTCGTCTGCGCCTCGTCGAGCAGCCGCGCACCGAGCTCGGCGAATTGCGCCGCCAGCGCCTCCTTGTCGGCCAGCAGCCGGTCCTGCGCCTGAGCGTGCGCGGCTTCGCGCTCGGCCCAGCGCATCGTGAACGCCGCCTCGCGCTCGGCGGATTGCGCGCGCAGCGCGGTCAGCTCGGTCAGAAACTCGCCACGCTCGCGCTCGACAATCTCGGCAAGCGCGCGCCGCGTTTCATAATCGGCCAGCCGAGCCTGCGCCGCCGACAAGTCTGCCCGCGTCCGCCCCGTCTCGCGCCCCGCGACCAGCCAGCCGATCAGCAGGCCCGCAATCAGCGCGATGACCGCTGTGATCACGACCTCGACGATCATGCGTGCGACTGGCAGAAGTTCACGACATGTTGACAGGAACTGCCGCTTGCGAAGCGCGTCCGCAAAGCATGTGGATCAGCCAAGGCATGGACTATCGTCATATGCAGAACATAACAGAAACAATTCCAGAAGGACAGCGCTTTTTCAAAGCCCGCGCTTCGCGGCGATGCCCAGTTCGCCCATGCGCTTGCGCAGCGTGTTGCGGTTGATCCCCAGCAGGTCGGCGGCGCGCAGCTGATTGCCGCGCACGGCCGCGAGCGTGGCAAGGATGAGCGGTTTTTCGACATCGGCAAGCACGCGATCATAAAGCCCCGGCGGTGGCAGGCTGCTGCCGAACTGCACGAAATAGCGCGCCAGATGCTGCGACACGGCTTCGCTGAGGCTATCGCCGCCATTAGCGGGGAGCGGCTCCTGCCCGCCAAGCTGGGCGGCGATCGCGTCCACCGGAATCACGGGATCGCGGGTGATCGCCGCCAATCGCCGCATGAGATTTTCAAGCTCGCGGACGTTGCCGGGCCACGCATGCGCGGCGAGCCTGGCCAGACCGTTGGCGTCGAGCCGCTTGCGCGGCAGACCGTCGGCGGCGGCGCGCTCGAGAAAATGCTGGGCGAGCAGGCCGATGTCATCGCCGCGCTGGCGCAGCGGCGGCAATTGAACCGGGACGACGTTCAACCGGTAATAGAGGTCTTCGCGAAACGCGCCATTGGCAATGAGTTCGGGCAGATTCTTGTGTGTGGCCGCAATGATGCGGACGTCGACCGCGATCGTGCGCGCGCCACCGACCGTGGTGAATTCGCCCGATTGCAAGACGCGCAGCAGCCGGGTCTGCGCTTCCATCGGCATGTCGCCGATCTCGTCGAGAAACAGCGTGCCGCCCGCCGCTTGCTCGAAACGCCCGGCATTGCGCTGCAGCGCGCCGGTGAAGGCACCGCGCTCATGGCCGAAAAGCTCGGCTTCGATCAGTTCGCGCGGGATCGCGGCCATGTTGACGGCAACGAAGGGCCGCGCCTTGCGGGCACCGAGATCGTGCAGCGCGCGGGCGACCAGCTCTTTGCCGCTGCCCGATTCGCCGAGAATGAGCACGGTGAGATCGGTTGCGACGACGCGCGCGACCATCCGGTACACCTCCTGCATCGCGGGCGAGCGGCCGATCAGCGGGAGATCGGCATCCTCGGGCGGCATGACGTCATCGGCCGCGCTCCGGCGTGCAAGGCCGTCGCGCACGGCCCGACACAGCTCATCGAGGTCGAAGGGTTTGGGGAGATACTCAAACGCGCCCTGCTCGGTCGCGCGCACGGCCGTTGTCAGCGTGTTCTGCGCCGAGAGCACGATGACAGGGAGATCGGGGCGTTTTGCCAGGATCGTGGGCACGAGGTCGAGACCGTTACCGTCGGGGAGGATGACATCGGTGACGAGCACGTCGGGCACGAAGGTCTCGAGCAGCGCGACCTGCTCGGCCACGGTAGCGGCGGCGCGGACCTCATGGCCCTCGCGGCGCAGCGCCTCGGTCACGACGAGACGGATCGAGGGATCGTCATCGACGAGGAGGATTTTGGCGCGGGTCATGTTTATCCTCCCCGTTCCGGGGAGGATTTTAGCGGACCGCCTCATCGTGCCCTCGGCAGCAAAAGGCGAAACACGGTGCGTTCGGGGCGGCCCTCGCGCGCAAACTGGATGATACCGCCCGTCTCGCGGACCAGCTTGTCGACGAGCGCGAGGCCCAAGCCCCGGCTGCTGGCGCGCGACGAGACGAACGGCTCGAACAGATGCTCGACGAGATCGGCGGGGGGGCCGGGGCCGTCGTCGATCACGCAGAGCTCGATCGGCAACTTCAGGCGGCGGCCATCGGGGCCGGGCACCGACACGCCGTGCCGATATCCGGTGGCCAGCAGGACGGTGCCGCGCTTGCCCGACGGAACCGCTTCGGCGGCGTTTTTCAACAGGTTGAGGACGATCTGGATCAGCGAATCGCGGTTGACCAGCACCGGCGGGAGCGAGGGGTCATAGGCATCGCGAATGTCGATGCGGTCGCCGAAGCCGGTTTCGGCAAGCGTGCGGACGTGTTCGAGGATGGCGTAGATGTTTTCGGGCGCGCGCTCGCGGGGGCGGTCGTCGGTGAAGGCCTCCATCCGGTCGATCAGCGTCGCGATCCGATCGACCTCGTCGCGGATGAGCGTGGTGAGCGCGGCACCTTCGGGGCTGGTGCTTGTCTCGAGGAGTTGCGCGGCGCCGCGAATCCCTGACAGCGGGTTCTTGATCTCGTGCGCGAGCATCGCGGCAGCACCGGTTGCGGTGCGCGCGCCGCTGTAGCGCTCGCCGATGCCTTGCGCAGCCGATCCCTGGAGCGTGACGAGCCGCCAGCGATCATGATCGGGAAGCGCGGTTGCGTGAAAATCGATGCGGAGTTTAGGGCCGCGCACCAGCTCGATCACCGTTCCGTAGGCGGCGAACACGGCCTCACCGCGCAGGCCGGCAAGGCAGGCCTCGTCGAGACGCAGCACGATGCCCAAAGGCTTGTGGAGCAACGCACTGGCGCTGGCGTTGACCAGCACTTCGGCGGCGGCATTGACGCTGGCGATGCAACCGTCGGGATCGAGCACGATCAGTGCCGACGGCATGGCCGCTACCAGCGCGTCTGCCGAGGGCCGCCCGGCGACGGCGCTCAGGCGGCCTTGCGGCTGAGCCATGGATCGTAAAACTGGGCGAGCATGGCCAGTGCCGTGCGCGCATCGGGCACCTGGTTCACACGGTTGCGGAACTCGGCCGAACCGGTCAGCCCCTTGGTGTACCAGCCGATGTGCTTGCGCGCCATGTTGACGCCGACATGCTCGCCGTAATGCGCAAGCATCGCTTCATAATGCTCTGTGATCAGGTGATATTGTTCCTCGATCGAAGGGTCGGCGGGAACCGGGAAACCGGTGAGCGCCGCCATCACCTGCGCGAGCACCCACGGCTTGCCATAGGCACCGCGCCCGATCATTACGCCATCAGCCCCCGACTGCGCGAGCGCCGTCTGCGCATCGGCGATCGAACAGATGTCCCCGTTGACGATGACCGGTATGCGCACTGCCTGCTTGACCTTGGCGACGAACGCCCAGTCGGCGCTGTCACGATACATCTGGCAGCGCGTGCGACCGTGGACGGTGATCAGCTGCGCGCCGAGGTCTTCGGCGATCCGCGCGAGTTCGGGCGCGTTCAGGCTGGCGTGATCCCAACCCATCCGCATCTTGACCGTGACGGGGACATCGACCGCCTTGACCGTGGCCGCGATGAGCGCCGCTGCCAACGGCAAATCGCGCATGAGCGCCGAACCGGCATCGCCATTGACCACTTTCTTGACCGGGCAGCCCATGTTGATATCGATGATCGCAGCGCCGCGATCGGCGTTCAGCTTGGCGGCCTCGGCCATCTCGTGCGGGCTGCATCCGGCGAGCTGCATCGACACCGGCTCTTCGAGCGGTGCCCAGGCCGCCTTCTGGAGCGACTGGCGCGTTTCGCGGATCATCGCGGGGCTGGCGATCATCTCGGTGACGTTCAGCCCCGAGCCGAAGCGGCGCACGATCGTGCGGAACGGCATATCGGTCACGCCGGTCATCGGCGCGAGGATAACGGGCACCGCGATGCGGACCGGACCAATCTGGATAGGGCGGAGCTGCTGCATGATCTGCCTAATAATTGAGCACTCCGTTACGGCATAGCACAGGGGTCCGCAAGCGCTCTGCCTTTAGCGTTTTCGCGTTTTCGCGCGAAACAACGAT
>JBJXFA010000052.1:0-2520 GCA_046153865.1 Sphingomonadaceae bacterium
CCGATTGGCACGAACCTCGACGGAATTAATTATTACAGCCCGCTGTTGCCGACTCTCGACCTGATGAAGCCGAGCGACCGGTGGATTCCGCAGTATGACTATGTCTGGGATAGCAATGAGCCCGTGCCGGTCGATGCGGACGGTTGGGTGACGCGGTTGCCAAGGTCCGGCGACGGCCTGCGATACACCCGGGTCTTCCTCACGCTCGTTTACGATAATCCCGCCGGCCCCCCTCCCAATACGCGCTTTGTGGTGCTTTACACCGGTACCGGCACGTTCCGTGGTGGCTTGGACACGACAATCGTCTCGAGCCAGCCTGGTCGCCTCGTCATCCGGTCAGGCACAAGCAGGACGCTTGCGTTGCAGCTCGTTGCGACCGATCCTGCCGGAACAGGTGACTATGTGCGCAACGTGGGAGTGATCCAGGAGGATCGGCTGCCGCTCTACACCGCCGGCCAAAGCTTCAATCCGGACATGGTCGCCAAGCTGGCGCCGTTCAGCACGATGCGGTTCATGAACTGGATGAACACCAACGAGATTTTCGATACCGCTGGCAAGCCGATTACGTCAGACGCTGGACAGCGGGCCGCGCCGAGCCTGCTTTGGGCACACCGCCCCCGGGTCACGAGCCGGCAATGGGCCGAAGGCACCCGCGGCATGCCGGTCGAAAAAATGGTCGAGTTCGCCAATCAGACCGGGATCAACCCGTGGTTCAACATGCCGATCAACGCCAGCGACGATTATGTGAAGAAATTCGCCACCTATGTCCGTGACAATCTGCGCCGCGATCTGAAAGTCCGTGTCGAGCTTTCGAACGAAGTATGGAATTTCGTCTTCCCGCAATCACGCTATGCCGAGGCCCAGGCCGTCGCCAAATGGGGACCGGGGGCAACCTGGATGGAATGGTATGGGATGCGGACTGCGCAAGTCGGTCGCACGTGGAACCAGGTCTTCAGGGAGCCGATAACCGGCAGCAGCGATCCTCGACGAGTCATCGTTGTTTACAATACACAATTCGGGTGGCGTGGGCTCGAAACTTACGGTCTTGAAACCCCACGCTGGCGAGACCATCTGGGCCAACCCGTTCGCGCTGCCGACTATTTTGATGAATATGCGATCACCGGTTACATCGGCGGAACGATGGACCAGGAATCCCAGGTCGCGGCCGTGACGAACTCGTGGCGTGACGCGGACGGCGGCTATGCCCGCGCCATCACCAATTTGCGCAACCAGGTCACCAACGACCTCGCGCCCGGCTATGCCTATCACGCTGGCAAGGCCCGGCAATATGGGTTGAAAATGACGGCCTATGAAAGCGGCTATGCCGAGACCACGCCTATTTCTCAGCACCAGAACCAGCGCTATACCGACTTTCTTGTCAATGTGCAGCGCCGGCCCGAAATGCAGAGCATTTATACTGCCAATCTGAATGCTTTCCGCGATGCCGGCGGGACGCTATTCTCGAGCTTCGGCCTGATCTACACGCCAAACAAGTGGGGAAGCTGGGGCGTCCTTGAAAGCATCAACCAGGCGACGTCGCCGCGGTACAGCGCTCTTGCTGCCTGGGGAGCGGCGAACAATCCGCCGAAGACGCCGGGCGTGACACCAGCAACCGTTCAAGCGTCCGACAGCGAGTAATTGCTGTCGGCGGTTGCGTCGAAGAACAGCGGGTTGCCCGCGTCCCGCCGGCCGAACACGCGGGCAAGGGCAACCCGATGCTTCAGCCAGGTGATATAGGCCCTGGTTCTGCCGTCTTCGCGCACCTGCTTGTCACGCAGGTACGCCAGATAGTGCTGCGAGAACGGCCCGCCGACATAGTCGCGGCAGGCAGCAAGTGACCGGCTTTGCGGTGCGGACGCCCGCTCGCGATGTATTGCCCAGGCGGCGACCTGCAGTGCCCGCGCCTGGGCGGGGTTCAAGCCGGCGGGTGCCCAGGCGCCCGTCGGCGGCGTCCCCGATAGCTCGGCAAAGACGAAAAGTGCGACAAAATAAGTGCCCAGCGGCGTCAGGTGCACATCGTCCTGGAACAGCCGGTCGATCACGACGCGCGGCGGGCCGACAAAGCCCGTCACCTGTCCCGCTATCGCCTGTTCGACAAAAGTCGCAAGTGCCGCGCCGGCATCGATCGGAACGATCCGGTCCGGCCGCCCGGCTGCCGCCAGCGATACATTGATCCGCATCGCCACACAGCGCCAGGCGGTCGCCGCCGCCTTTTCATAAGCGATCCAGCGCTGCGGGTCATCGCGGTCGTCGATGCCGAGCCATGACTGGTACAAGTAAGTCGTTTGCCCGGGATTCCCTGCGATGGCACGATCATGGAAGTGCCGGAGATGCCCGATCGTGTCGTTCCAGACGAGGCTTCCCAACAACGTATGCTGTTCGGTGATGATCAGCGCGTCGTAGGGGCCACCCGACACCGTGCGCGGTGTCCGCAGCTCGGCTGCAACGTCGAGTTTGCTACCGTCGCGATTGCTGCCCTGCCGGTAGCCGTTCCAGCTTCCGGTCCCGCGGCTGCGCGAT
>JBJXFA010000081.1:0-7514 GCA_046153865.1 Sphingomonadaceae bacterium
GGTGCACTCCCTCCGCGTTCCAACCCGCTGAACCCGGCCCCTCCGCCCTACGGGCACCTCCCCGTTCCGGGGAGGAATTTGAACGTCCGGTTTCGCTGCGTTGGACCAACCGATCGAAGGACCGAAAAGTTGTCGGTTGTTGCCATCTTACTCCTCCCCGGAACGGGGCGGTGGCGCGCCCATTCTTCATGGGCGTGACGGAGGGGTCGGGTTCGGCTGGGTAGCAAAACCTCGACCGTGAAACGCGCTCGACCCGGCCCCTCCGCCCGGCGGGCACCTCCCCGTTCCGGGGAGGATTTGCGTCTGCTTCCAAAGTGACTGGCGGAATGCTTGAACGTCCAGAATCTTGTCGCAAGCTGCCGTTCTGCGACCCCCCGTCCTACAGCCCCCGATCCATGCTTAGCTTACCCGAGTGCCGCCCACTTCCCGCCCCTTGCGCAGCATCCAGACGCCGCAAATCCCGCCCGGAATGACAGGTCGACCCACCATCGTGCGAACCTTGCGAACGTCCACGCCGCCTCAATGAACAAACCGCGCCACCACATCGCGATACGACCGCGAGACCTTCACCTGCGCCCCCGAATCGAGCACGAGAAAACATTCGCCATTGGTATGCGGCTTGACCTGCTTCACCAGATCCAGGTTCACGATCGTCGAGCGGTGGATGCGCTGGAAGCGGCGCGGGTCGAGGCGGCGTTCGAGGTCCTTCATCGTCTCGCGCAGGATCAGCGTGTTGTCGCCGGTGTAGATGCACATATAGTCACCCGCGGCATCGATGCGCTCGATCGTGTCGACGTCGACGCGGAAGATCTGGCCGCGGTCCTTGATGTTGATCAGCTTTTCGAAGCGGTTCGCCGCCAGTGTGTCGTTGCCATCGGCCGCGATTTCCTCGGCCGCCTCGGGCGCATGCTCGGTCAGCGCTTCCATCAGGCGCCCCGCTTCCTCGACGCTCTTGCGCTCGGACAGGCGCAGGCGCACGCGGTCGAGCGTGTCGGCGAGCCGCCCTTCCTCGACCGGCTTCATCAGATAATCGACCGCATCGGCCTCGAACGCGCGCACCGCATGGTCCGAATAGGCGGTCACGAACACGACCAGCGGCGGCTCAACCTCCATCAGGCCCGACAGGACCGAGAACCCGTCAAACCCGGGCATCTGGATATCGAGGAACACGAGATCGGGCTTGTTCGTTTTAATGGAGCGGATCGCCTCGCGCCCGTTGATGCAGGTATCGACGATATCGACATCGGCGTGCGCCGTGAGGCGATGTTGCAGACCTTGGATGGCGAGCGTTTCGTCATCGACGAGAATGGTGCGGATCGTCATGCGGCCTCTTGGGTTAGGGGTTGCTCGGTCACGAACGGGATTTCTACGGTTACAACGAACCCGCCCCCCGGCTGGTTGCGTGTCTCAAACCGGTGCTGCGGGCCAAAGGCCTGGTTCAGCCGGTCGCGGATGTTGGCGAGGCCCACGCCGGTCGAGTATCCGGGCCGCACGGCGGTGTCGCTGAGGCCCGGCCCGGTGTCGGCCACCGTGATGTGAACGCTGTTGCCGACGAGCTGCGCACTCACCGCAATATCGGCCCCTTCCTCTTGCGGCGTCACGGCATATTTGATCGCGTTTTCTACGAGCGGCTGCAGGAGCAGCGACGGCAGCCGCGCCTTGGTCGCGCGCGGATCGAGCTCGAACGACGCGCGCAGCCGGTCTTCGAAGCGCATCTTTTCGATATCGAGATAGAGCTTCAAGGTCTCGATCTCCTGCTCGAGCGTTACTTGCGCTTCGGGTTCGTTGACGAGGGTGTAGCGCAGGAACGACGAGAGACGACTTAGCATCGCATTGGCGCGGTCGGTCTGCTTGAGCAGCACCAGCGTCGAAATGCTGTTGAGCGTGTTGAACAGGAAGTGCGGATTGAGCTGATAGCGGAGCATAGCCAACTGCGCCGACGACGCCGCCGTCTCGAGCTTGAGGAGCTGCACCGTCTGGCGCTCGGCAATCAGGAAGAAGTTGATGCCATAGTAGAGCGCCGACCATGCCCCGAGCAGCAGCCCGTTGATCAGCGTCGTGCCGAGAATGAGCGCGCCTTCGAACACGCCGGCGCGGTTGATCACCGAAAACACCCAGGCGTCGATCACCGAATAGACTGCGACGCCGATCAGCACGGTGCCCAGCGTTCCCGTCCAGATCACCAGTGGCGAGCGGCGGATGAGCCAGCGATAGACCGCCGCCATCACCAGCGTGAGCGAATAGCCGGTCGCGGTCGACACGAGGACCGGGATAATGAAGGCAAACGACATGCCGTTCGCCACGCCCTGCGCGGCGCGGAGGAGCAGATAACCGGTCCACCCCGCGCCCTGCAGCATCCAGAACGCGCGGTTCTTGTCCGCAAAGAAAGTGGCGGGGGTGGGCGGAGGCGCGGCCATTGATGCGCTGTCTACCCGGTTGGGTCATTGAGCGCAAAAGGCCAGCGGTGTAAGCTGTGACGCACAGGAGAGTGACATGGCCGACGCCGAGCTGCCGCAGCACGCAAGTTTCCGGAATTTCGAGGAAGGCACGCAGGAAGACTGGTCGATCATCGCGCGCCATTATATGGCGTTTGCGCACGAGCTGCCTGACCGTGTCCTCGCGCACTTGAAGCTCCTCGACGGCGATTTCGGCGGTTTCCCGATCGACCGGCTCCAGCATTGCCTGCAGACCGCGACGCGCGCACACCGCGACGGGCGCGGCGAAAGCTATGTCGTCATGGCGCTGCTCCACGATATCGGCGATACGCTGGGCACCTACAATCACCCCGATGTCGCCGCCGCGATCGTCAAGCCTTTCGTCACCGAGGAAGAACACTGGATCTGCGCCCAGCACGGCCTGTTCCAGGGCAATTATTACTTTCACTTTCTCGGCATGGATCGCGACGCGCGCGATATCCACCGCGGTCATGTTCACTGGGACGCATGCGAAGAATTCTGCCGCAACTATGATCAGGCGGCGTTCGATCCCGATTACGACACCGAACCACTCGCGTTTTTCGAGCCGATGCTGCGCCGCGTGATGGCCAAGCCCGTGCGCGGGATGGTGGCGCCGATCCGCGCTGCCTAAATGGTTAGCCAGTCCGGCACGATGTGCATTTCGCGCCGGGGACCCGTTAGTCAAATCGAAGCGCCCCCACGCTCCGTTCGTGCCGAGCGAAGTCGAGGGACCCCGCCCGACCAGTCGCTCGACTTCGCTCGGGACGAACGGCTTCTTGCTTCTATTTAGAGAGAAGAGCCCTTAACTCAGCACCGCAAGCATATCGTCAACGCGGATGAATTTCTCACGCGGGGAATCGGCGCGGGCGCGCGCGATTTCGGCGGCATCGATTTGCCGCCAGTCGGCAAAGCTCACGCTGGCAATCCCGCGCGTGGCCAGCAGCGCATCAAGTCCGGCACCGCTCCTCCGTACATCACCGGCAACCAAATCCGCCGCGATGAGCGCTGCGATGGCCTGTCCATCGACGCGATTGGTCCCGATTGTCCCGCTCGGCCCGCGCCGCGCCCAGCCAACACAGTAGAGGCCCGGCCCGATGCGGCCGTCGCTATTGGCGAACCGCCCTTGCTGCGCGTCATAGGGCACGCCCGCGATCGGCGGCGTCTGATAGCCGATGCAGGTGATCACGAGCTCCGCCGCCACGGCATAGTGCTCGCCCGTGCCGACCGCGCGTTGATCCGCGTCGAGCCGGGTCCGTTCGACGATCACGCGCTCGGCCTTGGCATCGCCTTCGATCGCAACTGGCATCGCAAAGAAGTCGAATACGATCGAGACCGGCTTATCCGCCTCCGGTCGCGCGGCAAAGTCGCGCAGATGCACAACCGACTTGCGCAGGCCCGGCTCAAGCTGCGCATCGTCTTCCGGCGCAGGCAGGTCTTGCGGATCGACGCGCGGGCGCGCGCGCGCCAGATGCCCGAGTTCGCCGAGTTCCTTCGGCGTCATCGCGATCTGGTGCGGCCCGCGCCGCCCGAGAATCGTGATCGCACGGACGTCGGCACCCGTCAGCGCGTCGAGCGCGTGCCCTGCAATATCCGCGCCGGCAAACTCATCGCGCGTCTTCGCAAGAATGCGCGCGCAATCGAGCGCGACATTGCCATTGCCGACGATCACCGCCCCACCGCGACCGAGCGGCGGCGCGAGATCGGCATGTTCGGGATGCCCGTTATACCAGCCCACGAACGCCGCCGATCCGATCACGCCGGGCAGATCGCCGCCGGGAACCGCGAGCGGCCGATCGTCGGGCGCGCCCGTTGCCAGCACCACGGCATCGTAAAGCTGGAGCAATTCATCGACCGCCACATCGCGGCCAACGGTCACATGCCCGACGAACCGGACAGCGTCACCAAGGTGCACGGCCTCATAGCGCCGCGCGACCGCTTTGATCGACTGGTGATCGGGCGCGACCCCCGATCGGATCAGGCCGAAGGGCACCGGCATCCGGTCGATGATGTCAATCCGCGCTGCGTCTCCGAAGACCTTGGTCACCGCCTCGGCCGTGTAATATCCGCTCGGGCCCGATCCCACGATCGCGATATGGCGCATCCGCTTCTCCTGCTTGGCCCGATGCTAGCGGTCGCGCCGATACTGGCAAGCGCCGATCATATGCCGAGGAAAACCGGCTTTCGCTTGGTCAGAAAGCCGGCCGCGCCTTCGAGCGCATCGGCGCTGCTTCCGGCTTTGCGCTGGTTCTCGGCCTCGCGCTGCAGCGCCAGCGCATAGGGGCCGTCGAGCGCCTCGGTGAGCCCTTGGCGCATCAGGCCGAGCGCCAGCGTAGGGCCGGCTGCCAGCCGCGCGGCGAGCGCCTGCGCTTCACCGAGCACGTCGGCATCCGCCACGGATTTGTAAATCAGTCCCCAGTCGGCGGCCTTGGGGCCATGAATGCGCTCGCCCAGCAGCATCATCTCGGTCGCGCGTGCCCGGCCGACGTGCCGCGCGAGCATCCATGATGCGCCGCCGTCGGGCACAAGGCCGATATTCACGAACGCCTGCAGGAAATAGGCGTTTTCGCCTGCGATGCAGAAATCGGCAGCGAGCGCGAGGCTGCACCCGATGCCCGCTGCGGGACCCGACACCGCGCTCACGATGGGAACGCCAAGCCGTGACAGCGCGATCATCGTCGGATTGTAGCTTCGCGTCAGCGCGTGAAACGCCCCCTCGCCGCCACCGACGCCGCGATCGCCCGCAGCCAGATCAGCGCCCGAGCAAAACGCGCGGCCCTCGCCGTGAATGAGCAGCGCGCGCGCCCCGTCCAGGTTGCTGATCGCATCGCCGATTTCATCGAACATCTGCGGCGGCGCAGCATTGAGCCGATCGGGGCGCGCGAGCGTGATGGTCAGCACGTCGCCGTCGCGCACGGTCCGAATGGTTTCGTAAGACACGTCAGCCTCCCTCATCGCCACGACACCACTGCCCCTTACGTAAAGGGAAATCTAGTGGCCTGCGGGCGTTTCCATGATCTCGGTCAGCATCCCGCCCATGTCCTTGGGATGGACGAAGAAGATCGGCGTGCCATGTGCGCCGATGCGGGGTTCGCCGAGGACGCGCTTGCCCATCGCCTCGAATTCGGCCTTGGCGACATGAATATCGGGCACCTCGAAACAGACATGATGCTGCCCGCCGAGCGGGTTCTTGGCAAGAAAACCGTGGATCGGCGAGTCGGCCCCCAGCGGTTCGATCAGCTCGATCTGCGTGTTCGGCGTATCGACGAAGCACACGCGGACGCCCTGCGCGGGCAGATCGAACGGTTCGTGGATCGTCGTCGCGCCCATGACGTCGCGCCAATGCGCGATGCTGTCGGTGATCGACGGCGTCGCAACGCCGATATGATTGAGGCGGCCGAGGTTCATTGGATGGTGACGCCGCGCCGAAGTTCGATCTCCGCGCGGGTGATGTTCAGCTCACGCTCCGCAATCAGATCAAAAACGATGTCGCGCATGAGCGCGCTGAGGGAGATGCCACGCTTTGCTGCCGCTTCTTTCAATGCGGATTTCGCACCGAGCGGCAGGCTGACGCTTTGCCTGACCTCAAAACGCGCCATCACGATGACTCCTTTGGCAGTTTGCCAACCTTCCGCGTCGCAGGACGCTGGTCAAATAAGACCGACTCAACGCGTGTCAGGCGTTCGCTCAAGCGGAACAGCGCTTCTCGAAAGCCGTCTTGTGTCTTGTCCAACGTTTCCAGTTGCCGGTCCATGCGCTCGAGATTCGCCTGCATCAGGATGACGTTGCGGATCGCCGCCATCGCATCGCCGAAAATGCTCAAAGCGCGATTCCCATCTGCTTAAGGAACGCTTCGTTCTTCCGATTCATGTTTTCCAGGCGCTCGTTCATGCGTTCGAGCGATGCCCGCATTTTCGGGATTGCGGCATTTGCCTCGGCAACGAGCGCCGCCATCTCGGCCTCTTCGTGGCTGGATGTCTCATCGAAACTGTCCAGCGCGTTGCGGACATGCTCGCTGCTCGACACGCCGCGCAAAGCGGCTTTCCGTTCGATCGCAGCCTTATATTCGGGATTCATCAAAATCGTCATTCGGGCGGTCTGCATCGCGGCACTCCTTATCATGTGTTTATAATGTGCGATTTGATTTGGTCAACTTCCCGCACCCGTCGCGTGCCAAATCGTTAAAACGCTCAGCGAACCGACAATGAGCAATATTGAGCGCGCGACATCTATTCAATAATCGGCCTCATTTCCTTCTCGACGCTCAATCCATGACCACCAAAAAAATGTGCGTCGGGTCATGTATCGCTGTGCGTAGAGGTTGCGCGACAAGCGCCACATGCCGATCGCGACGAAAGACAGGCCAACAATCCATAGAGGGACCGACATCGCACGTTCCTACAACGGAATATTATCATGCTTCTTCCACGGGTTCGCCAGTTCCTTCCCCCGCAGCTTGCGTAAGCCCAGCGCCACCCGCCGCCGCGTCGAATGCGGCATGATCACCTCGTCGATGAAGCCCTTGCTCGCCGCCACGAACGGGTTCGCGAACCGCGCCTCGTATTCGGCCGTCCGCTCGGCGATTTCCTCGGCAGACCGCCCACGGAAGATGATCTCAACCGCGCCTTTCGCGCCCATCACCGCGATCTCGGCGGTCGGCCAGGCGTAGTTCAAGTCTCCCCGCAGGTGTTTCGAGGCCATCACGTCATAGGCGCCGCCATAGGCCTTGCGGGTGATGACGGTGATCTTGGGCACGGTGGCTTCGGCATAAGCGAACAGCAATTTCGCGCCATGCTTGATGATGCCACCATGCTCTTGCGCGGTGCCCGGCAGGAAGCCGGGGACGTCGACGAAGGTGATGATCGGTATGTCGAAGGCGTCGCAGAAGCGGACAAAGCGCGCGGCCTTCTTCGAAGAATTAATGTCGAGCACGCCCGCCAGCACCATCGGCTGGTTGGCGACAATGCCGATGGTCCGCCCCTCGATCCGGCCAAAGCCGGTAATGATATTGCCCGCATGCGCCGGCTGCACTTCAAAGAAATCGCCTTCATCCACCGTTTT
>JBJXFA010000086.1:0-2820 GCA_046153865.1 Sphingomonadaceae bacterium
CGGCTATCCGCGCCGCCTTTACGCAGACGTAAAGTACATTAAGGTCGTCGGCAGGAGAGTGCCCGATGACCCACCCGCGCCATCATGCGGCGGCAAACCCCGACAAAGCGGCCGTGATCGTCGCAGAGACCGGTGCGGTGCTCAGCTATGGGTTGCTCGAGGCGTCCGCGAACCGGGTCGCGCAAGCCTTTCGCATGCTCGGTCTCACAACGGGCGACACCGTCGCGCTGCTGATCACGAACACGCCCGACTATTTCCCGCTCGTCTGGGGCGCGCAGCGCGCAGGGCTGCGCTATGTCTGCATTTCCACGCGGCTGACGGCTGCCGAGATCGACTACATCCTCGTCGACAGCAGCGCGCGGCTGCTGATCGCGAGCGCGGGCCTGGGGGAAATTGCGGAAACGCTGCGAAGTCCGCTCGAACGCTTTAGCCTCGGTGGCGTGCTCGGCGGCTTCCGGCCCTGGGAAGACATGGTCGTGCTGCTCCCCGACACGCCGATCGCCGACGAGTCCGCCGGCATGGCGATGCTCTATTCGAGTGGCACGACGGGTCGCCCCAAGGGCATTGTCCGCGATGCACCCGCCGACCCTGCAATCGACCAGGTCACGCCCCTGATGATGATCGCACACGGCGTCTTCAGCCTCGGTCCGGACAGCATCTATCTCTCGACCGCTCCGCTCTATCACGCCGCCCCGCTCGGCTGGACGATGACCGTGCATCAACTCGGCGGCACGGTCGTCCTGATGGCAAAGTTCGACGCCGAGGCGGCGCTGGCACATATCGCGCGTTACGGCTGCAACGCCGGGCAGTTCGTGCCGACGCATTTCGTGCGGATGCTCAAGCTCCCCGACGAGGTTCGCGCGCGCCATGACGTCAGCAGCATGCGATGCGCGATCCATGCGGCTGCCCCATGCCCCGTCCCCGTCAAGGCAGCGATGATCGACTGGTGGGGCCCGGTGCTCGACGAATATTATGCCGGGACCGAGGCCAACGGCTTCACCGCGATCAAGGCAGCCGACTGGCTGGCGCACCCGGGCTCGGTCGGTCGCAACATCGGCGAGGCCCGGTTGCACATCTGCGACGACAGCGGCGATCCCTTGCCCCCGCGCACCGAGGGCACGATCTATTTCGAAGGCCCGCGCGCCTTTGCCTACCACAATGACCCCGACAAGACCGCCGAAAGCCGCAACCGCCACGGCTGGACGACGCTGGGCGATGTCGGCTGGGTTGACGAGGAGGGCTATCTGTATCTGACCGACCGCCGCAGCTTCATGATCATCTCGGGCGGCGTGAACATCTACCCGCAGGAGATCGAGAATCTCCTCGTCACGCATCCGCGCGTCGCCGACGTCGCGGTGATCGGCGCGCCGCACGACGAGATGGGCGAGCAGGTCGTCGCCGTCGTCCAGCCCGCCGACATGGCGATGGCAGGCAAGGCGCTAGCCGACGAGTTGACCGCCTTCTGCCGCGCCAGCCTTTCGGGTGTGAAGATCCCCCGCCAGATCGATTTCGTCGCGGCGCTGCCGCGGCACGATACGGGCAAACTCTACAAGCGGCTGATCCGCGACGCCTATTGGGCAAAGGAAACGACATGACCGACCGGATCACGATTGCTGTTACCGACCATGTTGCCGACGTGCGCCTTACCCGCGCCGACAAGATGAATGCGCTCGACCCGGCAATGTTCGCCGTAATCGGCGACGCGATCGACAGCCTGCACGGCCGCACCGACGTGCGCTGCGTCGTACTTTCAGGTGAGGGCCGCGCGTTCTGCGCCGGGCTCGACAGGGCGAGCATGGCGGCGGGGGGCTCGGGTACGAGCGCGGCACGCAACGATCAGGGCTCGATCCTGCCGCAGCACGTCACTTGGGGCTGGCACCAGCTGCCAATGCCTGTGATCGCGGCGGTTCATGGCGTCGCGTTTGGTGGCGGATTCCAGATCATGAGCGGGGCCGACATCCGCATTGCCGCGCCCGAGACGCGCTTTGCGATCCGCGAGCTCCACTGGGGCATCGTCCCCGACATGGCGGGGTGGGCGGTGTGGCGCGACCTCGTGCGCGACGATGTCTTGCGCGAACTCGTTTATACCGCACGCGAGTTCGATGCGGCCGAAGCACTGCACCATGGCTTCGTAAGCCGCATTGCCGAAGATCCGTATGCCGAGGCAATGGCGCTCGCGCGTACTATTGCCGCGAGCAATCCGCACGCGATCCGCGCGGCCAAGCGCCTTGCCAACGCCGCGCACGACCTGGAACCCTGCGCGATGCTCGAAATGGAAACCGCCGAGCAGATCAAACTGATCGGCAAGCCCAACATGATGGAAGCCGTCGCCGCCCACATAGGCAAGCGTACGCCGGTATTTCAGGACTGAGCAGTGCGCCGCTGTCTACGAACCTGCGCTATTTGCGAAGCAATCGGCGCACCGCAATGGCCTCAGGGCTATTGCGCTGCAGAATAAACGGCGGTGCGCATGGAGCCTGCAACACGGTGAACAAGTTGGGTTGTGGCGTTGGGAAGACCGTGGCGCTCGGCCCTCGCAACGGCGGCTGCGCCTTGCCGGAGCGACGCAGCGCGATAACATAAGGACCGGGGGCCATTTTTTCGGGCTCGCCGAACGTGGAATTATCCCAGGTGACAGTCAGTCGCTTTGCCACGGGTCCGCGCAAAACTTTGTCGACAATGATGTCAAAGCGAGCGTAATCCGACATGTAGTTTTGCCGTGCGCATTTCTTCGCACTGCTAATGCCATTGATCCTACACCATTTGGCGCGCTCTTTTGGATCGTACGTGACGCGATAGTTGGTGATAGATCCAATCACT
>JBJXFA010000089.1:0-3700 GCA_046153865.1 Sphingomonadaceae bacterium
TGACATCGTGATCGAATGGGCAGACGAGGTTGCTGTCGTCACCGGTGCCGCAGGCGGGATGGGTGCGGCAATCGCAACCGCGTTCGCCCGCGAAGGGCGGTCGTTGCTCCTCTGCGACCTGCACGCCGAGCCGCTCGAAGCTTTGGCTGTATCGCTTCGCGACCAGGCGCCTGTGGCGTGCCTGGCGGCGGACGTGACCGAGCCGCAATATCCGTCGCTGATCATCAAGGCCCTCAACGGCCGAAAAATAGCCGCATTGGCCCATGCGGCAGGAGTATCGCCGTCGATGGCGGACGGTCGGCGTGTTTTTGCGATCAATTACACGGCGACCACTTTGCTAGTGCAGGCCTTGTTGCCGCATATGGCAAAGGGCGGGGCGGCGGTACTGGTCGCGTCGAACTCGGGGCAGATCATGGGGCATCCCGTTTTCGACCGCGCCGTCCGGCAGGTTATGGACGGTCGATGGTCGATGCTCGGTCGTCTGGCCTTGCGCAATTCGCGGACCGCCTATCCGTTGTCGAAGCGGGCGGTGCAGTTCTATGCGCAAAGGATGGCGCCGGCATTTGGCAAGGTCGGGGCGCGGATCGTATCGCTCTCGCCCGGTATTATCGATACCGCGATGGGGCGGCTGGAGAACGACGCCGGGCCGGAGATGCAGCGCATGATCAATGTCACGCCACTTGGTCGCCAGGGTCGCCCCGAGGAGATTGCTTCCGTCGTGGCCTTCCTTGTTTCGCCCGCCGCAAGCTACATCACGGGCACCGATATTCTTGTAGATGGCGGTACAGTTGCCGGCATCAAGCATATCGGCGGCGTGCTGAAGCTGCGCTGATACCATCGTGAAGGTCCGGCACATTCTAATGTGGCTACTGCTCTTCTTTGCCGGTGTCGTTTTCCTGGGCGGCGCTTCTCTCGTGAAACAGATGCGCACGCCGCCTGTCACCAATTCCTACTATGTGGCGCTGGGCAGCTCCTACGCCGCCGGTTTGGGACTGGGTCCGCGCGCGCTGGGCAGCCCAATCATTTCCGCGCGCACGGTAAACGGCTATCCGCAGCAACTCGCGCGCCTGCTCAAAGTCTCGAGCTTCACCGACATGTCGTCATCGGGATCGACCGTGCGGCACGTGCTACACGGGGGCCAGATGCTGCTGGGTCCTCAGATCGACGCACTAGGTCCCGATACGCGCCTCGTCACGTTGACGGCAGGCGGTAACGACGTCGGGTACGTCGGCGATCTAACGGCGATGGCTTACTCGAACCGGGGCGGTATTATTGGCACGTTGGTTGGCGTCTTCTGGAACGGAGCCAAGCCCGTGGCAGAGCGCAAGTTTTCCGATCTGGAGAATAATCTGACGGCAACCTTGTTTGAAATTCGCCGGCGATCTCCGAGCGCACGGATCGTCATCGCGACCTATCCGACGATCTTGCCCGATAGCGGAACCTGCGCCGCACTGGGGATTTCGGAAGGGCAGGCAGAACTGATGCGTGTTGTGGGTTTGAAGCTTGCCGAAACGACCCGGACAGCGGCGGTCAAAGCCGGGGTGACGATCGTTGACGTGGCAAGCCTGTCGCATGGCCATGACGCTTGCCAGAACGACCCTTGGGTCAACGGGTTTCGCCCGAAGGCCGGGGCCGATTTCCATCCTACGCTAGCGGGTGCGCGGGCAACGGCACAGGCAGTCGCAGCGACAATCCGCTAGGCCCGAGGCATCCGCTGACGCAAGAATTTATGCCAGTTCACTGGCAAACGTCGCGTCGGGCCCCGTCCGCAATGACTGGATGCGGTCCACCACCGTGTCGCGGTGCACGGCAGCCGTACCCCAGGCATAATTCAATGCCATAGCGCGCTTGAGGAAGAAGTGGAGATCCACCTCCCACGTCATCCCCATCGCGCCATGGGCCTGCACCGCCATTCGAGCGGCGACATCGGCAGCTGCGCCCGCCGCGATCTTGGCATGGGCGACGCGTGCGCGCGCCGCGAGGTTGCCAATCGGCAGTTCGGCGGCAGCAGCGTGAACAACCGGCCTCGCGAACTCGACCTTGACCTGTGCGGAGGCAATCATGTGCTTGACGGCTTGCGCGCTGCCAATGGCTTTGCCGAATTGCTGGCGGTCCTTGGCAGAGGCGACTGCCATGTCGATGCAGCGCTGCGCGAGTCCGATCATCTGTGCGGCGGCAAGCAGCGCGCCTCGATCGGCCGTATCGCCCCAGCCGCTGCCGACCTTGGTGGCGGGCGAGGGTGTCCATTCGACCGTGTACAGGCGACGGAACGGATCGAAGCTTTCGGCGCGTGTCAGCGCGACGGCACCGCAGTCGACGAGGTGGATGTCTTCCCCGTCTCCCAGCAACAACGCGTCGGCGGTGTCGGCGTCAGCGACAAGCGGATTGACCGGGTGACCGATAGCGACGACCGCGCCTGAGATTGCCCGGTCGAGCCAGCCACGTGTTTCGTCAAGGTGCGCCAGCAGCGGCACGGTAACACCCGCCAGCTCGACAAGGGGCTCGGGCAGGGCGACATAGCCTGCTGCTTCGGCGATGCCGATGAAATCGACCAGTGTCAGGCCCATGCCGCCAGCGCTTTCGGGGGCGAGCATGCCGATCAGGCCCATGTCGATGATCGTCGACCAGCGCGCGTCGTCGCGCGGGTGCCGGGTTTCGAGCAGGCGACGCAGATCGGCGGGCTGGCAGCTGTCGACCAGCATCTCGCGTGCGGCCTGGGTCAGGGTCAGCTGGTCGTCGGTGAAGGCGAATTCCATGCTAGGCCCTTGGTAGCCCGAGCATCCGCTCGGCAATGATGTTGCGTTGGATTTCGTTCGACCCTGCGTAAATCGGCCCGGCGAGGGCGAAGATATAGCCATCGAGCCAGTTGTCGTCGGGCGCGTTGCCGGGGGCCTGCGCGACGAGTTCGGCACGCGGGCCCAATATGTCGAGCGCGGTCTGGTGGAGCGCGACGTCGAGTTCGGACCAGAAAATCTTGTTGGTCGACGATTCGGGGCCGATCGTGCCGCCGGCTTCGAGCCGCGAGGCCGTCGAATAAATCGACAGCGCATAGGCTTCGGCATCCATCCAGCTCTGCGCAACGCGCTCGCCCACCGACGCGGGAAGTGTCGCCTTGTTGGCGTCGTACAGCGCCCCCAGCTTCGCCGCCGCCACCTGATAGCGCGCAGGCGACCTCAGCATCAGCCCGCGTTCGAACCCGGCAGTCGCCATGCAGACGTGCCAGCCTTGGCCTTCATCACCGAGCCGGTCAGCGACAGGCACACGGACGTTGTCGAGAAAGATTTCGGCGAAAACCATTTCGCCGTCCATCCGCGCGATCGGGCGGCGGGTAACGCCGGGTGCGTCGAGCGGAAACAGGATCAGCGACATGCCCTTGTGCCGCTCGCTGCCCGGCTCGCGAAACAGGCCGAACGCCCAGTCGGCAAACACGGCGCGCGTCGACCAGATTTTCTGGCCGTTCAACACATACTCGTCGCCGTCCCGCGTACACGTAGAACGCACCGCGGCGAGGTCGCTTCCGGCGCCGGGTTCGGACCATGCTTGTGCCCAGATATCGTCGCCGGCCGCCATGCGCGTCAGAAAGCGCGCCTTCTGGTCGTCGGTGCCGAACTCCATCAGCGTCGGGCCGAGCAGAAAAATGCCGTTCTGATTGACACGGGTGGGGGCACCGGCGCGGTAATATTCTTCCTCGAAAATCAGC
>JBJXFA010000090.1:0-35767 GCA_046153865.1 Sphingomonadaceae bacterium
CTTCGTTTCGGTCCAGCATCATCGCCGAGCGCAAAGACGCCGAGGGGAGAGGCACGTGCAGCAACTGAGCGGGCAGGACGCAAGTTTCGTCTATATGGAAACGCCGTCGACGCCGATGCACATCGGATCGGTCGGCATCTATGATCCGTCGACCGCGCCGGGCGGTTTCGTGCGCTTCAAGGACATTCTCGAGTTCATCGGCGCGCGGCTGAACGGCGCGCGCTCGTTCCGCGAACGGCTGGTGCGCGTGCCGTTCGATCTCGATCACCCCTATTGGATCAACGATCCCGATTTCGACATCGAATATCACGTCCGCCACATCGCGCTCCCGGCGCCGGGCGACTGGCGGCAGCTCTGCATTCAGGTGGCGCGGCTGCATTCGCGCCCGATGGACCTGACCACGCCGCTGTGGGAATTCGTCATCGTCGAAGGGCTCGACAATATCGAGGGGCTGCCCAAGGGCTGCTTCGCGTTGGTCGCCAAGGTCCATCATGCCGCGATCGACGGTATGTCGGGTGTCGAGATGTCAGCGGCGATTCATGATCTGTCGGCCGATAAGGCGAACCGATTTCCCGAAAGCGAATGGCAGGCCGAGAGCAAGCCCGGGATCGCCGACCTGCTGATCAGCGGCTGTTTCAATGCACTGCGCCAGCCGCAGAAATATCTCGAGACGATGGCGCGCAGCATGCCCGGCGTCGCGCGGCTGGCGGCCGAACTGACCAAGGGCGAGCTTTCGATTGCAGGCGCGCGGGTGCCGCCCAAGACAAGGTTCAATGCGAAGGTTTCATCGCACCGGGTGTTCGACGGCGTGCCGTTTGCGCTCGCCGACGTTCGCGCGATCAAGGATGCCGTGCCGGGGGCGACGGTGAACGACGCGATCCTTGCGATTATCGGCGGTGGCCTGCGCCTGTATCTTGAGGGCAAGAACGAGCTCCCCGCCGAGAGCCTGACGACGATGGCCCCGATTTCGGTGCGCCAGGAAGGCGAGAAAGCAGCGCTCGGCAATCTCGTTTCAGCCATGGTCGTCAGCCTCGGCACGCATATCGCCGATCCGCTCGAGCGGCTGGCGCATATTCACCTCGACGCGGTGAACTCGAAGGGGCTGACCAATGCAGTGGGCGCGCGGACGCTGACCGATTATTCGCAGTTGATTCCCGGCGGCCTCGCGGGGTTGGGTGCGCGGCTCTACACACGGCTGGGCGTGGCCAATGCGATGGCACCGGTGTTCAACGTGGTGGCGACCAACGTGCCGGGAAGCCGGGTGCCGCTGTATTTCTGCGGCGCCAAAATGGTGAAGATGTTCGGGCTGGGGCCGATCTTCGATTCCATGGGCCTGATCAACACGATCTATTCCTATGTCGATGAAATCGCGATCAGCTTCACCTGCGACCGCGCGATGATGCCCGATCCGCAGGCCTATGCTGAGGCGCTCGGCACGTCGTTTAACGAATTGCGCGCAGCCGCGGTCGCATTAGGGTCGCAACCGGCAGCGGTGAAAAAACCGCGCAAGATAAAGGAGACGGCATGATGGCGAAGGACAACGAAAAGGCAGCCGACAAGATTGCAGGCGGCGCCAAGAAGGCCGGCAAGGCGATGAAGGACATGGCCGAAAAGGCTGCGGCCAACGCATCGTCGCTCAACGGCAAGGTGATCGATCACGCCGAGGAGAATACGCGCGCGGCGTTTGCCGCCATGCGCAGCGCGGCCAGCGTGAAATCGGTGCAGGAGCTTGCCAAGGTGCAGACCGATTATGTGCGCGATCAAGGCGCGCGATCGATGACGCAGGTAC
The DNA here is from genome assembly GCA_046153865.1 of Sphingomonadaceae bacterium. GTDB lineage: Bacteria > Pseudomonadota > Alphaproteobacteria > Sphingomonadales > Sphingomonadaceae > Sphingomonas_O. The sequence goes on from JBJXFA010000090.1 coordinate 1,790, forward strand.
GCGAGATTGGCGATCTGATCGCGCAGTTCGGACGCGATGCGATGGCGGCGGTGCGGCCTGCCAAGGACAGCAAGAGCGACGGCTGATACGAAAACCCCCTCCGCGCCACCGGGGCGGGGAGGGGGCCTTAATTGTTTGCTGGAAATCGTTCGCTGGAACGACAGTAATCAGGCGAAGCGGACGCTGACCTTGCGGCGACGCATGCGCATGGCACCACCGATCGCGCCGAAGCCGCCGATCATCATCGCCCAGGTGGTGGGCTCGGGAACGGCGCCACCGGCGACAGCACTGCCGAAGGTGATGTTGTCGAAGCCGGTCTCGTCAGGCGTGCCGCCGAAGTTGATCGAGCGGGCAGTGCCGCCGAACGCAACGCCGATATTGGTCCAGTTGCAATAATTGCCCTGCGGATCGCCAGCGCAATTGTCATTGAACTGCGCAATCAGGTTGATCGATCCGAGCAGATTGCCCGTGCCGTCCAGCCCATCATAAACGCTGACCGTCGCGGCGGTCGACGAGGAATAGAAGAACGAGAAGCCGGTATCGAAGCCTGCCGCATAGTTCAGGATCGGGGTGCTGCCCGAGAGAAAGAACATGACAGTGCTGGCCGACGGTTCGTTGGCGAAATTGCCGGTGCCGCCCGCATCTTCGTCGATGATCGCGAGCGCATCGGCCGAGAAGGATACGCCGTAATTGGTGCCCATGCCGCCATCGTAGAAATTGCCGACAGCTTCGAGATCGCTCAGCCCTTCGAAATCGAGCGTGATTACGGCAGCCTGCGCCGGAACGGCGAATGCGCTGATCGATGCTGCGGCCAAGGCCAGCTTGCGGAACGAAGTCATATCAAATCTCCACCCGTGGACCGATCCGGCGTGTTGCCCCGCGCATCCGCCGTGCCCCCGATCCTTATTACTGCGTTAATCGATTTCGCGAAGCCATTCAACGACAAGAATATGTCTGTCCCGAAAAGATACACGGCGTCAGGTTCACGAAAAACCCCGCCGGATCGCTCCGGCGGGGTCAATCAAACTAGCGAAATCAGTTTACTTAGGCGAAGCTGACCGAAGTGCTACGACGGCGCGCGCGCATCGCGCCACCGACGAGGCCGAAACCGGCAAGCATCATCGCCCAGGTTGCGGGCTCGGGAACAGCGCCCGGGGTCGGCGGCAGCGTGCCGCGTCCGACGTTGGCATAACGGATCGTGCCGCCGGCAACGAGGAATTCGCCGAAACCGTCGCCCCAGAAGGTCGCCGAGGTGAAGTCACCGCTGTCGTCGAGCGCCGAGACGAACACTTCGGCGCGGTTGTTGAAGAACACATCGCCGCCCACGGTCGAGACGCCGACCTGGATCGGTGCGCCGCCATCAAACGAGATGAACAGCGCCGACGGCTGGCAGCAGGTGCCCCAGTCACCGACTTCGAAGCCGAGCGCGTTCACGGCATTGTCGAACGTGAAAGTGATGCCGCTGCCGATGGCACCGATACCCGGGCCCGATCCCTGCGGATTGATGTTGATCGTGTCACCTACGATCGTTCCATAGGTGCCGCCATTGTTGACGGTGCCGCCATTGTTGCGCGTGATCGTGAAGGCACCGAGGTCGGCCGTCGTCGTGCCGCCGGGAAGGTTCGTGCTGTCGAGCGTCAGCGTGTTTACCGTGGCACCGGTTCCGGTGACGGTTGCGTCGAACGCCGCAACGCTCGGACCGATTTCGCCGAACACGACGAGGATCGTCGCGTTTGCCGAGGTTGCAACGCCGAGGCTCAGGCCTGCGGCTGCGATTGTGAATGTCTTGAGCATATCATGCACTCCCTAGATTTTCATAAATATCGCCGGAGCCTTTGGCTTCCGACGCCGTCGCGCCCGTTAAGCTGTTGTTAAGCCATTTTTCGAGTCGAGACAATCGGCGATTGTGGCGGTGTGCCAAGGTGGGACGTTGCGACTGGACTCCACGCAGGAGTGCGCCGCAACGTCCTGTTCCAGTCAGGCGAAGCTGAGCTTGGTGCTGCGACGGCGATAGCGGGCCGCGCCGCCGATCGCGCCGAAGCCGCCGATCATCATCGCCCAAGTGGCGGGCTCGGGAACCGCGCCGCCCGGCGTGGCCGATCCGAAAGTGATGTTGTCAAACGCGATCTGGTTGGCCGTGCCGGCGAAGTCTACCGACTTGGCAGTGCCGCTGAATGCCACGCCGATAGCCGAGAATTCGCAGAAGCCTCCCGTTGGATCGCCGATGCAAGTTGCGCTGTTGGTCGGCAGGTTCAGCGTGGCGAGGATGCTGCCGGTGGCATCGAGGCCGTCATACACGTTGATCGAGCCGGGGTTGTTCAAGGCCGAATAAAAGAACGAGAAGCCTGTATCGAACCCTGCAGCAAAGTTAAGCGTTGCAGCGCCGCCGCTCAGGAAGAAGAGCACTGTGCTCGCCGACGGCTCGTTGGCGAAGTTGCCGGTGCCGCCCGCGTCGGCGTCGATGATGCCAAGCGATGTGCTCGAAAAATTGACGCCATAGTTGACGCCGCTGTTGCCCGCGCTGTCGGTGCCGCCATTGTAGAAATCATTGACTGCAGCAAGCTGGCCGACGCCTTCGAAATCGAGAGTAACCACGGCCGCGTTGGCCGATGCCGTCATGGCAATCATTGCCGCCGTGCTGAGAAGAACTTTCGTCATTGCATGCCTCCATTACCGGTTGAACCAAGCCGTGAGTTTACGGCGCTGCGAACCCGTTAATGAGGCGTTAAGTGAACGATTTAGGCGTGGCAATTCAGATAGATGGTAAACAAAATCCTGTCCCCGGCAGGGACAGTAACCCTGTGTCTTAGGATCGGCTGGGGTCACACGCGGTGCGGACGATTTACCGCCCGCACCGCCTGTGATTACGAGTTCAGATAATCGCCCGCATCGGCATCGGTGCCATGGCCCGAGCTCACGACTTCGCCCAGCGGATCATCACCGGTGTCAGCCTGCACCGGTTGCCGCAGTTCGGCCGCGTGCTCCTCTGCCGCCGACGCCGGGGCGATCAGCGAGGCTTGCCAGTCGCGCTGCTGCGACCGGAGCGCTGCATCGCGCGAGGTGGCAGTGACGCGGAGGCGGTGCATGCCCGCGCCCGTGCCGGCCGGGATGAGGCGACCGACGATGACGTTTTCCTTCAGGCCCGTCAGCGTGTCCTTCTTGCCCTGAACCGAGGCTTCGGTGAGCACGCGGGTTGTCTCCTGGAACGACGCCGCTGAGATGAAGCTGCGCGTCTGGAGGCTCGCCTTGGTGATGCCCAGCAGGATCGGCTTACCTTCGGCGAGAACCGAACCCTTGGGCATCTTCTCGTTCACTTCGTCCATCTCGGTGCGATCGACCTGCTCGCCTACCAGCAGCGTGGTATCGCCGCCATTGGTGATCTCGACCTTCTGCAGCATCTGGCGAACGATCGTTTCGATGTGCTTGTCGTTGATCTTCACGCCCTGCAATCGATAAACTTCCTGGATTTCGGCGACCAAATATTCTGCGAGCGGCTCGATCCCCATGACTTCGAGAATGTCGTGCGGATTGGGCGATCCGCCGATCAGATTGTCACCGCGCTTGACGTAATCGCCTTCCTGAACGTCGATGACCTTCGACTTCGGGATGAGATATTCCGCCAGTTCGCCGCCGTCCTCGGGCTGGATGCCGATCTTGCGCTTCGCCTTGTAGTCCTTGCCGAACACAACGCGGCCCGAAGTGCGCGCGATGATCGCGTTTTCCTTCGGGATGCGCGCCTCGAACAGCTCGGCGACGCGTGGCAGACCGCCGGTGATGTCGCGCGTCTTGGCGGCTTCGCGGCTGACACGGGCGAGCACGTCGCCGGCTTCGACCCGCGCGCCGTCCTCGACCGAGAGCGTCGCGCCCACTGCGAGCATGTAACGCGCAGCATCGGCAGCATCCTCGCCGAGCAGCGTGAGCCGCGGACGCAAGTCCTCCTTGCTACGGCCCGGGCGATACTCGGTCACGACCTTCTGCGCGATGCCGGTCGCTTCATCGACCTGTTCGGTGAGCGTCTGGCCCTCGACGAGATCCTGATACTTCACGACGCCGCCGGTCTCGGTGATCACCGGCATGGTGAACGGATCCCATTCGGCCATCCGGTCGCCCTGTTTGAGCGTGGCCCCATCCTCGAACAGCAGATACGCACCATATGGGATGCGGTGCACCGCGCGCTCGCGGCCGTCGATATCGACGATCGCGATCTCGCCCTGGCGCGAGAGCGACACACGGCGGTTCTGCTTGTCCTTGATGATGCGCAGGTCGCGATATTCGAGACGGCCGTCGCTGACCGCTTCGAGGTTCGACTGTTCGTTGACCTGGGCCGCGCCGCCGATGTGGAAGGTCCGCATTGTTAGCTGCGTGCCGGGCTCGCCGATCGACTGCGCCGCGATAACGCCGACCGCCTCGCCGATGTTGACCGGCGTGCCGCGGGCGAGATCGCGCCCGTAACACGCACCGCAGACGCCGCCCTTGCTCTCGCAGATCAGCGGCGAGCGGATTTTGACTGCCTGCGTGCCGATTGCCTCGATCGCCGTGATCATCGCTTCATCGAGCAGCGTGCCCGAAGGAATGATGGCCTCGCCGGTCTTGCTGTCGACGATGTCTTCGGCCGTCGTGCGGCCGAGGATGCGCTCGCCGAGCGAGGCGATCACCGATCCGCCCTGGACGATCGCTTTCATTTCGAGCGCCCGCTCGGTGCCGCAATCGAGCTCGACGATCGTGCAATCCTGGCTGACATCGACGAGACGCCGCGTGAGATACCCCGAGTTTGCGGTCTTGAGCGCGGTATCGGCGAGACCCTTGCGGGCACCGTGCGTCGAGTTGAAATATTCGAGGACGGTCAGGCCTTCCTTGAAGTTCGAGATGATCGGCGTCTCGATGATCTCGCCCGACGGCTTGGCCATCAGGCCGCGCATCCCCGCGAGCTGCTTGATCTGCGCCGGCGATCCGCGCGCGCCCGAATGCGCCATCATGTAGATCGCATTGATCGGCTTCTCGCGCCCGGTTTCGGGATCGCGCTTCACGCTGCGGATTTCGTCCATCATCGCGGCAGCCACCTGGTCGCCACAGCGGCTCCAGGCGTCGATCACCTTGTTGTACTTTTCCTGCTGCGTGATCAGCCCGTCCTGATACTGCTGCTCGAAATCTTTCACGAGCCCGCGCGTATCGTCGACCGTCTGCCCCTTCGAATCGGGGATGATCATGTCGTCCTTGCCGAACGAGATGCCCGCCTGGAACGCGTGCTTGAAGCCCAGCGACATGATCGCGTCGGCGAAGAGCACGGTCTCTTTCTGGCCGGTGTGGCGATAGACGATGTCGATGACATCGCCGATTTCCTTCTTGGTCAGCAGCCGGTTGACGACATCGAAGGGCACCTTGAAGCTCTGCGGCAGGCATTCGCCGAGCAGCATGCGGCCCGGCGTCGTCTCGAAGCGCTTCATGTAGCGCTTGCCCGCTTCGTCGGTCTGCGGCACGCGGCTGATGATCTTCGAATGCAGCGTCACTGCCTTGGCGTTCAGCGCCTGATGCACTTCGATCATGTCACCGAGCAGCATGCCCTCGCCGGGCTCGCCTTCCTTCATCATCGTCAGATAATAGATGCCCAGCACCATGTCCTGCGAGGGCACGATGATCGGCTTGCCGTTCGCGGGCGAAAGGATGTTGTTGGTCGACATCATCAGCACGCGCGCTTCCAGCTGTGCCTCAAGCGACAGCGGCACGTGGACCGCCATCTGGTCTCCGTCGAAATCGGCGTTGAACGCCGAGCAGACCAGCGGGTGCAGCTGGATCGCCTTGCCCTCGATCAGCACCGGTTCGAACGCCTGGATGCCAAGACGGTGGAGCGTGGGCGCGCGGTTGAGGAGCACGGGATGCTCGCGGATGACCTCGTCAAGGATGTCCCAGACTTCCTTGCGCTCCTTCTCGACCCACTTCTTGGCCTGCTTGAGCGTCATCGAGAGGCCCTTGGCATCGAGGCGCGCGTAGATGAACGGCTTGAACAGCTCGAGCGCCATCTTCTTCGGCAGGCCGCACTGGTGGAGCTTCAGTTCGGGGCCGGTGACGATGACCGAACGGCCCGAATAGTCGACACGCTTACCGAGCAGGTTCTGGCGGAAGCGGCCCTGCTTGCCCTTGAGCATGTCAGAGAGCGATTTGAGCGGCCGCTTGTTGGCACCCGTGATCGTGCGGCCGCGGCGGCCGTTGTCGAACAGCGCATCAACCGATTCCTGCAGCATGCGCTTTTCGTTGCGCACGATGATGTCGGGCGCGCGCAGTTCCATCAGGCGCTTGAGACGATTGTTGCGGTTGATCACGCGGCGATAGAGATCGTTGAGATCCGACGTCGCGAAGCGGCCGCCGTCCAGCGGCACCAGCGGGCGCAGTTCGGGCGGGATCACGGGGACGACTTCGAGGATCATCCATTCGGGGCGGTTGCCTGAATCGATGAAGCTCTCGACGACCTTCAGCCGCTTGATGATCTTCTTGGGCTTGAGTTCGGACTTGGTGACCGCCAGCTCGTCGAGCAGCGCCTTGCGCTCGCCTTCGAGATCGAGTTCCTCGAGCATCCGACGAACAGCTTCGGCGCCGATGCCGGCCGAGAAGGCGTCCTCGCCATACTCATCCTGCGCGTCGAGGAGTTCGTCCTCGGTCAGGAGCTGGAACTTCTCCAGCGCGGTGAGGCCCGGCTCGATGACGATATAGGCTTCGAAATAGAGCACGCGCTCAAGCTGCTTCAGCTGCATGTCGAGCAGCAGGCCGATGCGGCTCGGCAGCGACTTCAGGAACCAGATGTGCGCGACGGGTGCCGCGAGCTCGATATGGCCCATGCGCTCGCGCCGGACCTTCGAGACGGTGACCTCGACGCCGCACTTCTCGCAGACAATGCCCTTATACTTCATGCGCTTGTACTTGCCGCACAGGCACTCGTAATCCTTGATCGGACCGAAGATACGCGCGCAGAACAGGCCGTCGCGCTCGGGCTTGAACGTGCGGTAGTTGATGGTCTCGGGCTTCTTGATCTCGCCGAAGCTCCACGAGCGGATGCGCTCGGGGGAGGCAATGCCGATCTGGATCTGGTCGAAGGTTTCCGGCTTTGCGATCGGGTTGGCGAAATTGGTCAGTTCGTTCATGGCTTTTTTCCTTCTGCTCCCTCTCCCTTCAGGGAGAGGGCAGGGGAGAGGGGACTCTCCCGGCTTGGAAACACATTGGGGCGAGCGGGACTGCCCTCTCCCCAACCCTCTCCCTGAAGGGAGAGGGGGAAGGGTGGCTTTACTCCGCCGCGATTGCAGGCATCTCGTCCTCGTCGACCTTGTCGATGCTGGTCAGCTCGACGTTCAGCCCGAGCGAGCGCATTTCCTTGACGAGCACGTTGAAGCTCTCGGGAATGCCGGCCTCGAAGGTGTCGTCGCCCTTGACGATTGCTTCATAGACCTTGGTGCGGCCGACCACGTCGTCGGACTTCACCGTGAGCATTTCCTGCAAGGTATAGGCAGCACCATAAGCCTGCAGCGCCCAGCACTCCATTTCGCCGAAGCGCTGTCCGCCGAACTGTGCTTTGCCGCCCAGCGGCTGCTGGGTGACGAGCGAGTAGGGGCCGATCGAGCGCGCGTGGATCTTGTCGTCGACCAGATGGTGGAGCTTGTGCATGTAGATATAGCCCACCGTCACCTTGCGATCGAAGCTGTCGCCCGTCCGCCCGTCGAACAGCTCGACCTGACCCGAAGTGTCGAGCCCGGCAAGCGTCAGCATTTCGGACACGTCCTTCTCGCGCGCGCCGTCGAACACTGGCGTCGCCATCGGCACGCCGTTCTTCAGCAGCCCCGCCATCTCGACGATCTCGTCATCCGAGCGGGCGTCGATCTCGCCGTGATACTGTGCGCCATAGACGGTCTTGAGGCGGTCGCGGACCACTTCGGGAGGCTTGCCGCCCTTCGCGCCCGGATTGGCTTCGCGCCAGCCTTCGAGTGCGGCGGTGATCTGCTTGCCCAGACCACGCGCGGCCCAGCCGAGATGCGTCTCGAAGATTTGCCCGACGTTCATGCGGCTCGGCATGCCCAACGGATTGAGCACGATATCGACCGGTGTTCCGTCGGCAAGGAACGGCATGTCTTCCTGCGGCAGGATGCGGCTGATCACACCCTTGTTGCCGTGACGGCCGGCCATCTTGTCGCCCGGCTGCAGCTTGCGCTTCATCGCGACGAACACCTTGACCATCTTGAGCACGCCGGGGGGCAGATCGTCGCCGCGCTCGAGCTTTTCGACGCGGTCCTGATACTTGGCGTTGATGAGTCCGACCGCGCCGTCATATTGCGCCTTCACGGCTTCGAGATCGGCCTGCCGCGCATCGTCGGCAACCGCGAATTTCCACCATTCGAAATGTTCGACACTATCGAGCAGCGCCGCGTCGATCTCGACACCCTTCTTGATCCCCTTGGGTGCTGCACTTGCGGTCTGCCCGAGGAGCATCTCGCGCAGGCGGCTCCAGGTCGCGCGGTTCAGGATGCTGCGCTCGTCATCGCGATCCTTGGCGAGGCGATCCTTTTCCTCGGCCTGGATAGCGCGCGTCCGGTCGTCGATGTCGATGCCGTGGCGGTTGAACACGCGCACCTCGACGACCGTGCCGCCGACGCCGGGGGGAAGGCGCAGGGAGGTGTCACGCACATCGCTCGCCTTTTCGCCGAAGATCGCGCGGAGGAGCTTTTCCTCCGGCGTCATCGGCGATTCGCCCTTAGGCGTGATCTTGCCCGCGAGAATGTCACCGGGTTCGACCTCGGCCCCGATATAGACGATGCCCGCCTCGTCGAGGTTGCGCAGGGCTTCCTCGCCGACGTTGGGAATGTCGCGCGTGATGTCTTCGGGCCCGAGCTTGGTATCGCGCGCCATGACTTCGAATTCCTCGATGTGGATCGAGGTGAAGACGTCGTCCTTCACGATCCGCTCGGAGATAAGGATCGAATCCTCATAATTGTACCCGTTCCACGGCATGAACGCGACGAGGCTGTTGCGCCCGAGCGCCAGTTCGCCGAACTCGGTCGATGGGCCGTCGGCGATGATCTGACCCTTTTCGATCACGTCGCCGACCTTCACCAGCGGGCGCTGGTTGATGCAGGTGTTCTGGTTCGAACGCTGGAACTTCATCAGCGTGTAGATATCGACGCCCGAATGCCCGGAATCGACGTCGCCGGTCGCGCGGATGACGATGCGCGCGGCATCGACCTGATCGACGATTCCGCCGCGCCGCGCACCGATTGCCGCGCCTGAATCGCGCGCCACGGTCTCTTCCATTCCGGTGCCGACGAACGGCGCTTCGGCCTGCACGAGCGGCACGGCTTGCCGCTGCATGTTCGAACCCATCAGCGCGCGGTTCGCATCGTCGTTCTCAAGGAACGGGATGAGCGAGGCGGCGACTGAGACGAGCTGCTTGGGGCTGACGTCCATCAGCGTGATCTGCGCCTTGGGCGCCATCAGGAATTCGCCCGCCTCGCGGCTGGAGATCAGCTCCTCGTTGAAGCTGCCATCGGCGTTGAGATCGGCGTTGGCCTGCGCTATCGTGTGCTTGGCCTCTTCCATCGCGGACAGATACACCACGTCCGCCGTCACCTTGCCGTCGATGATCTTGCGATACGGCGTCTCGATGAAGCCGTATTTGTTGACCCGGCTGAAGCTGGCGAGCGAGTTGATCAGGCCGATGTTCGGGCCTTCAGGCGTTTCGATCGGGCAGATGCGGCCATAGTGCGTCGGGTGAACGTCGCGGACTTCGAAGCCTGCGCGCTCACGTGTCAAGCCGCCCGGCCCGAGTGCCGACACACGGCGCTTGTGCGTCACTTCGGACAGCGGATTGGTCTGGTCCATGAACTGCGACAGCTGCGATGAACCGAAGAACTCGCGAACGGCGGCGACCGCAGGTTTGGCGTTGATCAGATCATTGGGCATCACCGTCGAGACATCGACCGACGACATGCGCTCCTTGACCGCGCGCTCCATGCGGAGCAGGCCGACACGATACTGGTTTTCGAGCAGCTCGCCAACCGAGCGCACCCGCCTGTTGCCGAGATTGTCGATATCGTCGATGTCGCCCTTGCCGTCTTTGAGGTTCACGAGCGTCTTCACGACCGCGAGGATATCCTCGGTGCGCAGTGTCGTGTGATCGTCCGGAGCGTCGAGTTCGAGGCGCATGTTGAGCTTCACACGACCCACTGCCGACAGATCATAGCGATCGGGATCGAAGAACAGACCCGCAAACAGCGCCTCGGCGGTCTCGCGCGTCGGTGGCTCACCGGGGCGCATGACGCGGTAGATGTCCGACAGCGCGTGGTCGCGATCCTCGGCCTTGTCGGCCTTGAGCGTATTGCGCATCCACGGGCCGGTGTTGATGTGATCGACGTCGAGCAGCACGAGCGAACCGAGGCCCGCCTTGTCGATCTTTTCCAGATTTTCAGCCGAAACCTCGTCGCCGGCTTCGATGTAGATTTCACCGGTCGCATCGTTGACGAGATCGACCGCCGAATAGCGCCCAAAAATCTCCTCGGTCGGGATGAGCAGCATTTCCAGCCCGTCCTTGCCCGCCTTATTGGCGGCGCGCGGGCTGATCTTCTGGCCGGCGGCGAACACGACTTCGCCCGATTTCGCATCGACGACATCGTAGCTCGGCTTCTGGCCGCGCCAGTTCTCGATCACGAAGGGAACCTGCCAGCCGCCGGGGCCGCGCGCCCAGGTGACGGTGTTGTAGAATTCGGCGAGGATCGCCTCGCTGTCGAGCCCGAGCGCGAACAGCAGCGCCGTCACCGGCAGCTTGCGCTTGCGATCGATGCGGACGTTGACGATGTCTTTGGCGTCGAATTCGAAATCGAGCCACGAACCGCGATAAGGGATGACGCGCGCGGCGAAGAGATACTTGCCGCTCGCATGCGTCTTGCCGCGGTCATGATCGAAGAGGACGCCCGGCGACCGGTGCATCTGGCTGACGATGACGCGCTCGGTGCCGTTAATGATGAAGGTGCCGTTTCCTGTCATGAGCGGCATGTCGCCCATGTAAACATCCTGCTCCTTGATATCGAGCACGCTGCGGGTTTCGGTTTCGCTATCGACCTCGAACACGATCAGCCGCAGCGTGACCTTCATCGGCGCGGCATAAGTGATCCCGCGCTGGCGACACTCCTCGGTGTCGAACTTGGGATGCTCGAGCTCGTAATGGACGAAATCGAGCTCGGCGGTGCCCGCGAAATCGCGGATCGGGAAGACACTGCGCAGCGTCTTCTCGAGGCCCGAAACATAGCCAATCGACGCATCCGAGCGCAGGAACTGCTCATAGGATTCGCGCTGCACCTCGATGAGATTGGGCATCGCCACGACTTCGTGGATATTGCCGAAAACCTTGCGGATGCGCTTGGCGAAATGCGTCGGAGCCAGTTGCGTTGCCATATGTGTTGTGCTCGCCTTCGTTGGATTATGCGGAGCGCCGCGACACAAGGCTTTGCGCGGGCGCAAACCCGTGCTCAGTCTCAGCATCGCGTGAAACCCGAAGGCCGATCATCCGTATGGCAGCGCTGCGCGACGACGCACCATGTCTCGATCTACTTGGGAACTTGCCAAATAGGACGCGGCAGCGGGTATGTCAAACAAAAGCGGCGATCCCCGGTTGAGGATCGCCGCCTTGTCTTGCGGGCGACGCGGCAAAATCGCGTCGTCGGTCCTCGCCGTAGCGAGGCCGGCCGTGCTGGTGTCCGGTTCGGCGTGCGCCGACCAGCGTCCCAGCTGCGGCTTACTTGAGCTCGACCGTCGCGCCGGCTTCTTCGAGCTGCTTCTTGACCTTCTCGGCCTCTTCCTTGTTCACGCCTTCCTTGACCGCTTTGGGGGCGCTCTCGACCAGCGTCTTGGCTTCGGTCAGGCCCAGGCCGGTGATGGCGCGGACTTCCTTAATGACGTTGATCTTCTTGCCGCCATCGCCGGTCAGGATAACGTCGAATTCGGTCTGCTCTTCGGCAGCCGGAGCGGCCGCGCCGCCGCCAGCGCCCGGTGCTGCAACCGCGACGGCTGCGGCGGCCGAAACGCCCCACTTTTCTTCGAGCATCTTCGAAAGCTCGGCAGCTTCGATAACGGTAAGGGCCGACAGGTCGTCGACAAGTTTATTGAGATCAGCCATTTGAAATTCCTTCTGTTTGCTTGAAATTGAAACGAAAACCTATGCGGCTTCCTTCTCGGCATAAGCCGAAAGGACGCGGGCCAGTTGCCCGGCCGGAGCCTGAATGACCTGGACGATCTTGGTCGCCGGGGCCTGAACGAGCCCCAAAATCTTGGCGCGCAGCTCGTCGAGCGACGGCAGCGTTGCCAGCGCCTTCACGCCTTCGACGTCGAGGAGCGTATCGCCCATCGCGCCGCCGACGATTTCGAACTTGTCGTTGGTCTTGGCGAACTCGACCGCGACCTTGGCCGCCGCGACCGGATCGGTCGAGGTGGCAAAGCCGGTCGGCCCGGTCAGAAGGGCCCCGAGCGCAACATAAGGCGTGCCCTCGATCGCCAGCTTGGCGAGCTTGTTCTTGGTAACCTTGAAGCTGGCCCCGGCATCGCGCATCTTCGTCCTGAGATCGGTTGACTGGGCGACCGTCATCCCGAGATTGCGGGCGACGACGACCACGCCGACCGCGGCGAGGCTTGCGTTCAAACTGGTGACCAGATCCGACTTTTCAGCACGATCCATGCCATCACTCCATCATGCGGACGCGCCGGAATGACGCATCCGTTGAGCCGGGAATGGATCGCGATAAAAAAGCGCGAGCCGTTCACGGCCCGCCCGAGGGGTCTGGTCACCCGACGCGCACCGCCAAAGGGCAGGCACGCGGCAAAAAACTGTTCCCCGTCTCGGCTGGCAGAATTAAGCCCTTGTGGGCACCAACTGTCTCGGACGGCGCTCGACGGGCAAACCCACCGAGCAAGCGCGGCCAATTAACGACCGCGCCCTCTATGTCAAGCGGTCAGGCAAAAGCGACCCGCACGCGCCGCCGCCGCAGCGCCGTGCCGAGACGCTGGGCATCAGCCGGATGACGGAACGCAACCACATCGCGGCTATCTACGCCAAGCTCGGCCGCCATTCGAAGGCCGAGCTGGCGCGCTGGATCGAACGCGGCGGGAGTTAGACGCTCGCGACTTCGGCCACGTCGATCTTGATGCCCGGCCCCATGCTCGACGACATCGCGATCTTCTTCATGTATTTGCCCTTGGCACCCGTCGGCTTCGCCTTGGTAACGGCATCGACGAGCGCATCGAAGTTCGCGCGCAGGTCTTCGGCGGGGAAGCTTGCCTTGCCGATGCCCGAGTGGATGATCCCGGCCTTTTCGACGCGGTATTCGACCTGGCCACCCTTGGCTGCCTTCACCGCTTCGGCGACGTTCATCGTGACCGTGCCGAGCTTGGGGTTCGGCATCAGTCCCTTGGGGCCGAGCACCTTGCCGAGGCGACCGACGAGGCCCATCATGTCGGGCGTGGCGATGCAGCGATCGAAATCGATCGTGCCGCCCTGAACAGTCTCGAGCAGGTCTTCGGCACCGACGACATCGGCTCCAGCCTCGCGCGCCTCATCGGCTTTGGCACCCTTGGCGAAAACCCCAACACGCACCGTCTTTCCCGTGCCCTTGGGCAGCGTCACGACGCCGCGCACCATCTGATCGGCGTGGCGCGGATCGACGCCAAGCGCGAGCGCGACTTCGATCGTCTCGTCGAATTTGCTGGTCGCATGAGCTTTGGCGAGCGCGATCGCTTCGTCAACACCGTGGAGCTTTTCACGATCGATGGTGAGGCCCTGAGCCTTCTTGGTCAGCTTTGCCATGTCTTTAGCCCTCCAACACTTCGAGGCCCATCGCGCGGGCGGTTCCGGCGATCGTGTTCGTCGCGGCTTCGAGATCGTTTGCGTTCAGGTTCTTCATCTTGGTCTGCGCGATCTCGGCAAGCTGGCTGCGCGTTATCTTCCCCGCGCTTGCCTTGCCGGGTTCCTTCGAACCCGATTTCAGATTGAGCGCCTTTTTCAGCAGGAAGCTGGCCGGCGGCGACTTGGTTTCGAAGGCGAAGCTCTTGTCGGCAAACACGGTGATCTTGGTCGGGATCGGCGTGCCTTTTTCAAGGTCGGCGGTCGCCGCGTTGAACGCCTTGCAGAATTCCATGATGTTCACGCCGCGCTGCCCGAGCGCAGGCCCGATCGGCGGGGAGGGGTTTGCGGCGCCCGCAGGCACCTGCAGCTTGATATAGCCCGTAATCTTTTTTGCCATGTCTCACTCACTCTCTATGTGCGGCGTGCGCGAACCATCGCGATGCCGGTTTCAAGTTTAGCGGTCCGAACGCCCGACCGAGGCCAGGCTCCCGCAAATCCACAGCGCTCGCTTTGGAAGCGGCGGAGGATAGCGGGAATGCGTGCGCAAGGGAAGGGGCTTTGCGCTAGTTCGGCGGCGGTTCGGTGAAATCAAAGCGGATGCGCACCCAGGCCCCGATCAGCGGGCGGCCATCGACGCGTGGCGGCAACACGCGGAACTGCCATGCCGCCTGCCGCATCGCCGCACTAAGGCCCGCATGCGACTGGCCGAGGCCCACGCAATTCTCGACCTGATTGCGCTCGATCGTGCGGCACGCGATCATCGCCCAGCTGCCGGGCGGCGCGCCGTTCGGCAGATAGGATGCCAATTCGCCGCGGCTCGGCTCGCGATACCATTCGGCCGGGTAGAGCGTCTGGCCACCCGGCCCTTCGCCGGGGCCATAGGCGCCTTTGCTGCCGCTCGCGCCGCCCGGTGCAGCCGGTCTGGCCAGTTTGCCGATGTCGGATGCCGCAAAGTCCTCTTTGCTGACGACGACCATGTTCGGTGTCGGGATCGGCGGCGTCGGCAGAACCGGGAGCGTTTTTTTGGGCTCCGCAGTCACGCGTTTGGGCGCTGCCGCTGCCTTGCTGCGTTCGGCTTTTGCGGTCTCGGCTTTGGGCCCGGGCAAGTTCAGTGCAACGAGTTCGCCCTGCCTGCGTGGCGGCGCGTCCGGCGATGTGAACAAGCCAAGCAGCGCGAGCAGGAAGAGCAGCTCGATCGCCAGCGCCAGTGCGAAGGCCAGCGCGCGGCTGCGTGTCAGTCCAGGCTTGCGGAACGGCTTTTGGGCGACCGTGGCATCGGGTGCATTGCGCGATGCCATGTGCCGCGCACCGTTACTTCGAGCGCTCGACCTGCTCGAATTCGAGTTCCACCGGGGTCGCGCGGCCAAAGATGCTGACCGAAACCTTGACGCGGCTGCGGTCGAAATCCAATTCCTCGACGATGCCGTTGAAGCTCGCAAATGGCCCTTCGAGCACCTTGACCGAATCGCCGATCTCGTAATCGACCTTAATCTTGGCCTTGGGCGCGTTTGCTGCGGCTTCCTCGACCGAGTTCAGCATTCGTGACGCCTGCGTGTCGCTGATCGCCTGCGGCTTGCCCGAGGAGCCGAGAAAGCCAGTCACCTTGGGGGTGTTCTTGACGAGGTGATACACGTCGTCGGTCAGGCTCAGCTTGGCGAGCACATAGCCCGGCATGATCTTCTTTTCGGACGTGATTTTCTTGCCGCGACGCACTTCGGTCACGGTCTCGGTCGGCACTTCGACCGCTTCGACGAACGCCTCGAGCCCGAGCCGCGTCGCGTCCGCCATGATCGCCTCGCGGACCTTGTTTTCAAAGCCCGAATAGGCGTGAATGATATACCAGCGTGACATTTATGACCTCGTGACGAGTGAAAGCAGCGCCTTGTTGAGCGCGCTGAAGGCGGTATCGAGCCCAAAAAAGAAGATCGCGAGGACCGTGGTCATGATAACGACCATCACGGCGGTCATCATCGTCTCGCGGCTGGTGGGCCACACGACCTTGGCGGTTTCGGCGCGGACCTGCCGAATGAATTCGCCGGGGGAAACTTTTGCCACTGCTGCGCTATCCTCATGCGTTCGGGCTTACCCGCGTTCCGGACAGCCGCCCGGCCCCGGGTTGACCGGAAGAAGGAGGCTCGCCGATGTCGCGAAGTCGGTTAGATAGCCGAGGCAATACAGCGATGCAAGGTCAGCTTGCGGGGCCGCTGCACCTCCGCTAAACGCGCAGCACCGGCTGCAGGAGTGTAGCTCAGTTGGTAGAGCATCGGTCTCCAAAACCGAGGGTCATGGGTTCGAGTCCCCTCACTCCTGCCAAGCCGGAGCGAGGCGCGCACGCTGCGCGCCGGTGCCAAAGGCACGCGAACGGCCGGCCAGCCTCGCATGGCGAGGACTGACGACGCGGCTTTGCCGCGGCGGTCCGCCTCGCTAAGTTGACACGAAGTTGACACCAACGCGCATGTGAAGGCCTTCGGTCGATCCCGACAGTTTAAACGGACCACACACGCATCCGCCTGTTCGCACATGCGGCTGAAAACCGAGGGTGCGAACGATGCGCCATCTATCCTATATGGTTCGTTTTGTCAACGGAGAGAGAGGGGGGATCTCGCCAAGACGCCAAGGCGCCAAGGCGCAAAGACACTGCATGACACGTAACGGCTTTCATCGGCTGAGGCCTTTGCGTCTTGGCGCGAGACTTGGGCAAACTCAAAGCATGCGCGCTGACGCGAATTAGGTATTGTGTCCCCAGAA
Organism: Sphingomonadaceae bacterium; assembly: GCA_046153865.1. Classification (GTDB taxonomy): domain Bacteria; phylum Pseudomonadota; class Alphaproteobacteria; order Sphingomonadales; family Sphingomonadaceae; genus Sphingomonas_O. The sequence continues at coordinate 18,402 of JBJXFA010000090.1, forward strand.
CTCGGAACTGACGCGCGTAAGGGCAAAACATGAACAGTAATAACGGAATTTGCCCTGCATTAGGTCATCCAATTGCCGTCAGAATGGCTCCTGAGGGGAATTATCCCCTTGCGTCAGGTTGAATTGAGGCGTATACAATATGTATGAAAACAAAAGCCCCCACGCTCCGCGCCTTCGTTGACCAGTTTCCAACCGAGGACGCTTGCCTAGAGCATTTGATGCGCAATCGTTTTGGCGACCGGCACGACTGTTCAAAGTGCGGTCGCAACGCCCACTTTTATCGAGTGAAGGCGCGCAAAGTTTATTCATGCGAGTATTGCGGCAATCAGGTTTCCCCGATGGTCGATACCCCGTTCGAGCGCACCCGCACGCCGCTGCGCGACTGGTTTCAGGTCATGTTCCTGTTCTGCACGACGCGGAACGGCGTCGCCGCGAAGGAAGTCGAGCGCCAGCTTGGCGTCACTTACAAAACGGCTTGGCGCATGTGCCATGAAATCCGCAAGTATATGGGCGAAGTTGACGGCGATGCGCCCCTTGGCGGTCCCGGCAAGCATGTCGAGATCGACGAAACGATGATGGGCGGTTTCCGCTCGCCTAAGACGGTCGTTATGGGGATGCTAGAGCGCGGCGGAGACGTCAAAACGGCAGTTGTGCGTAACCAGCGCAAGGCGACGCTTGTGCCGATCATTGACGCCAACGTGATCGCTGGTGGCGCGGTCCACACAGACGAACTGCGCTCCTACCTTGGCCTTCATACGCGCGGGCATCGGCACATGACGGTCAATCACAGCGCCCATGAATACGTCGGCTATCAGGGTGCCAGCACAAACGGCATCGAAGGCTTTTGGGCGGCGGTGAAGCGCGGCATCAACGGGACGCACATTCATGTCAGCGCCCGACACTTGCCGAAGTATCTGGCTGAGTTCGAGTATCGCTGGAACATGCGTCAGCTTCCCCATTTGATGCTGGACCGCCTGATGATTTCCTTCGCGCGCTAGAGGGGGCTTTGCCGTTCGCCATCGAGCGAAGCAGGGCGTCGAAGCGGGCGTTGGGATCGTCGGTCATTACTTAGTAACTCCGTTACTTTCAGTGCGCCGCCGCGCTTGCGGATTCGTTGTTTTTATATCAAACCCGTGGCTCGGAGGGCGCGATGACTACGATAAACCTTAATGCAAATGAGCAAGCTGAACTTTCAAAGCAAGACCCGCAAACAAGGTCCGACGGGGGCTTTCAATCTCTGTTGGTATCCCTGCATAATTTGGTGCAGCCAAACGGCGATTTGACGCTGACGCCCGATCATCTCGAGCGCATCCCACGCTACGCCTTTGACTATGGCAACGGGGGTTGGGAGAACACGCTGGTCGGCATATTCTCCCGGCACCTTGGAGCAAAATTAGGCCGCTAGGCGCGATAGAGAGTGCTTGAGCCGGTCGATCGACGTCTTGGCGTAAACCGGATCAATCTCTATCCCTATGCCCGTCCAATCGAGGGTTTGCGCCGCGATCAGTGTGGAACCCGAACCAAGGAACGGGTCTAGAACCACGCCGCCATCGCCGCCGTGAAGCAACAAGCACCGCTCCGCGAGGGCTGAGGGAAACGCCGCGGGGTGATTGAACTTGTCGTCTCTTGACTGCACGGTCTTGTAAGGGATGAACCAAGTGTTCCCGGCGCATCTCTTGTCTTGGGCGTGGCCGCGCCGCGCTATGTTCGTCTTGTCTTTGTAAGGCACGCCTACCGCTAAACGGTCGATTTGGACCGCGCCTGATTTGGTAAAATGGAAAATCGCCTCATGATTTTGATTGAGGTAGCGGTAGCTAGATATGGGCTTGAAGTGCCCGACTGTGTCGTCGCCGATGCTGATCGATTTGACCCACGCAATGTGGTTTTGAAGAGTGAAAAACTCGCGCAGCGTCTCGGCAACATCGAATAGAACCCAAGGATCGCTGTTGGTGGCCCCCATGTTCAAAAACAGGGAGCCGTCCTCCTTCAGCACGCGCTTCATCGCAAGCGCAACGTCCGCGATCCATTGAAGATAAGCGCTTCTAGGCACAGTATCGTCATAGCTGCGATAGGCGATGCCCAGATTGTAGGGCGGCGAGGTCACAATCGCATCAACAGATTCAGCTTCGAGCGCCTTCATTTCGACAAGGCAGTCACCGGTCAACACGGTCTGGTCGCCAACGCGAGCGCATCGCTTCGAATTGCTCCGAAACGGAAGTGGAGCGCGGATCGTTGTGTGTATGTTCATTGCCACCTCCTGCAAAGGTGGCAATCCAGCTAAACGGATTAAAAAAAAGTACAAGGGGGTAGGACGATTTATTTTAGTGCCATACCACCGCTAGGCGAACCTGACGCAAGGGGATAATTCCCCCAAAGCTAGAGACGCATCAGCAGTCCGAGCCGCAATTTCCAGTGCAACGTCCGCACCCTTAGTAGCAACGTGCGCAACCCTGACAGCTTCGCGCGTATAGTAAAGCGTAGCAAGTAAGCCAATAGTGCCAAAAATACCCAGCCCAAGCGATGCGGCTGCATACCAAGCTGACAACTCGGCCGCATCTGCTGCCTTCCACTGTGCGCAGAGTTCATCGTTGCTGTCGTATTGTCCCGGGCCGCATAGTTCTGGTTTCTTAGGTCCCCCGACTTTCTCGACGCTGGCGAGGGAAGTCGGCGCGATCGCTGGCACACGCTTCAAAACGGTTTACTGAGCATTGCTTTGTTCGGTCTTATTACCGCTCGGTTGTGGACTAGCGGCTAGGATTAGCCATCCAAAAACCACAATAATTGCGCATCGAAAGCCTGCATACATCGTAACGCGAAGACCGCCTTAATTTTGCCCCGGCCAAGCTTGTCGCGCACGTTTGCGCAGGAGTCCACCGTGTCGATCCGATTATGTATGTCTGCAACGCCCGCTGCGGCAAAGCCGCGTCGTCGGTCCTTGCGCTGCAAGGTCGGCCGGACCCTTCGACAGGCTCAGGACAGGCATTCGCGTCGCTTACGCGACCGGCGCGCTGCTTCCGCTGCGCGCCTCGCTCCTTCAAGCCACCCGCCGATCGACATCGAACAGCAGCCGCGCTTCGCTGGCCGGCATCGGGCGGCCGAAGAGATAGCCCTGAATCTTGCGGCAGCCGAGCTTGCGGATGATCTGCAGTTCGGCGTCGGTTTCCACGCCTTCGGCCGTGGTCGACATGCCGAGGCTGCCTGCCATGGCGACGACGGCGCGGATGATCGCGATCGACTCGGGCGCATTTTTGGACGCGCCCTGCACGAACTGCCGGTCGATCTTGATCGTCGTGAACTTGGTTTTCGACAGATAGCCGAGCGACGAATAGCCGGTGCCGAAATCGTCGAGTGCCAGCCTCACGCCAAGTGCCAGGAGCTGATCGAGCACGGCGACCGCGCCGGTGCCTTCGCGCATGAACACGCTTTCGGTGACTTCGAGTTCGAGCCGGTGTGGCGGCAGACCGCTGTGCGCGAGCGCCGAGACCACCGAGCTGGTGAAGCTCGCATCGGTGAGTTGTTCGGCCGACACGTTGACCGCGACGCGGATCGTTTCCGGCCAGCGCTTGGCTTCCATGCACGCCGTGCGCAGCACCCACTCGCCGATCGGGCCGATCAGCCGCGCGTCTTCGGCTACAGGGATGAACTTGGCAGGGCTGACGTTGCCGAGGTCAGGATTGTGCCAGCGCAGCAGCGCCTCAAAGCTCTCGATCTGGCCGTTTTCGGCAGCCACGACCGGCTGGTAATGCACGGTGAACTCGTTGCGCTCGAGCGCCTTTCGGAGCGCGATTTCGACGACACGGCGCTCCTCGGCATGCTGATGCAACTGTGGCTCATAGGCGTTGAATGAACCGCCGCCCTGGTCTTTCGAGCGGTAGAGCGCGAGATCGGCCGAGCGGATCAGCATCTCGACTGAACGACCATCGCGCGGGCCCACGGCGGTGCCGATCGATGCGCCGATGTAGAGCGTGTGCTGATCGACTTCATAGGGCTTCGACAGCGTTTCGATGATGTCGCGCGCCAGCTTGCTGAGCTTGGCCTGATCGCTGCCATCGAACACGACGACCGCAAACTCGTCGCCGCCAAGCCGTCCGCAGATGTTGCGGCCCTGCATCAAGGACTTAAGCCGCTCGGCCACGCGCGTCAGCAACCGGTCGCCGACCGGGTGGCCGAGCGTGTCGTTCACCGCCTTGAACCGGTCGAGATCGATCATGAAGAATGCGCATTTGCCGCGCCAGCGATCGGCTTCGGCCATCGCTTCGCCGAGCGCCTCGGTAATCTGCAGCCGGTTCGGGAGGCCCGTGAGCGTATCGAAACGCGCCATGTGATTGATCTTGTCAGCACTTTTGCGCTGCGCTGTCACATCCGAGCCGACGCCGCGGAAGCCGAGGAACGAGCCGCGATCGTCGAAGCGCGGCGAGGCCGACAGCTCCCACCAATGCGCCTCGCCATTGATCGTCACCGGCAGGATGAGATCGGCAAAACTCTCGCGCTTTTTCAGTTTTTCGGCGAGTTCGCGCAGGCCGGCGGCGAAATTGCCGGCTTCCCAGGCATCACCTGCGAGGATTTGCAGCAGCGGCCGCGCTTCGAGCGTTTCGGGCTCCATCCCCAGCGCATAGGCAAAGCGCGCGCTCACGTGGGTAAGGCACTTGGAGGCATCAGTCTGCCACATCCAGTCGCCGCCCGAATCGTCGAATTCGCGCAGCAGCAGGCTGACGACTTCGTTCTTTTCGGCGAGCGCGAGCCCGGCCGCTTCGTGCAGGACGAAGCTGCGGCCCGAATAGACGCAGGCAGCGGTCATGCCGACAGTGAATACGGCAGCCGTCCCCGCGACTGCCGGGAACTGTAGCCAGTGCATCGCCAGCGTCAGGCAGGTGCCGATCGCCATCAGGAATGCAGCGGTGGCGAGCGGGATCGCTGACAGCGCAAATGCGGCACCCGCCATGATTGCGATGCATGCGGCCCAGAGCAACAGGATTTCGGCCGTTCCGCAATATTCGCCGAACAGGAGCGGTGCTGATCCCCAGCACAGCCCAATGATCGTTGCCCAGACCGTCTCGCGATGCAGTTCGGGAAGTGTGGCCGTTTGATACAGCCATCCGCGGTTCTTCAGCTTGTTGTATGCCGAAAGCGTTACGGCCGCAGTAAGGAAACCTGCCCACGGCCAAAGCAGCGTTGGCGGAACATTTGGCATCATAACCACGACGATGGCGACGATGCTGATGACGTTCATCGCGAGGCGCAATGGCGCAAGCCGCTGAATTACGTTAATTTGTGCCGCGCGCACACGCCCCCAGTCGGCATCTTTCGGCTGCGTCAGCCCCAGCGTCGTCCGCCAGTCAGGCATCGTCGTCGCGGCGGGCTTGGGTTTGGCTGGTCTCGTCACCGGGCCGCGTTAGCCGCGATTGGTTAGCGTCCGGTAATTGCCTGACGAATTATCTTCACGCCGCCATCGCGTAAGGCTGGATCTCGCCCGACAGATATTGCGTCCGCGCCTTGGCGCGGCTCAGCTTGCCCGAACTGGTGCGCGGCAGCGTGCGCGGCGGCACCAGTTCGACAACGCAGTTCATGCCCGTGATCGAGCGGACCTTGTCGCGGATGGTGTTGCGCAGGCGGGAACGCTCGCTCTCGTCGGTCGTGCGGCACTGGACGAGCACCGCCGGGGTCTCTTCGCCGCCTGCGTTCGTGACCGAGAACGCCGCGATGTCGCCCGCCTTGAAGCCGGGAAGCTGTTCGACCGCCCATTCGATGTCCTGCGGCCAGTGGTTCTTGCCGTTGATGATGATCATGTCTTTGGCGCGGCCTACGATGTAGACATAACCGTCCGACAAATAGCCCATGTCGCCGGTGTCGAGCCAGCCGTCCTTGAGGCATGCTGCGGTCGCGAGCTCGTCGCGGAAATAGCCCGCCATGATCGACGGGCCCGATGCCCAGACTTTGCCGATGGCGCGCTCGGGCAGGTGCGTTCCGGCCTCGTCGCGGATCTCGACGCGCATGTCGCGCACGGGTTTGCCGCAATTGACGATGGCCCGGTAGCGCGTCGGCCGTCCCACCACAGGGTCATCGCCTGACAATTCGGTTTCCTCGACGAGCTCGACGACGATGCCTTCGCCGGGCGGCATGATCGAAACAGCGAGCGTCGATTCAGCGAGGCCGTAGCTCGGCAGGAAGGCGCTGGCCTTGAAGCCTGCGGGCGCGAAGACATCGACGAAGGCCTGCATCACGTCGGGCCGGATCATGTCCGCGCCATTGCCGGCAAGGCGCCAGCGCGACAGATCGAGCCGGTCGGCAACATGCGACTGCGAGGAGATGCGGCGCGCACAGATGTCATACCCAAACGTCGGCGAATAGCTGATCGAGGTGCCGGCGTTGCGCGAAATCATGTCGAGCCAGGCCAGCGGCCGCCGCGCGAAATCCTCGGTTTTGAGATAGTCCGCCGAGACCTGATTGGCGACAGGCGACAGGAAACAGCCGACCAGCCCCATATCATGATACCAGGGCAGCCAGGAAATGCAGCGATCGCCATGCTCGACTTCCATGCCGTGCGCGTGCGCGGCCAGATTGCTGAGCAGCGCGTGATGCGTAACGGCCACACCATGCGGAAAGCGCGTCGATCCGCTCGAATATTGCAGATAGGCGATGTCGTCAGGCGCGGCTTTGGGAAGCGCGATATCGGGTGCCGCCTGTCGGCCAAAGCTCGTCCAGTCGATTGCCGGGCACGGGACGGTCGCCGCAGCGGCCGGGGCCATCGCATCAAGTTCGGGCGGATAAAGCAGCAGCGCGGGATCGGCGCTCTTCAGCTGGACACCGAGCTGATCGACATAGGCGTCGCGCCCCCCGAACGAGGTCGGCAGCGGCAGCGGGACCGGCCACGCACCGGCATAAACGGCCCCAAAAAAAAGAGCGGCGAACTCCGGGCCGGTCTCGGCGATCAGCGCCACCCGGTCGCCCGGTGCGATGCCGTGCGCGATCAGTCGCCGCGACATCGCCAGCGCGTCCTCGCGCATTTCAGTGTAAGGATATGCCCGGGCGAGCTTGCCGCGCGCATCGTGAAAATTCAGGCCGCGCGTTCCCTGCGCCGCATAGTCAAGCGCGTCCCCCAGTGTCGCGAAATCCGAGAAGCGTCGCTCGAGCGCGTCCATTGTGGCTGTCGGCATGCTGTGCAACTGATGTTCGTCCATAATCTGGTGCAAGACCCCGTTGCTCCGCGCATGACCCTGTGCGCCGTCTTGAGGGCGCATTTTTGTTTCAATCGCTTCTGACTGTGGCACAAACGTGGCGAATGAAACCTAATCGTCATAACTCGCCCCGTCCGCCGCTCGATCTGCCCGCGCTGGAGGGGCTCGCGCTGCGCTATGTCGGCCGTTACGCGACGACCGAGGCGAAACTGGCGCGCTATCTTCAGCGCAAGATCGTCGAGCGTGGCTGGGGTGACGAGGACGCTGCCGACATCGCAGCGCTCGTCGCTCGGTTTGCCGCCGCCGGTTATGTGGACGATCGCGCTTTTGCCGAGGGCCGGGCGGGCGCATTGGCGCGGCGCGGCTATGGTGGACGGCGGATCGGTGCGGCGCTTGCTGCGGCCGGCGTCGATCGGGCGATCGGCGAGGCGCTGCGGCCGTGTCCGGATGCCGCGTATCGCGCGGCGGAAACCTATGCGCGGCGGCGGCGTTTCGGTCCCTTTGCGGTCACGCGGGCAACGCCTGAGGTCGCGCGTCGCCAGATCGCGGCGATGATTCGCGCCGGACATGATTTTGGTCTCGCCCGCGCATTCGTGCTGAGCTTGCCGGGCGTGATCCCGATGCGGGACCAATGATTGCCGCACCCCACAAGATTCCTTTGCCCGAACGCGGTCTCGTGCGTTATGCAATTGACAGGTTGGGGGTTGCTATGAACGCGTTCAAAGAAGGCGCACTGGCCGAGGCGCTGATCGACGATGATCGGACGCCGGTCGCAATCCAACGGCTGACCGGATCCGTCAAGTGGTTCGATGCGACGCGCGGCTTCGGCTTTGTGCAGACTGTGGAGGGCGATGTGCTTATCCACTTTAGCCTGTTGCGCGAGCACGATCGACGCAGCTTGCCGGAAGGCGCGACCGTCGATTGCGAAGCGGCGCGCGGCACTCGCGGCCTGCAGGCGACATCCGTCCTTGCGATCGACGTGTCGACCGCCACCGGCCCCGACCTCGACGCCCGGCGCAACGACAGCCGCAGCCGGGTCGATCTTGGCGCGCTGCTGGCCAATGCCGGCCCGCCCGAGCCGGTTCGTGTGAAGTGGTTCAACCGGCTCAAAGGCTATGGCTTTGTGGTGCGCGAAAGCGGCGGCCAGGACATTTTCCTGCATATGGAAACGCTCCGCCGGGCAGGCGTCGTCGAACTCGAACCCGAGCAGCCGCTCAATGCCCGCATCGTGGCGGGTGAGAAGGGGCCACTGGCAGTCGAGGTGCAGGCGGTTTGAACCGGTTGCTGCCCCTGGCGTTCGCCTTCATGGCTGTTTTTGCGTCCAGTAGCTGTGCGCAGGCGACGTCCGCTGATGGTGCTGCGGCGCAAGTGGCGGCCAAGACCATGCCGGTGACCATCCTTTCGAACGGCAAGACGCACCGGTTCAATGTTGAAGTCGCGCGGACGTTTGAAGAGCAGCAGCGCGGCCTCATGTTCCGCACGTTCATCGCGCCCGATGGCGGCATGATCTTTCCGCTGGTTCCACCGCGGGTGGCCAAGTTCTGGATGAAGAATTGCCCGATCCCGCAGGACTGGATTTTCATCCGCGCCGACGGCAGCATCGCGCGGCTGATCGAGAACACCGTGCCCTATTCGCTCGACCCGCAGGGGCCTGACGAACCCGTTGCCGCCGTGCTCGAGATTGCCGGTGGTCGCGCGGCTGAACTGGGGATCACCGAGGACAGTATCGTCCGCTGGCAGGGTTAGGCGTTGCGCAGCGGCCATGCGCAGCCTAATCGCTGCGGAATGGGAGTGCTCGGCAAGATTTTCACCTGGTGGGACGGCGCGACGATCGGCACTGATCTCGCGCTGCGCAGCGCAACGCGCGTCGGCGAAGATACGCTGGGCAATATCTATTTCGAGGGCAAACCGCTGCCCGACGGGCGCAAGCGTCGCCACGTAGTCTATAAGGGCGCGAACGATGCCAGCCGGGTGCCCCCCGAATGGCATGGCTGGCTGCATCACCAGGTCGAAGGACTGCCCGATCAGAGCCTGCCGCCGGTGCGACGCTGGGAAAAGGAAGCACAGGCAAATCTGACCGGAACGCGCGAGGCCTATCGCCCGGCCGGGGCGCTCGAGGCAGGCGGCAAGCGCGCTACCGCAACGGGCGATTACGAGGCCTGGAGCCCCGACGGCGCATGACGCGACGCTGGATCGCGGTCGGCGCGCTGGCGATTGCGGGGCTTGCCGGTGTGCTCGTCGCGCAGAATGCGACGCTTGCCCCCGACGCGCCGATCGTCGCCGAACCCGATGCGGCCAGCAAGCCGCCGAGCGCGCGCAAAGCCGTCGCCACAGCAACCCCGATGGCCGAGCGTGTGGCGACGCTGGGCATTCTCAACAAGCGCAATGGCCTGTCGCGCGACCTCCGGATGCGCCCCGGCGACCGGGTTCGCATCGGCGATGCGGTTGTGCGGCTGAGCGCCTGCGACCAGACCGAGCCATGGGAGAAGGACCAGCTGACCGGTGCTTTCGTCCAGCTGATCGTGCAGGGCAGCGACGATAAATGGCGCAAGGCTTTTTCGGGCTGGCTCTTCAAGGAGTCGCCGTCGCTCAACGTCGTCCAACACCCGGTTTACGATGTCTGGGTCAAGGCCTGCACGATGCGCCATCCCGAGGCGGGGCCTGACACGGTCGTGCTCTCGGACTCCGAATCGGGCGCGAGCGCACCCGCCCGGTCGAAAGCGAAAAAGTCTCCGACTGCCGACGCCGTACCGGCCGAAGCTACGCCGCCATCGAGCGAGGACACCGCGCCATCGAGCAATGCTATATAGGCGTCGCGACTGATTTCGACCGCGCCGAGCGAGGCGAGATGCGGTGTCATGAACTGGCAATCGAGCAGCGTGTAGCCGCCGACGCGCAGCCGTGCGACGAGATGCGCCAGCGCGACTTTTGATGCATCGGTGGCGCGGCTGACCATCGACTCGCCGAAAAACGCGCGGCCGAGCGCAATGCCGTAAAGCCCGCCGACGAGTGCGCCACCGGCCCAGGTCTCGATCGAATGCGCGCGTCCTGCAGCGTGCAGCGTCGCCACCGCGTGTTCGATTTGGCGGTTGATCCAGGTGTCGGGTCGGTCGTCGGCAGATTCGGCACACAGCGCCACGATGCTGCCGAAGGCGGTGTCGGCAGTAGTCGTGAAGCGGTCGCTGAGCAACGTTTTGCGCAGCGACCGCGACAGATGAAACCCGTCAAGCGGCAGAATCGCGCGCGATTTGGGCTCGACCCAGTAAACCGAGCGCGCCTTGCGGCTGTCGGCCATGGGGAAGACGCCGACAGTGTAGGCGCGCAGGAGGAGATCAGGGTCGAGTGGGGCGGTCATTCCGTCTGCAGGCGCGCCAGCTTGCGTTCGACGCCCGTCCACAGGGTCGCAAACGCTTCACCCGCAGGCGAGCGCGGGGCGAAGGCACCGAGCGGCAGGCGGCGGACGGTCATCTGCTCGACGGCGCTTGCCATCGGCACCGAAGGCCAGGCCGCGTCCGCCTCGAGCGCGGCGCAGTGCAGTGCGCGCCGCCGGTCGACCATCGAGAACACCGGCAGGATCGGCGCGTGGCCCTTATGTTCGCGGTCGAGATGAGCGACGACCTCATCGAGTGCGCGGCGCGAGAGCGGCGAGGGGATGACGGGCACGAGGATCAGGTCCGCCGCGCGCATAACCTGCTCGCTTGTTTCGGTGAGTCCGGGCGGGCAATCGAGCACGATCCGGTCATAGGTCTTGGCCAGATCGTCGATCAGCCGCGCGAGCCGCTTGCGCTTGCCGAGCGCGAAAAAAAATCGGTCGAGGCTGCGCAGCGAGATGTCGGCGGCAAGCAGATCGAGGCGTTCGACCGAGGTCGCCGCAATCAGCTTTTCGGGCGCGACGTCCTTGGCGAACACCGCCTGTGCTGCATCGCGCGCGGGCGCGCTGCCGCCGACGAGAAAACTCGCCGCCGCCTGCGGATCGAGATCCCAAAGCAGCGTGCGGCGCGACGACAGCGTTGCCGCGCTCCACGCCAGATTGACCGCGAGCGTCGTTTTGCCGACGCCGCCTTTCAAGGAATAGACTGCAATTGTTGCCATGCGCCCGACCGTAATGCGCAAACGACGCGCCGCGCTACAGAATTTCGCGCACAACCTCTTGCGGGCGGCACAGGCGGACGCCCTTCTCGGTTTCGACCAGCGGCCGATTGATGAGGATCGGGTGCGCCATCATCGCATCGAGGATCGCGTCGTCGTCGGCGCTGTCGAGGCGCAATTCAGCAACCAGTTGCGCGGCCGGATCGCCATGCGTTCGCAGCCCTTCGCGCGGTGTGATCCCGGCGCGCATGTAGAGTTCGACAAGCCGGTCGCGGGTCGGCGGCATCTTGAGATACTCGACCACGTCGACCGTGACACCGGACTCATTTTCAAGGATTTCCAGCGTCTTGCGCGATGTTCCGCACGCCGGATTATGATAGATCGTTGCGTTCATCCTGTCCCTCCAAAAGCCAGCCGCTAATCCAATAGCCAAGGCCGCCCCCGGTGAGTTGCGCAATGATGAAGGCCGGTGCGTCAGCGGGGCGGATGCCGGCAAAGCTGTCGGTCAGCATGCGCGCGATCGTGACTGCAGGGTTGGCAAAGCTCGTTGAAGATGTGAACCAATACCCTGCCGTGATCCACGCCGCGACAAGGGCAGGGACGGCCTCGGGCCGGTGCCGCAGGCCGAGACGGATCGTCAGGATCAGGCCGAAGGTCGCGACCGCCTCGCCGAGCCATTCGCCGGGCGTCGCGCGCACCTTGATGCTTTCCTGCAGCAGTGGGAGCCCGAACATCGCATGCGCGAGCAACGTGCCCCCAATCGCCGCGGCAAACTGGACGACAATCGTCGCCACCCGCCGCGGCCCGAACAGCAGGGTGACCACCGGATTGAACTGCGCACCCGAAATCGGCCCAAGCAGCGTGATCAGCACGAAGAGCACCGCCGCGGTCGCCGCGGTATTGCCGAGCAGCGCGACCGCATCATTCCCGCCCGCCAGCTGCGACGCCATGATGCCTGAACCGACGACTGTCGCGACAAGCAAGCAGGTGCCGAGCGCTTCGGCGACCATGACCCGCTTCACGCGATTTTCGGTGCACAGCACGTGGTGGCTGATGCGTTCGCCGGCTCGAGCGTGCCCCGATCGGATAGTGCACTGGCAACGTGCAACTTGTCGCCATACACTGTCGCCTGACCGTTGGTGAGGAATGCCTCCCAAACAACGCCGTCGGGGTCGGCGACCCAGCTCTTTTCGGACTGCGCGTAGCAACAGGTCGTCGCACCCTCCTCAAGGACGGGGCGTCCGGCGGTTGCGAGCCGTGCATAAACTTCGCCAAGCTCATTTATGGTTTCGACTTGAATGCCGATGTGATCGACGCCTTTTGTGGCATGCACACCCGTGGAGATCGCGAAGTTGACGCGTGGATCGTCGAGCAGCCATTTGGCGTAATCGGGCTTCGCGATGGTCGGCTCGGCCGCGAACAGCGCCGAATAAAAGCTGATCGAGGCGTCGAGGTCAGAGACGCCGACGTGAAGATGCATGCGCTTCATGAGATTTTCCTCTCGAGTTCGGGCCTGCAGACCGGGGCGACGACCGCTGACCCGCCGCAACAATTCTCCATGAGATAGCCGACGAGCGCGCCCATCGTCGCAAAGTCAGCCGAGTAGATCAGCGATCGGCTCTTGCGGACACGAATGATCAGGCCGACGCGTTCGAGCTGCGCAAGGTGGAACGACAGCGACGACGCAGGCAAAGCCAGCGTGTCCGCAATGATTCCCGCCGAAGCGCCTTCTGGTCCGCGCCGGACAAGGAAGCGAAACGCGGCGAGCCGATGCTCTTGAGCGAGCGCCGAAAGTGCAGAGATAACGCGTTCTGATTCCATATTTCTAATGTAATGGAAATATCGAAACGATGTCAATCCGATTGACGCGCCAGCCAGTCCTCCAGCCATTTGATCGAATAGTCGCCGTTCTGGATGTCGGGCTCGGCCAGCAGCGCCTGATGCAGCGGGATCGTGGTCTTCACGCCTTCGATCACGGTTTCCTCGAGCGCGCGTTTTAGGCGAAGCATCGCGGCCTCGCGGGTCTTGCCGTAAACGATCAGCTTGGCGATCATGCTGTCGTAGTAAGGCGGGATGCGGTAGCCCGCATAGAGTCCGCTATCGAAGCGGACGTGCATGCCGCCGGGTGCGTGGAAATAGCTGACGAGCCCCGGCGACGGCGCGAACGTGCGCGCATCTTCGGCGTTGATGCGACACTCGATGGCATGGCCGGAGAACTCGACCTCGTCCTGCGTGACCGAGAGCGACAGCCCTTCGGCAATGCGGATCTGTTCGCGCACGAGATCGATGCCGGTGATCATCTCGGTCACCGGATGCTCGACCTGGAGACGCGTGTTCATTTCGATGAAGTAGAATTCGCCGTCTTCCCACAGAAACTCGATCGTTCCCGCGCCGCGATAGCCCATGTCGGCCATCGCTTTGGCGACCACCGCGCCCATGCGCGCGCGTTCGGCTGCCGAAATGATTGGGGAGGGGGCTTCCTCGAACACTTTCTGGTGCCGCCGCTGCAGCGAGCAGTCGCGCTCGCCGAGGTGGATCGCGGTGCCCTGGCCGTCGCCGAAGATCTGGAATTCGATGTGGCGCGGGTTGCCGAGATATTTCTCGATATAGACGGTGTCGTCGCCAAAGGCGGCTTTCGCTTCGCTGCGCGCCTGGCTCATCAGGCTTTCGAGATCGTCAGGCCCGGTAACGACCTTCATGCCGCGCCCGCCGCCACCGCTCGCCGCTTTGACGATCACCGGATAGCCGATCTCGGCGGCGATCGCCCGGGCCACGGCGATATCGGTGACGGCGCCATCCGAGCCCGGGACGAGCGGCAGCCCGAGCGCGCCTGCCGTGCGCTTGGCTTCGACCTTGTCGCCCATCGTGCGGATATGCTCGGGCTTGGGCCCGACGAACACGATATTGTGCTCCTCGACAATCTCGGCGAAGCGCGCGTTTTCGCTGAGGAACCCATAGCCGGGGTGGATGGCGTCGGCCCCTGAGATTTCGGCCGCCGCAATGATCGCGGGCACATTGAGATAGCTGTCGACCGCCGCCGGTGGGCCGATGCAGATCGCTTCGTCGGCAAGGCGGACGTGCATGGCATCGGCATCGGCAGTCGAATGCACCGCGACCGTCTTTATCCCGATTTCATGACAGGCGCGGTGAATGCGCAGCGCGATCTCGCCGCGATTGGCGATGAGGAGCTTCTCGATCGTCGGCATCAGGCGAGGACGATCAGCGGCTGATCATATTCGACCGGGGCACCGTTTTCGACCAGCACGCGTTCCACCCGTCCGGCGCGCGGTGCCGCGATCGGATTCATCACTTTCATCGCCTCGATGATCAGCAGCGTCTGACCTTCACTGACCGTATCGCCCACCGCCACGAACGGCTGCGCTCCGGGCTCGGGCAGGAGATAGGCCGTGCCCACCATCGGCGATTTCAGCGCGTCTGCGCTGATGTCCGCAACAACTGCCGCGGGGGCGGCCACGGGCGCAGGCGCGGCGGACGCCGGTGCCGGACCTGCGGAGACGGCGGCGGGCGTCCGCGCAACGCGCACTTTGCGGTCGCCGTCCGCCACTTCGATTTCGGTCAGGTTGGTTTCGTCGAGAAGTTCGGCAAGCTGCCGGACCAGCGCGGTATCGACGTGCATCGCGCCTATGTGTTCGACCATATGTGCCCCGTTTCTGATTCTAGTTCGCGCCCAACGCGACCCTGGCGATCCCGATAGCAATGCCGATTGCTGCCAGTAGCATCGCGCCGAATTGCAGCGTTTGTCGGTTTAATGCCTTGGCGAGTTCTATTTGAAAGTCCGCTCGCGTCGCCACGAGACCCGTTTCGAGATCAGCGCGCAGTGTCAGCAAGCCCTTTTCCAGATCTGCTCGTGTCTTCGCTAATCCTATTTCCAGATCTGCCCGTGTCGTCGCCAATCCTTTTTCGAGGTCGGTGCGCGTCATAGCCAAACTCAATTCGAGATCAGCCTTGAGGGCCAGCAAATCGGCCTTCGTTGCCAGTTCTGTCAAGTCGGCCTTCGTGACCAGATCGCGATTGCGATCGTCGATCCCTTGCGCGATCGCCTCGGCTGCACC
The DNA here is from genome assembly GCA_046153865.1 of Sphingomonadaceae bacterium. Lineage (GTDB taxonomy): Bacteria > Pseudomonadota > Alphaproteobacteria > Sphingomonadales > Sphingomonadaceae > Sphingomonas_O. The sequence continues at coordinate 33,739 of JBJXFA010000090.1, forward strand.
GCGCGAGAGGCCCTCGCTTTCGAGGCGATGGACGAATTCGACGGCGTTGAACATGACGTTCATGGGCATCGGGTAGCCGCGAATGGCGACGCGATCAATATTTGGCCGCCGCGTCCAGCGCCAGCGTGTAGGATGCTGCCCCGTGCCCGGCAAAGCATGCCGTCGCCGCCATGCCGATATAGCTCAAATGGCGAAACGCCTCGCGCTTGTGCGGATCGGAAAGATGCACCTCGATCACGGGCACCGTAATGGATTTGATCGCGTCATGAAGTGCAATCGACGTATGGGTGTAGCCGCCCGCATTGAGCAGCACCGCCTTGGCACCGATCGCCTGAGCTTCGTGCAGCCAGTCGATGAGATGGCCCTCGTGGTTCGACTGGCGCAGGTCGATCGTGAGCCCCAGCCCGCGTGCCTGATCCTCGAGCCGCCCGGCAATGTCGTCGAGTGTGTCGGTGCCGTAGATTTCGGGCTCGCGGACCCCAAGCAGATTGAGGTTGGGGCCGTTCAGAACGAAGACAACGGACATGCGCGGACTTTCGGTTGCGGTCGCGAGGCCTATATGCGTGTCGAGTGGGACAGGCAAAGGCAGCGCATGACGGCAGATGGCACGATCAGCATCCGGGTGAACGGCGAGCATCGCCGGGTGTTTGCAGGCATCAGCCTTGCTGCGCTGGCGAACGAACTCGGGCTCGAGCCGACCAAGGTTGCGGTCGAGCGTAATCTTGAAATCGTGCCGCGCTCGACGCTCGCCGATGTGATCGTGGAAGATGGCGACGAGATCGAGATCGTGCATTTTGTGGGCGGCGGGGATCATGCCCCGCAAGACCAGTGGACGGTCGCCGGGCGCAGCTTCACGTCGCGGCTCATCGTCGGCACCGGCAAATATAAGTCGTTCGAGGAGAATGCGGCTGCAGTCGTTGCGTCGGGCGCTGAAATCGTCACCGTTGCCGTACGCCGCGTGAACATCAGCGACCGCAATGCCCCGATGCTCACCGATTTCATCGATCCCAAGCGGATCACCTATCTGCCCAACACCGCCGGGTGCTTCACCGCCGAGGATGCGATCCGCACGCTGCGGCTGGCGCGTGAGGCGGGGGGCTGGGATCTCGTCAAGCTCGAGGTCTTGGGCGAGGCGCGCACGCTCTATCCCGACATGCGCGAGACGCTGCGGGCGACCGAAGTGCTCGTCAAAGAGGGCTTCCTGCCGATGGTTTATTGCACTGACGATCCGATCGTGGCGCGGCAGCTCGAGGAGGCGGGTGCGGTTGCGATCATGCCGCTGGGCGCGCCAATCGGCTCTGGCCTCGGTATCCAGAACCGCGTGACGATCCGTCTGATCGTCGAGGGTGCAAAAGTGCCGGTGCTCGTCGATGCCGGTGTTGGCACGGCAAGTGATGCGGCGGTCGCGATGGAGCTGGGGTGCGACGGCGTGCTGATGAATACCGCGATCGTCGAGGCGAAGGATCCGGTGATGATGGCGCGCGCGATGCGGCTGGCGGTTGAAAGCGGGCGGCTTGCTTATCGCAGCGGTCGGATGGGACGGCGCATGTATGCCGATCCGTCGTCGCCGCTCGCTGGATTGATCTGAGCGTTTACCTTTTCTTAAACATTCTTTCAGCGGCGGCATCCGGCTCGCGAAGCCGCCCGTATCTCCTGCGCAAGGGACTGGGCCCCTTCGCTACAGGGAGACTGTCATGAAATCTTATCGCACGCTTGGTGCCGCGCTGCTTGCAGCATTTGCACCCGTTTCGCTCGCGCACGCCGAACAGCTCGCCGGCCTGACTACCAATCAGCGGATCGTTACCTTCGATTCCGCAACGCCAGGCACCATCATCAGCAATTTTGCGATTTCGGGCCTCAGCGCCGGAGACCAGCTCGTCGGCATCGACCTTCGCCCCGTCAACAGTCTGATCTATGGCATCGCGCAGACCGGACGCGTTTACACGCTGTCGACGTCGGGCATGGCGTCGCTGGCCTCGACGATGTCGGTCGCCCCGGTTGGCGGGCGCTTCGGCTTCGATTTCAATCC
>JBJXFA010000003.1:0-225862 GCA_046153865.1 Sphingomonadaceae bacterium
CGGAACACGGCGGTTTCTTTGATCGGCAGCGAGAACAACAGATCGAAGTAGTTGTAGGCCTTGATCCGGCGATCGGTTCCGGCGTCGGCCGAACCAGCCAGATCCGGATCCGCGCTCAGCACATCGAGCGTGACCGGCGCCAGGTAACGCCAACGGACCGTCAGGCCGAAATCATCCGCCGTCGTGAACTTCACGTTGGTGTTGAACCGGAACTCGGGGTTCGGGTTGCCGCAAGTGATGCCGTAGTAGCCGGCGCAGTCATAGTCGAAGCCATTGGTGAGCGGCTGGACAACCAGCTTTTCGAGCCAGGTGCCGACGAACTGCCAACGCAGGCGATTTTCACCGATGTTCACGCGGTAGTCACCGTTGACGTCGATGCCCGACGTCCTCAGCGAACCGGTGTTCGTCGTGCGATTGTCGACGAAGCCGCCTTCACCGATCCACAGCGAGCCGGCAGCAGCGCCGGTCGATGCCGGCGAACGCGTGATCTTGTTACAGAAGAACGCATCGCCCGTCGCAAGGCACTGGTTGAGGATGACCTGCGAGCCAATGCCGCCGACGAAGTCGGTGACATTGATGTTGAAGTAATCGACCGACAGCAGCAGCCCGTTCAGGAAGCCGCCCTTCGGATTGAGCACGGCACCGAACGAATAGGTGTTGGCCTTCTCCGGACGGAGGTTGAGGTTGCCGCCGCCAATCTGGTTATACTGCTGCGCCGTGTTCGGAAGCAGGTTGCCGAACTGCGCGGCAGTCACGCCGGTGCGGGCGCACTGCGCGGCCGTGAAACCATTCACCGTCGTGCCAACGGCAGTGCCAGCGCACGGGTCGGTGCCGGCGAACAGCCCGATGCTCTGATTGAGGAACAGCTCACCGATGTTCGGCGACCGCACTGCGCGGTTATACGAACCACGCAGCGTGATGTCGGCGATCGGCGACCAGTTGCCGGCGATCTTGTAGGTGTCGGACGAGTTCTGCGTCGTCGCGCCGCGGACGTCATACTTCGAATGGCGATAGCCGAGCTCGAGCGAGAGATCCTGGAAGAACGACGTGTCGGTGATCAGCGGGATGCCAAGTTCGCCGAAGAAGTCGGTCACGCTGTATTCGCCGTCGATCGGCAGAGTCGGTCCGCCCTGACCGGCACCGTCGCCGTTGATGTAAGACTGGTCAGGCTGCGTCTTGAGCGATTCGGTGCGGTATTCGACACCGACCGACGACCGCAGGCCATCTTCAGACAGCGGCGAGCGGATACCCAGTTCGCCGAGATTGCCCAGGATCGTCCCCGAGACAATCGTCTCGCGCGTCGTTCCGGTGATGACCAGCGGGATACCGATGTAGGCCGCTGCTGCGGTCGAAACGCCGCCTTCAGCGAACACATTATAGGGAACGCACGCTGCGTTGCCGCTCGTGCAGGTCGGCACGCCGCCGACGTTGCGCACCAAGAGGGCTTCACTGATCCGCGCGCTCGAAACGTCGTTGCGATAGGTGTTCGCCACCTTGATCTGGCCGGTCTGGAAATAGGCGTCGTAGCTGAATGCTTCGCTGAGTTCGCCCTTCATGCCGGTCACGATGCGGAACTGGTTGAACCCGATGTCGTTGAAGCGCGGACCGCCTTCGACGTTGCGCTTGCCGAGGAGGAAGCTCGCCGTCGCCGTCGTGCTGCCGAGGTCGGCACCGCAAATTGCAGTTCCGATCTGCGTGCCCTGCAGGAAGGGGTTGTCGCAGTTCACGGTGCGCGTGCCGAAGAAGGCACCCGACGGGGCAATCTGCGCCTCGGTGCTGTAGTCCATGAACATCGCATCGATATACGGCACGAGCGCCGGGCTGATTTCATACTGCGCAAAGGCACCTGCGTTATACCGCTGCGAAGGACGACGGTAATAGTTGGCCGGCGCAAAGTTGAAGGCGTCGCGCGATGCCACATAGGGGATTAGCGTGTTCGACGCCGTCAGCGTGTAGCTGCCGGCTGCCGGGATGCCGGCCAGAGCCGCGTTTGCTGCGCTGATGCCGCCGATACGCGAGCGAGCGGGAGTGCCCGATCCACCGCACGCGAGGTCGGTCACCGTGCCCGTCTGGCCGCCGGTCGGATTGAGCGTGCAGATCGAGTAATCATACTTGTCCTGCGTGATTGCCGATTCCGAGCGATACCCGGCATAAACCACGAAGCTGCCCCGGTCTTCATCGAAGCCCGAACCCAGCGCCATCGTCGCGTCATACGCGCCGCCCGAGACGACATTGCCTTCGGGTGCCGTGAAACGCGCATTCACGATCGAGCGGATGTCGTTGTTGTTGGTGTGCTGATAGAAGCCATACTGCGCATCAAGGCGAAGGCCGCGGAAATTGCGGTTCATCTTGAAGTTCACGACGCCGGCGACGGCGTCCGCACCATAGGCAGCCGACGCGCCGCCGGTGAGCAGATCGATCTGCGTGACCAGCGCGCTGGGAATGAAGTTCAAGTCGGCACCACCGCCGCCGCCGATATTGCCCGGCATGAGGCGCTTGCCGTCGATCAGAACGACCGTGCGGCTCGGCCCGAGGCCGCGAAGATCGATCGTCGCCGTGCCGTCGGCACCGTTCGACACGCCCGAATTTTGGCCCGCGAACACCTGCGGCAGCGAGTTGGCAAGATCTTCGATCTTGGTCGCGCCGAATTCCTTGATGTCTTCGGCACCGACCGACGTGATCGGGCTCGGCGATTCAGCGTTCGGACGCGCAACGCGCGATCCGGTGACAACGATGACGCCGGCGTCTGCTTCTTCGACGGGCGCTGCGGTCTGCGCGATGGCGGGCGATGTCGCCAGTGCACCGGCAATGATCGTGCTCGCCAGCAGCTTGCGTCGGACAGAAACGGTGAGCATTGTGTCTTCCCCTTGTTCGGCCAGATCTCGGCCGGCGTGAAATCATGTTGATACATCGCCCATTCAGACGCAGCATCACGATTAATGGTAGTGTTAGAATGAGGCGTGCGAAGATTGCAACAAAGCTGCAACGCCCAACTGCTCAATACCCCCAGCCTGTGTGATTTTTGCCACAGGTTTGTGAATCGACCGGATCGACGTCATGGTCAGAAATTGGTTGTGAGAAGGTTAACGGGATGATCGTGCGTTTAATTGTGGTGGCGGCGTTGGCATTTCCATTAGCAGCGCGCGCCCAGACCGCGCCGTCGCTGCCGCGCCAGGTGACGGCGCTGCAGGAGTGCCGGACCAAGACCGATGCGGCCGAGCGCCTGCGCTGTTACGATCAGGCCGTTGATGCCCTGACCGCCGCGACCCAGTCGCGCGACGTGATCGTCGTCGACCGTGCGGAAGTGAAAGAGGCGCGCCGTGGTCTTTTCGGGTTTACACTCCCCAAGATCGGATTCCTGAGCAGCAGCAAGGCGGAACAGGTTGAGGCCGACGACGACCGCGAAATCGTGACCAAGGTCATCGCCTCGCGCAGCTTCAACCGCGACCAGTGGCGGTTCACCGTGGAGGACGGCGCGGTGTGGGAAACCACCGAGGTATCGCGCGGCTTCGACGATCCCAAGCCCGGCGCGACCGTCACGCTTTCGCGCGGCACGTTGGGCGCCTATTATGCCACCGTCGGCAAGCGCGGTCGCGCGACCGTGCGCCGCATTAAGTAGCGCTCAGCGCATCGGCCCCGCGACGCTTGCGGGATCGATGCGCTCGTCCTGCCAGCGCATCCCCCAGTGAAGATGCGGGCCGGTCGAGCGCCCCGTCGTGCCGATTGCGCCGATGCGCTGGCCCTGGCGGACGCTGTCGCCAACTCTCACATCGATGCGCGACAGGTGGAGAAACGCGCTTGACAGGCCCATGCCGTGATCGAGCATCAAGAGATTGCCCTCGAGCGTAAACGGCGCAGCGGCGGCGAGGATCACGACGCCGTCGGCCGGCGCGATCACCGGCGTGCCGGTCGATGCGGCGACATCGACGCCGTTGTGAAACGCGCCGGGCTCGCCGCGGTAAATGCGTTGCGAGCCGAACACGCCGCTGATCCGTCCGCGCGCGGGCCAGATGAACGCCTGCCGCCAGCCCTCGCTGGCGCTGACGATCCGCCGCGCCGCATTGATCTGCGCCAGCTCGCCGGGGCGGCGTGCATTGAATTCGGCGCTCGGCTGGCTGTAGCGCGGCAGCGTCGGCAGGTTCTCCACCCGCCAGCGCCGCGGGACAACGCCAAAGCACTCGCTGACCATTTGAGCGCCAGTCTGGAAGGCAGTCAGCGTTGACGTCGGCGGCGCATCGCGTCCGAAGCCGATCACGAAGCGCCCGTCGCGCGCAATCGCCACGTCAGCGCCGTCCTTGACCAAGCGGACCGTGCCTGCGGGAACGATGCCACGCGCAAGCCCGCCCTGCTGCGGCGCACGGTCCAGCCGGAACGCGCCGATCGCAGGTGCCGATATTTGCGCCCCGGCAGGCACCGACAGCGCCAGCAGCACGGCAGCCCCGCGCCACACGAGCATCACGGGGTCAGCGCCTCGGTCGCGACCTGCGCGCTCACATAGGCTTCCTGCCGCGTCACACTCCAGTAGCGCAGATCTTCGACCGAGATGCGCTCGCCGGTGATGGCGCACAGCACATGATCGCCGCTCGCCAGCACCTTGTAGCCATTGGGGCCATAGCGAAGGCGGGCAAGCCGCCCGGCGGGGGACATGAGCATGGTCGGTTCCTAGAGCAGGCGATCCTGATGCGGCGGGACATAGGCCGCCGCCGCCGCGCGCTCAACCCGTGCATCGACCGTTCCGTCGGCAAAACGCAACGTGAGCAACCCCGCAGCGCGCGCCGTTGCTGTATTGGTGAGCGTGCCGCCGCCGCGTTTTTCGATGCGGGCATAGCCGCGCGTCAAAACGCGGTCGGGGTTGAGCGACGCTGCCACGCGCCACAATTGATCGAGTGCGGCGCGGCCGCGCGTCAGCCGGGCTTCGAGGAGTGCTGGCCGCAGTGCGCCACTGGCGCGGGCCAGTTCGCCGCGCGCGTGCGCCAGCGACAGGCTCAGCCCCCGCCGCAGTCGCTCGCCCGCATCATCGACGCGTTGCGCCTGCGGCGCGAGCAGTGCCACTTGTGTCGGCAAGCGTCGTTCGACCGCTGCGAACCGCTCGGCCGCGCGCTCGTGATAGCGCCGCGCAGAGCGCTGCCCGCGCAAGCCCAGCGACTGCACATGCGTGAGCAGTTCGCCGCGCACCGGCACTGCCATTTCGGCGGCTGCGGTCGGCGTCGGCGCGCGGACGTCGGCGGCAAAGTCGCACAAGGTCGTGTCGGTCTCATGGCCCACCGCCGAGATGATCGGGATCGTGCACGCGGCCACCGCGCGGGCAACCGCCTCCTCATTGAACGCCCACAAATCCTCGATCGAGCCGCCGCCGCGCGCGACGATCACGAGATCGGGTCGGTCCGCGCCCTGCATGGCCGAAAAGCCATCGACCGCCGCTGCAACGGCCTGCGCCGCCCCGGCCCCTTGCACGATCACGGGCCAGACGATGACGCGGCTCGGGAAGCGGTCCTCGAGGCGGTGGAGGATGTCGCGGATCACAGCGCCCGTTGGCGAGGTCACGACACCGATCGTGCGCGGCAGGAACGGCAGCGGGCGCTTGCGTGTCGCATCGAACAGCCCCTCGCCCGCCAGCCGCAGCTTCAGTTTTTCGAGAAGCGCGAGCATCGCCCCCTCGCCTGCCAGCTCCATCGTCTCGATCACGATCTGGTATTTCGAGCGCCCCGGGTAGATCGTCAGCCTGCCGGTCGCGATCACCTCGATCCCGTCACTCGGCACGAACGCCAGCGCCGCCGCGCCGCCTTTCCAGATCACCCCGTCGATCACGGCTTTGTCGTCTTTCAAAGCGAGGTAGCAATGCCCCGAGGCAACGCGCTTCCAGCCCGAAATCTCGCCGCGGATGCGCACCAGCCCAAACCCGTCCTCGACATGGCGCTTCAGCCGCGCCGACAGCTCGGACACGCTCAAGGGAGCCGCGTTGTCGCCGGGTGCGCTTTTCGCTAGCAGCCCTGGCGGAGCATCGAAGGGGACCGGGTCTTTCATGAACATCCTGCTGATCGGGTCGGGGGGCCGCGAGCATGCGCTGGCCTGGAAGCTCGCGCAATCGCAGGCACTGGATACGCTTTACGCGGCACCGGGCAACCCCGGCATCGCGCAGCACGCAACTTGCATCGATCTCGATCCGGGCAACCATGATGCCGTCATCGCATCCTGCGAAGCACAAGCGATCGGCCTCGTCGTCATCGGACCCGAAGCACCGCTGGTCGATGGTCTCGCTGATAGTCTGCGCGCTGCCGGACAGGCGGTGTTCGGACCCGGCAAAGCTGCCGCGCAGCTCGAGGGATCGAAAGGCTTCACCAAGGATCTGTGCGCGCGCGCCAATATCCCGACCGCACCCTACGCGCGTTTCGACGACAAGGCGGCGGCGCTCGCCGGGCTCGCCGCGTTCGAGCATCCAGTCGTAATCAAGGCCGACGGTCTGGCGGCGGGCAAGGGCGTGATCATTGCCGACACCGACGCGCAGGCCCGCGCCGCGATCGACGCGCTGTTCGACCGGCCCGACGCGTCCGTGGTCATCGAGACGTTCATGACCGGAGAGGAAGTCAGCTTTTTCGCGCTTACCGATGGCGTCACGGTGCTCCCCTTCGCCTCGGCGCAGGATCACAAGCGCGTCGGCGAGGGCGACACCGGCCCCAATACCGGCGGGATGGGAGCCTACAGCCCGGCAACGGTGCTGACCCCCGCGGTCGAAGCGCGGGTGATGCGCGAAATCATCGGCCCGACTGTCACGGCGATGGCGGCTGCGGGCACGCCCTTTTCGGGCGTCCTGTTCGCCGGGCTGATGCTCACTGACGAGGGGCCGAAGCTCATCGAATACAATGCCCGCTTCGGCGATCCTGAGACACAGGCCATGCTCGCTCGGTTCGAAGGCGATCTCGTTGCGCTGCTGCATGCCGTAGCGGTCGGTCGGCTGGCTGACGTGGGGCCGTTGCCGTTCAGCGCGAACACGGCGCTCACTGTGGTCATGGCCGCAAACGGCTATCCCGGCACTCCCGAAACCGGTGGGGTGATCGCGGGGATCGCCGATGCCGAAGCGACGGGCGCGCTGGTTTTTCACGCAGGAACTGCGCACAATGCGGATCGCCTGGTGAGCAAGGGCGGTCGCGTGCTCGGCGTGACGGGGACTGGCCCCGACATCGAAGCGGCGTGCACGCAGGCTTATCGCGCCGTCGATGCCATCGACTTCCCGACCGGCTTCGTGCGCCGCGACATCGGCTGGCGCGAGCGCGCGCGGGCGGCTAAATCTCCGGCATGACGATCGACCTTCTCCTGCTCGAATACTGGCCCGTGCTGCTCATCGGCGTCGCGCTGCTCATCGGCGCGATCGTGCTCCTGCTGCGCGGCCGGGGCCAGCGCATTTCGCTGGATGCGCCCGGCGATGACGACCCGGTGCTGCCGACCTTGCAGCGCAGGGGTCCGGTCGAGCCCGACATCATTGGCCCCGGCCCGATCGCCGGAGCCATTGCGATGGCGGTCAACGCAACGCCTGAGATGAGCCCGCTGACGCGCATCAAGGGCCTTGGCCCGCGGATCGCGAAGCGTCTCGACGACCTCGGCATCGGCAGTATTGAAGCGCTTGCCGCGCTCGACGAGACCGCGCAGGCCGCACTCGATGCCGAACTGGGGAGTTTTTCGGGACGCATGGCGCGTGACCAGTGGGTCGAACAGGCGCGGCTGCTTGCGGCGGGAGACATTGCCGGATTCGAGGCACGCTTCGGCAAGCTCGAAGGCGAACGCGGCTGATCGCGCGCGTCGCTCTGGGCATTGGACTTGCGGGCGCGCTCGCGGCGATCGCCTCGGCGCAGTCGATCGACGAGCAACGCCGCGCGCTCGCCCGCGCCAAGACCGATGCACAGGCGGCGCTGGCCCGCTCGCAACGCATCGAATCCGCCGCGAGTGCCGCGCGTGACGATGCCGCCCGCGCCCGCGCGCGCTCGGCAGCGGTGGCCGCGCGGATACAGTCAGCCGAGGCCGAGATCGACGCCGCCGAAGCCCGCATCGCGATCATTGACCGGTTGCGAACCGAGCAGCGCGCGCGCTTGGCGGCACGGCAGGGGCCGACGATCCGACTGGTGGCCGCGCTGCAATCGATGGCCCGCCGCCCGCCCGCGCTCGCGCTCGTCCAGCCGGGGTCGGTGACTGACATCGTTCACCTGCGTGCCACGCTCGCGGCGATCCTGCCGGTCGTGCAGGCACGCACCGCCGACGTCCGCAGCGAAGTCGCCCGCAGCCGGACCTTGCGCGCCGAAGCCGATGCCGCGCTCGCTGCGCTCCGGCAGAGCCAGCGCGCGCTGGTCGCGCAGCGCAATCAGCTTGCTGGTCTCGCGCTCGAGCGCCGCCGCGCCGCCGAGGCGCTGGGCGGCAGCGCGATGGCCGAGCAGGACCGCGCCATCGCGCTGGGCGAGCAGGCGCGTGACATCGTCGATCTGATGAGCCGGATTGATGATGCGGCGGCGGTCGGCGCGCGGCTGGCAGCGCTGCCCGGCCCGGTGCGCCGCCCCCAGCGCCCGGGTGAAGCGCGCGCGCTTCCGCAGGACGTCGCGGTCAGACCTGCCGCGCAGGCGCCTTACCGCCTGCCCGTCATCGGTCGCGTCGTCTCAGGGTTAGGCGAAGTTTCGCGCACCGGCGTGCGCGAGCGCGGGCTGACCATCGCTACCCGCCCGGCCGCGCAGGTCGTGGCGCCAACCGGCGGCCGCATCGTCTTTGCCGCGCCTTATCGAAGCTACGGCAATATCGTGATCATCGATCACGGCAGCGGCTGGACGACACTGATCACCGGCCTTGCGGTACTTGACGCCAAGGTGGGCGACGCTGTCGATCCCGGGTCGCCGCTCGGTCGCGCCGGTGCCGATCAGCCAAGCGTGACTGTCGAGCTGCGGCGCGGCGGCGAGCCCGTCGATATCGGACGCCTGATCAACTGAGTGTCCCGCAATCCGACGCGCTGGCGTTCGCGTTGGGGCTAGCGCGGGGCGCGCAATCGTTGATATGGTATGCCCATGAGTAATTTTCCTTTGCGCGCCATGCTGACGGTTTCGGCCGTTGCGCTTATCCCCGCTGCGACCACGGCGATGGCGGCCGTCGATGTCAATGCCTATAAGCAGCTCGATGCGTTCCTTGCTGTCTTCGAACGCGTCAAGGCTTCGTATATCGACAAGGTCGATGACCAGAAGCTGATCAAGGGCGCCATCGACGGGATGCTCGCCAGCCTCGATCCACACAGCTCCTATCTCGACGCCCGCGATTTTTCGCAGATGCGCGTGCAGACCGATGGCAATTACGGCGGTCTTGGGCTGACCGTCACGCTCGAGGACGGGGCTGTAAAAGTCGTGACACCGACCGAGGACACGCCAGCGTATCGCGCAGGCCTCAAGTCTGGCGATTTCATCACCCATCTCGACGGACAGCTGATCTTCGGCGGCACGCTCGACGAAGCGGTCGATCAGATGCGCGGGAAACCGGGGACGCCGATCAAGCTCACCATCGTCCGTGCCGGGCGCGACAAGCCGTTCGACGTGCCGTTGGTCCGCGAAATCATCGTCATCAAGCCGGTGAAATGGGAAGTGAAGGGCCAGATCGGCTATATCAACATCAACAGCTTTTCGAAAAACACCGGCACCGGCGTGCGCGACGCGCTCGCCCAGATCGACAAGAAGCTCGGGCGCGCGCCGCTCGGCTATGTGCTCGATCTCCGCTCGAACCCAGGCGGGCTGCTCGACGAAGCAGTCGCAGTGTCCGACGAGTTTCTCAACGAAGGCGAAATCGTCTCGCAGCGCGGACGCGAAAAGCGCGATATCGAGCGTTATTTTGCAAAGCGTGGCGATTTCGCGCGCGGCCTGCCGATCGTGGTGCTGGTCGATGCCGGGTCGGCGTCGGCGGCCGAAATCGTCGCGGGCGCGCTTCAGGATCATCACCGCGGCCTCGTGATCGGCGAGCGCACCTTCGGCAAGGGCTCGGTCCAGACACTCTTGCAGCTCGACGACACGACTGCGCTGCGCCTGACGACGGCACGCTATTACACGCCTTCGGGCAAAAGCGTGCAGGAAGGCGGCATCGAGCCCGACCTGCTCGTGCCGCAGCTTTCGGATCCCGATTACAAATCACGCCCGCGCTTTCGCGAGGCCGATCTGCGGCGGCATCTGATCAACGAGGCCAAGGTGGACAATTCGGTGCTGGAAGAAGACGCCAAGGCCGATCCGCGCTTCGCCGCCACCGCCGAGCAGTTGAAAGCCAAGGGCATTACCGACTTCCAGCTGCACTATGCGCTCGAGACGATCGGGCGGCTGGCCAAGCCCCCGGCACCGCAGGTGGCGCGGCGTTGAGCCAAGCGCAGCATTTCCGCGCCAATCTGATTGCCCTCCTTCTCCCCGCAGCGCTGATCGCAGGGGCGCTGGGGTCGCAATTCATCGGCGGGCTTTACCCGTGTGAGATGTGCCTCTGGCAGCGATGGCCGCATTATGCCGCGATCGGCGTCGCGCTCATCGCATTCGCGCTAAAGCCCCCTGCCCGCACCGCCTTGATCGCCCTTGCCGCAGTCGCGGTGCTGATCTCGGCCGGGATCGGCGCATTTCATGCGGGCGTGGAATATCGCTGGTGGCAGGGCCTCACGACCTGCGCGAATGCCTCCCCCGGCGGCTCGCTCGCCGACATCATGAATGCACCACTCATCCGCTGCGACGTCGCGCCTTGGACATTGTTCGGCATTTCGCTCGCCGGGTTCAACGCCCTCTTCTCAGGCGCAGGGGGCATCGCCATATTCGCCATGCTGGCAAGGAAACGCTGATGGAAACCGACACTGCATCGATGATCCGCGTCAACCAGGCGGGCGAATTTGGTGCGTCGCGAATTTATGAGGGTCAGCTCGCGATCCTCGGCAACCGTTCGCCCGCCGCGCGCGACATTGCCCGCATGGCGGCGCAGGAGGAGCGCCACCGGCAGGCGTTCGACGCGATGATGGCGCGGCGCGGCGTGCGCCCGACGCTGCTCCAGCCCTTCTGGAACGTCGCAGGCTACGGCCTTGGCATGGCGACTGCGCTGATCGGGCCCGAGGCGGCCATGGCCTGCACGGTCGCGGTCGAGACCGAGATCGACCGGCATTACAGCGAGCAGCTCGCCGAGATCGGCGATACTGATCCCGAGCTGCGCGATGCTATTGTGGACTTTCAGGCCGACGAGCTCGAGCACAAGGAAGCCGCGCTTGCCGCCGGTGCCGAGCGTGCGTTCGCCTATCCCGTTTTGGCGGCTGCGATCCGGCTCGGCTGTCGCGCCGCTATTGCCGCATCGAAGCGGATCTGAGGCGGGACATCGTGCGTTCAGGTGCACAAGTGGAGATGAAGACGATGCTGCGCTACGCCCCGCTCCTCGCCGTCCTCATGGGCACGCCCCAGATCGCCGTCGCGCAGATCGCCAACGAGCGCATCCTGACCGTTTACGGCGAGGACAAATGCCCCGCCGACACGATCTGCGTGCGCGCGCCCGAAAGCGAGCGCTTCCGCATCCCCAAGCAGTTGCGCAACCAGGGCGTCATCGCTCCCGAGAACCAGAGCTGGGCCGCCCGCGCACAGGCGACGACCGATGCGGGGGCACGCACGGGTCCGGGGAGCTGCACCGCTGTCGGCCCCGGTGGCTGGACGGGCTGCTACATGCAGCAGATGCGCGCCGCCCGCGCCAAAGCGGCTGCGCGCGGGACCGAGCAGAATCCGGATATCGAGCCATAACGTGAGTTGCGTGGGCCGCGCTTGCGCGTGAGTTCGATAGCTTTGCTATCGCAGCTCCGCGTGGCGCGGTGGAGCGGGCGACGGGAATCGAACCCGTGTCTCTAGCTTGGAAGGCTAGGGTCTTACCATTACACAACGCCCGCGCGCCGGTTAGCGCTCAATAGGCAAGCCGCCGCGCCGGTTCAACCCGCCGCTTCGATCCGCGCCAGCACCGCCTCGACCTGCACCTGCACGCCCGCGACGACGTTGAGTTCGGCCACCACCCCGTCGAACGGCGCGGTCAGCGTATGCTCCATCTTCATCGCTTCCAATGTGACGAGCTTCTGGCCCTTGATCACTACGTCGCCCGCCGCGACCTCGACCGCGATGATCCGGCCAGGCATGGGGGAGAGGATGGTGCCGGAGGACGGTGCGCCGATATCTCCGCCATAGGTGCGGGCGACTGCAAAATGAAATAGCTGGCCGTCGTCATTCGAAACCAGAACACCGCCGTCTTCAGTATAAGTGATGTGCCATGCCGTGGAACCTTGACGACAAGACTTCAGTAATTGGACGGCCCCATTCACCGCTATGGGAAAGGCTTCCACTTGAGGCGCATTCAGCCTCATGCCTCTAAGATCAATTGCGAAGGTTTGCTCTCGCATTTTTGGTCTGTCGAAGCCGGGGTGCTGAATGCGCTTCAAAATCTCCGACACGCCAATCTGCAACGTCTTCTCGCTCGCATTTCCTGTCGCGCAAAGCGCGGTCTGGTTGCGCTCAATAAATCCCGTATCGACATCGCCGGTCACAAATTCTTGCCGCTCCAATGCCCGCGAGAGAAAAGCGTTGTTCGTTCTTACGGGCCACACCAGCGCGCAGGCGCAAGCACTCGACAGCCACTCTGCCGCCTCCTCCCTTGAAGGGGCGTGGACAACGAGCTTTGCGATCATCGGATCGTAGAACGGAGACACGGTGTCATCAGCTTCGTAGCCCGTCTCTACACGGCAATCATATTGCGAAAGTGCGAACTGCTCCAGCTTGCCAACACTCGGCAAAAAACCCTTCGCCGGATCCTCCGCATACAACCGCGCCTCCATCGCCCAGCCGTCGATGCTCAGCTCCTCCTGCCGCTTCGGCAGCACCTCCCCGCTCGCCACGCGCAATTGCCATTCGACCAGATCGACGCCGGTGATCTCCTCGGTCACCGGATGCTCGACCTGCAGCCGCGTGTTCATTTCCATGAACCAGATGCGGTCGGCGCGCAGGCCTTCAGATGCATCGGCGATGAACTCGATCGTGCCTGCGCCGACATAGTCGACCGCGCGCGCGGCGCGGACGGCGGTCTCGCACAGAGCGCTGCGCGTTGCTTCGTCCATCCCCGGTGCGGGAGCTTCCTCGATCACCTTCTGGTGGCGGCGCTGGAGCGAGCAGTCGCGCTCGAACAGATGGACGATGTTCCCGTGCGTATCGCCGAATATCTGCACCTCGATATGGCGCGGGCGCTGGATATATTTCTCGATCAGCACATGCGCATTGCCGAACGACGCCGCCGCCTCGCGCTGGCAGGAGGCGAGCGCATCGGCGAAGGTGACACGGTCTGTCACCTTGCGCATCCCCTTCCCGCCCCCGCCCGCGACCGCCTTGATGAGTACGGGATAGCCGATTTCGGCGGCGCGTTCGCTCAGGAACGCCGGCTCCTGGTTCGCGCCCATATAGCCGGGCGTCACGGGTACGCCGGCCGCTGCCATCAGCGTCTTGGCCGCATCCTTCAGCCCCATCGCGGTGATGCTTGCGGGGGCAGGCCCGACCCAGATCAGCCCCGCGTCGATCACGGCCTGCGCGAATTCGGCATTCTCGGACAGAAAGCCATAGCCCGGATGGATCGCCTCGGCGCCCGTGCTTATCGCGGCGGCGATGATCTTCTCGCCCACCAGATAACTCTCGCGCGCCGGAGAAGCCCCGATATGCACCGCCTCATCCGCCTGCCGCACATGCAGCGCCTTGGCATCGGCATCCGAATAGACCGCGATGGTACGAATGACCATCGCACGCGCGGTGCGGATAATCCGACAAGCGATTTCGCCACGGTTGGCGATGAGGAGGGATTTGATCAACTAAAGAACCCCCAGCCCAGAGTGCAGGGCAAGTGTGACCGCTCTATGATAATCATCGACCCCAGCAAACCTAATCACTCGTTCCCGACCGGAAAGCTGATGAATATCGGATTTCTCATCCGCAACGACAATGATATTCGCTGATTGGTTTTCAGCAAAGCCGAGTTCAAAATAGCAACTTGGCCGCTCAAGTGTTAGGTCAGCGATTACTAAATCCGACTGTTCCAAGCGACGTCGCGCTTTTGACACATCGAACATGGGATTGTTCCGCTCATATTCTGGGAACAGAGGATGACAACCGGCGTTCACACAAATTTCATTTACAATATCGCGCTTCTGAGCAAACTGTCTGTCCGAATATACAGGCATTATCATAAGGACGGTTTTCATAGGATTTAGCATCACAAAAATTTAGTCGCAGCACTGATTCCCCACAGCAGGAAGAATCCACCTGAGACGTAAAAGAAAATTTGAAATGTTAACGGTACAATCATTTCATCCGAATTTGACGAAAGAACCTTCATACCTTTATAGTTTTTCAATTTTTTCTGCTTTTCAAGAATTTCATATTCTCTTTGAAATGGACTTATTGACCTAATACTCATTTCACGATAGTCAGGAAATACTAGATCTTTTGCCATTTCTTCAAGTACTTGGAACTTTGCGCTGTTTAGTCTTTTGAATGATATCAGCTGAGCATACCAATATCTACAAAACATCAGCGCCAAAAGTGATATTAATAAAAGAAAAACGCATCCGATAATTTCTATTTTTCCTTTTCCGTAGACCCAACTCGCTACAAAACCCTGCCCAGCAATTATCGCCAAACACAGCGAGTAATTTGCGCGTGTAAAGGCGATCTTACGATCCGAGACCAGTTCGGTGCTGTCATACATCATTCGGTACTCTTCGAATGAATACATTGTATCTGCCGGTGCAGACTTGGTTTGGTCATTCATTTCATTGCTCACATCCTAAACACCCCAAAGCGGGGCGCCTCCTCGACCGGGGCGTTCAGCGCCGCCGCTAACGCCAGCCCCAGCACGTCGCGTGTCTGCGCCGGGTCGATAATCCCGTCATCCCACAGCCGCGCGGTGGCGTGATAGGGGTTGCCTTCATCTTCATATTTCTGGCGGATCGGGGCCTTGAAGGCTTCGGCCTCTTCCGGCGTCCATTTCTCGGCATCGCGGTGGACGGTGGCCAGTACGCTCGCCGCCTGTTCGCCGCCCATCACCGAAATTCGCGCATTGGGCCAGGTGAACAGGAAACGTGGGCTATACGCCCGCCCGCACATGCCGTAATTGCCCGCGCCAAAGCTGCCGCCGATCAGCACGGTGATCTTGGGCACTTGCGCGGTGGCGACGGCGGTGACCAGTTTCGCGCCGTGCTTGGCAATCCCCTCTGCCTCATATTTGCCGCCGACCATGAAGCCGCTGATATTCTGGAGGAACAAGAGCGGTATCCGCCGCTGGCAGGCAAGCTGAATGAAGTGCGCGCCCTTTTGCGCGCTTTCGCTGAACAGCACGCCGTTGTTGGCGAGGATCGCGACGGGTATTCCCCAGATATGCGCGAAACCGCAGACGAGCGTGGTGCCGTAGAGCGACTTGAACTCGTGGAACTCGCTGCCATCGACGATGCGGGCGATGACTTCGTGGACGTCGTACGGCGCGCGGACGTCGTCGGGGATGATGCCGTAGAGCTCGTCGGCATCGTATCTGGGTGGTCGCGGCGGGCGGCGGCCGCGCACGCGATCGCCGAAGCGAATAGTCCCGCCCTCGCTATCGAGCGTGAAGGTCGGGCCCAAATGCGATACGATATCCCGCACGATCGTCAGCGCATGTTCGTCGTTCTCGGCGACATGATCGACCACGCCCGACTTGCGCCCATGCGTGTCCGCGCCGCCCAATTCCTCGGCGCTGATGACTTCGCCGGTGGCGGCCTTCACCAATGGCGGCCCCGCGAGGAAGATCGTCCCCTGTCCGCGCACGATCACCGTCTCGTCGGACATTGCAGGCACATACGCCCCGCCCGCCGTGCAACTGCCCATCACGCAGGCGATCTGCGGGATTTGCCGCGCGGACATATTCGCCTGGTTGAAGAAGATGCGCCCGAAATGGTCGCGGTCGGGGAAGACCTCGGCCTGATGCGGCAGGTTCGCGCCGCCGCTGTCCACCAGGTAGATGCACGGCAGCCGGTTCTCGAGGGCAATCTCTTGCGCGCGGAGATGCTTCTTGACCGTGAGCGGATAATAGGTCCCGCCCTTAACGGTGGCATCGTTGCAGACGATCATCACTTGCCGCCCGCTCACGCGACCAATGCCGCAAATCAACCCTGCGCCCGGCACTTCGCCATCGTAGAGGTCGTTGGCGGCGAGTTGCCCGATCTCGAGGAACGGCGACCCCGGGTCCAGCAGCCGCTCAACCCGCTCGCGGGGAAGCAACTTGCCCCGCGCGGTATGCCGCTCGCGCGACTTTGCGTTCCCGCCGAGCGCTGCCTCGGCAACCTTGGCCCAGAGTTCGTCGCGCAACGCGATGTTGTGTGCGGTACGCGCCTTCGACACCTCTTCTTCTGCGTTGAACGATGTCGGCAGAGTGGGCGCGCTCATACAGCCTTACTCGCCGCCTCTCCGCATCTCTGCGTGAAACGAAACGGTGCAGGTTCACGCGGAGACGCGGAGAAGCGGGGATGATTGTGCATGATCGCCATTCCCCTTCCAATTGACAAAACTGTCATTTGAGCGGCACCGTCGGCGGCGTGTAGAACACCTGTGCGCTTGGCCCGAGCGGCAGATCGAACGTCACCCAGCTGACCGTCATCGCAAGCCCCACCACCATGAAGCTCAGCGCATAGGGCAACATCAGCGCAAGCAGCGAACCGACACCCAGCGACTTGTCATAGCGCCGCGCGAACGCGAGGATCAGCGGGAAATAGCTCATCCGCGGCGTCATGAT
This sequence comes from Sphingomonadaceae bacterium, assembly GCA_046153865.1. Classification (GTDB taxonomy): domain Bacteria; phylum Pseudomonadota; class Alphaproteobacteria; order Sphingomonadales; family Sphingomonadaceae; genus Sphingomonas_O. Next base: position 16,801 of record JBJXFA010000003.1, read on the forward strand.
GTTGGTGTAGCTGTCGCCCATCCGATAGGCGGCGGTCGTCATTTCGGGGCTGATGCCAAGCAGCATGAATTTGGGCACCACGACGGGGGCCATCGCGCTCCATTTCGCCGCTGCGGAACCGATAAACAAGTCGAGGAAAGACGAAACGAACTGCACGCCCGCAAGCAGCAGTGGCGCGGGAACATTCGCCTGTTGCAATACCAGCGCGCCGTCGATCGCGAAGATCGGACCCAGCCGCGACCAGTTGAACATCGCCACGAAGTGCGCCGCGAAGAACACGAACACGAGATAGGGCGCGAGCATCCGCACGCCCTCCTGCATCATCGTGATCACGTCCTTGCTGTTTTTCACTGTCCCGACAGCGCTTCCAAACGCGATTCCCGTCAGCAGGAACAACAGGAAAAAGCCCGCAACCAGACCCGCGTAGAACGGCTGGAGCTGCGCCGTGCCGATCTTGGTTTCGTCAATCAGCGGCGTGTATCCGGGCCACAGGCTGAGTGCTGCAAACGCCGCTGCAATGAGCAATGCCGCCAGCCCGGCTGCGCGCAGGCCGCGGTGCTCGGCGGGCGTGACTTCGGAGCGCGCGAGTTCGGCTTTCAGCTCCTCGTCGGGCTCGCCCCCCCATTGACCCAAGCGCGGCTCGATGATGCGATCGGTGATGAACCAGATGATCGGCGTGAAGGCGAAGACGATGGCGAGGATGAAATACCAGTTGCCCAAGGGGTTCATCGTCCAGTTCGGATCGATGATCCGCGCCGCCTCCTGCGTGAAACCAAAGAGCAGCACGTCCATCTGCCCCGGCGTGATATTGCCCGCAAAGCCGCCCGAAACGCCCGCGAACGCCGCCGCGAGCCCCACCAGCGGATGCCGCCCGACGCTGGCATAGAGGATCGCGGCGAGCGGGATGAAAACCACGTAAGCAGCGTCAGACGCATGGTGGCTAACCATGCCGATGATAGCGACGATGGGCGTGAGGATCACGCGCGGCGCATTGCGCAGGCTCGCGCGGATGAGCGCGGAAAACATGCCACTGCGCTCGGCGACCGACGCGCCGAGGATCAGCGTCATCACGAGGCCGAGCGGCGCGAAGCCCGTCAGCGTGCGCGGCATCTCGGTAACCAGCCGCGCAATGTTTTCCTCGGAAAACAGGCTCGTTGCGGTGTAGCTCAGCGTGCCGTCCTTCAGCACGCCCCATTGCGGCGCGGTCTCGCCGGTATAGGCCAGCGACGCCGACCAGCCGAGCGACGCGCCCAGCGCCGAGAGCAGCATCAGCGCGACGATCAGCCAGACGAAGATCATCGCCGGTTCGGGCAGCTTGTTGCCGACGCGCTCGACAAAGCCGAGGAACCCGCGCTGGCGGTCGCGATCGACCACTGTTGTTGCCATCACGCCGCCCCCACAAGTTCGCGGCCGATCAGCATGCGCCTGATTTCGTTCGTGCCCGCGCCGATATCGAGCAGCTTGGCGTCGCGATAATAGCGTTCGACCGGCCAGTCCTTGGTATAGCCCGCGCCGCCGAGCGCCTGCACCGCTTCGTTGGCGACCTTCACCGCGTTTTCGCTCGCGAGCAGGATCGCGCCCGCTGCGTCGAAGCGTGTGGTGCGGCCTGCGTCGCAGCTTTTGGCAACCGCATAGACATAGGCGCGCGCCGAATTGAGCGCGACATACATGTCGGCGACCTTCGCCTGTATCAGCTGGAAGCTGCCGATGGGTTTGCCGAACTGCTTGCGCTCGCGCACGAACGGCAGCACCGTGTCGAGGCACGCCTGCATGATGCCGAGCTGGATGCCCGCGAGCACGGTGCGCTCATAATCGAGGCCGGACATCAGCACCGCCGCGCCGCCGTTCGGTGGACCCATGACCTGCTCCTCGCCCACGAAACAATCGGTGAAGACGAGTTCGGCGGTCGGCGAGCCGCGCATGCCCATCTTGTCGATCTTTTGCCCGATGCTGAAGCCCTCGATGTCCTTTTCGATCAGGAACGTCGTCAGCCCGCGCCCGCCTTCGCTGGTGTTCGCATAAACGACGAGCGTGTCGGCATAGGCCGCGTTGGTGATCCAGAATTTCGTGCCGTTGAGGAGGTAGCCGCCCTGCACGGCGTCAGCCTTGAGCTTCATCGACATAACATCACTGCCCGCGCCCGCTTCGGACATGGCAAGACTGCCGACGTGCTCGCCGCTGATCAGCTTGGGCAGGTATTTCGCCTTTTGCTCCGGACTCGCCCAGCGCGCGATCTGGTTGACGCACAGGTTCGAGTGCGCGCCGTAACTGAGGCCGACCGACGCCGATGCGCGCCCGACTTCCTCGCAGACCACCACATGTTCGAGATAGCCGAGCCCCAGCCCGCCGTCGGCCTCGGGCACGGTGATGCCATGGAGGCCGAGCGCGCCCATCTGCGGCCACAACTCCTGTGGGAAGCGATCGTTGCGGTCGATTTCGCTCGCGATCGGGGCAATCTGGTCGGCCGCAAAACGCGCTGTGGTTTCGCGGATCATGTCGGCAGTTTCGCCGAGATCAAAATCGAAGCTGCTCATAATGGCAGCTATAATGCGTTTGGCGCGGAAGGAAATTATCCGGTCACGAAATTATCGGATTCTCGCCACCGCGCGCGACCATGATCTCCGCAATGGTATCGAAGAGCGACTGCATCGCCACCGGTTTAAACAGGACTTCGTCCGCACCGTGGTCCATGCACTTTTCGCGAAGGCCCGCAGCCGCATCCGCAGTGATCACGATCACGGGCAAGTCGGCTTTGTCATCGGTGCGCTGGCGCAGCACGCGGATCGCTTCGATCCCGTCCATGCCGGGCATCCGCAGGTCCATGAGCACAAGGTCATAATCATGCGCGTCGATCATGCGCAGTCCCGCCCGCGCGCCATCGGCCTCGTCCATCGGGATGCCCGCGACATCGAGCATGTCACGAACAACCCGCCGGTTCATGGCATCATCCTCGATGAAGAGGATTTTCACGACGCTGCCGCGAGTGTCAGCGGCTTGTCAGCCGCAGCTGGACCCCATTCGCCACCGATTGCCTGCACCAGCATGCTTTTTGTCAAGGGTTTCGCGAGGACGATCTGCTTGGTGGCAAGACTCGATTCGCAATCAGCGGTAGAGACGATCACCAGCACCTTAAAGCTGCTTCCGCTGGTCAAATCTGCGATTTCTGTGCGTCGTATCGTGGCGTCCTCATCGAGTGAATCGGCATCAACAAGCACCCATTCAAACGCTTGGCCGCGGATCAAATCCTGTGCCTCGGCCAGAGATGCGACAAATTCGATCGCTTCGAACCGGGCACTCAAAATCGCCCGGAGAACGCCGCGCGTCATCGGGTTGCGCTCGACGATAAGAATGCTGCGCTCGGCATCAAAGTCAGTCGGAGGAGCAATGTCACGATCACGCAAGACCAGCGGCAGATCGATTGTGAAAGTCGATCCGAAGGCCTGCATGCTTTCCACCCAAACATCTCCACCCATCGCGCGCGCGAGATTGCGGCAGATCGCAAGACCCAGCCCTGTGCCACCATATTTGCGCGTAGTGCCACCATCGACCTGTTGGAACAGTTCAAAGATCGACTCATGCCATTCCGCAGCAATGCCAATCCCGGAGTCCCTGACCGCGATGCGCAGCCGGTCCGCCTCCCCTATCCTAACCCGGCGCGCCGACAGCGTGATCGCCCCGCTTTCGGTGAATTTCATGGCATTCGACATAAGATTGAAGACGATCTGGCGGATCCGCGCGGCGTCGCCCACGATCCGGTCGGGGCAGTCGTCGAGGTCGAGCACGAGGTCGATCCCTGCCGCTTCGGCTTGCAATCGCCACATCTGGGCAACATCGCGCAGCATTGCGGGTAACTCCACAACGCCCTCTTGCACCGCCAGCTTGCCGGTTTCCATTTTTGCGACATCAAGAATGTCATCGACCAGCGCGCGCATCGTCTCGCCCGCGCTATGCACGATTCCGATCCGATCGCGCAGCGCGCTATCGAGCCCACGATGCGTGAGCAGCACCTGCGTCATGCCGAGGATGCCATTGAGCGGTGTCCGGATTTCGTGGCTGGTTGTCGCGAGAAACTCCATCTTGGCCGCCATCGCCCTTTCGAGATCGCTGTTGGTCTGTGCAAGCACCAGCTTGGCTGCGCGTTCCCGATTACGACTGCGCGTTATCAGGATTAAGCCCGCGCCCAGCACGACAAACAATAATATGCCAGCAATGCCCGAAACAATGAAGAGATTTCGTTGCGATCGCGACTCGGCTTCGGTCTGCTCGGCCTTGAGGCGCGCGATCTTGAGATTCTGATTTGCCGAATCGAACCGTGCAGCCATGAGCGCTGCCGCCGTGGAGGCCGTCAGTTCCGCCGACTCCTTGTCGATCCGTGCCATCGCCTCCCGGTGAACGAGCGCCGCTGCCGGGCGGCCGGTGGCGCGATAAATCGCATAAGCCGTGTCGTGCGCCCGCCGATATCTTGGTGAACTGGCAGCAGGATCGACGCCAGCAAGCGCTTTTTCGACCGCAATTCCCGCAGCGCGATAATCCTTTTTCCGATACGCAATTTGCGCGCGCAATTCCCAGAACGCCCAAAGCTCTGACGCGAATTCGCTCGTGTCAGTCTCGCCAAGCACGTCAGTGAGAATCGCACCTGCCTCCGACAGCCGCCCCTGGTCGATGAGCGCTTTGGCAATGTTGGCCCTTACGCGAATTGTATAGATGCGGCTGTTGAGCAGCTCGGCGCTTTCCAGCGCCTTGCGAAACTCAACTTCTGCTTCTTTCGGGCGAAACAGCGAAAGATAGGCATTGCCGATATTGTTATGCGCTGAAAGCGATAGAAGCGGGTCACCCGAAAATGTTTCATCGGCTTGTGCATAATACTTTAATGCCATGCGCGAATCGCCGCCTTGATTATATAAAGATGCCAGACTTTGGAGCGCGATTGACTGCCCACGGATCTCGTTTGATTTCTGGTAAAAAGCAAAGGCGTTTTGAAATTGAATTAGCGCAATATCTACCTGGCCTCGCTGCACCTCAATATGACCACGAGACACCGCTATATCACCAAGGGTTTTATGCGGGATCGTTTTTCCATTTGTAATTTTCACAATATTCGTTATTATTTTGTATGCATCATTTACTCTATTCATCCTCAAAAGCGCCTGACTTTCGAGTGCGCCAGCTTCCGCATGCAATTTATATCTATCACGACCGGAGATCGCTCTTGCGGTAATTTGTGCTTCCTGCGACAGTGCGAGTGCTCTGGATGGATTTACAAGCATCGATGAACGTGCTTCATTAATCTGCCGAACGACTTGCATTGACGTGATCTGATCTTGGGTCTGCGCAAAACCTTCATTTGCGCAGAAAAGCGCCAGCGCCAATGCCCAAGTTGCTGCGGACGGTCGGCGTGGCTGGCGGCGCCACGTTCCAAACGAGCTCACGCGGTGCTCTTCCGGCTCCAGAAGCTTGCCGGCCTTTGAACCGCACGAGGACCGTCCGACTGGAGCGCTTCGAAGGTAAACTCCGTTTGGTAACGCTGAAATTCCTCCAATTTCAACGGCGGACTGATCAGATAGCCCTGCACCATCTCGCAACCCATCACCGTTAACAAAGCGAGTGCCGCTGGCGACTCAACACCTTCCGCTGTGACTTCCATGCCGAGGGCATGCGCAAGATCGATCGTCGACCGCACGATCAGCGGATCGCGGTGGCTGCTCGTCAACTGCGTGACAAACATCTTGTCGATCTTGAGTTCCTGCGCCGGAAGCCGCTTGAGATAGGCCAGCGACGACAATCCGGCACCATAGTCATCAATTGCCAGCGCAACGCCCGCTTCCGCACAGCGTTCGAGGTTTGCAATCGCGAGTTCGGGGTCGCGGATGACCGAGGTTTCGGTGATTTCGAAGCCGATCTCGGCGCGCGTTTCCGCAACAATGCGACAGGCCGCCTCGATAAAGTGCGAATCGGTCAACAAGTGCCCCGAAACGTTCATGAATGTGCGAAAGGGCCGTCCATCGGCAGTCAGCGAGGGTTGGTCAGCTATGATCTTCAACAACACCCACAACGTCAGTTCACGGATCGATCCATTGCGCTCGGCCAGCGGAATAAAAGCGTCGGGCATGATCACCCCGTGAACCGGGTGCTGCCAGCGGATGAGCGCTTCTGCACTTGCGATGCAGCGTTTCCTGACCGCAACTTTCGGTTGATAAACTAGGAAGAGTTCACCGCGATTCTCTGCCACTTGCAAGTCACGACCGAGCGCCGCCTCGTCCGGTAGTCCGTTCGAGACGGACAAATCGACTATCACGGGTTCATTGCCGTCCTCAATCTGCGAAAGTGCCTCCTCGGCTGTTTCGATCAGATCGATCCGTGTCTGGCGCTCGCCCCCCAGCACTGCCACGATCGCGAGCGAAACTGGCGAAGTGTCATGATCACCGTCGGCAAACGCCAGCGCGCTTTTCGACATTATCGAACGCACGCCCGCGACGTCAGCGACGCGCGTTTCGAGCCGGATGACATCGCGTCCTGCCCGGCTCGCAACCGCAAAGCCGTATTGCCTCTGCAGCGCCTCGGCGCGCGATGCCAGCCATAGTTCGAGGACTTCCACGCCCTGTCGCCGTCGCAACGCTCCGAAGTCACAAATCCGGATGAGAATGACTGCCTGTCGCGCCGAGATACCGGTCGCTGTGTTGTCGATCGGATCGCAACCGACCGATTCGGAATTTGACAGCGGCAAAGGTAGCTCGGAGCGCATCCACGTAGCTTAGGCCCTTAACCCTCAACGAAGGCTTAAATGGCCGAAATTCCTCGCTTTCGCAGGGTAGTTCCGACATCCGGCGAACCACGTTGCTCAATGGTAAACAAATGATTAATGACCGAGAGCTTTGTGAAAAGGACGACAGTCATGATGGTGAGCATCGTTGTTGGCGTTTTCGGTCGTCCTCCGGTTGGCGAAGACATTCAGCCTTTCTAAGGCTCGGTGTCTTTCCAAGGGGGCGAGCTTCGGCATGCCGACGCGCCAGAAAACTTATGGTTGAGGAGTGCGGCCCTGCGGGGTCGCACTTTTTTTAAGCGCCAGAAACCGATCGACGGCGGCATCGAGATCCATGTGGGGCCGGTCGCACAGCCGGATCGCGTCCACCGTGCGCGATGTTCGCGATGCGATTTTCGCCCGCAATCGGACCTGCAGCACACGCAACGCACGAACGGCGAAACGACCGCGACGCTCGGTGCCATCGATCCATAGCGCCGCACGCCGCACCTCGTCGATCTGCGCCATGACGGCGCTGTTGTAATGCGGATGCGGACCGCGATGGAGCGGCAGCCCGGTGTGTTCGGCAAGCGTCGGCAGGGCGGGCAGAAGGACGCCGTTCGTCGCAAAGTCGTGAACGGCAAACCCGTGTTCTTCGATAGAGGCGAGAAACGGCCCGAGAACCGGATCGCGCAGGCATTGCCTGGCAATGATATGATGGCGCTCGAAGCCTTCCTTGAAGGATGGAGACGATACGCGATTGACCGAACCGAACGACGCAATCACCCTTGGACCAATCGTTTCATATCGCGGCCGTAATCATGGCCCCGCGCGACCGCATCGCTCAATCAGTCCATTTTGGATGTTTCCGGAACCAATTCAAACCAATAACTGCCATGAAGGGCTGTGGCGGCAAACGCGATCGGGCCACGAATGCCCTGCAGCATATCGTTTTGCGATATCGGGCCGGTCGCAAGCGCATGGCGCGCGATCAGCAGCAAATCGCGCAGCGCATCGCGCGTATCATTGACGCAGGCGATCGTGACCGTAAGTTCATGGTCAACGAACGCTGTCAGGCCGCTGGTTTGATATCGGCTGGACCGATCCCACGATGGCAGCTCCCGAATCCCGATCAGCGCGTCCACCGGCGGTGCACCGTCAGTCCACTGGTCAGCGATTGCCGCTAGCCAATTAGCCGCCAGGCGTTCACCCGAAAACGTCCAGACCAGATCGGCTGGAGCACTGGCGCGCAAGGCGGCGCAACGCCGCACGACGTCGGCACATAACGCGAGCCGCGCTGCGCGCGTCGCAGCCCGCCAATCACTGGCGAGGAATTCAAGGCCTTCAGCCTCCTCCTCGATCGCCATGCACGTCGAAGACAGCGAAGCAGCTTGCATCTCGCTGCGCCGCAGCCAGACCGGCAATGGACCGAACGAGGCAATTGAAAACATCAGGTCTCTCCAGGAAGCGACGGCTTCGTTCTGTATTTGTTCGTTGCAAGTTTCGCGAACGATAGCCGACCCGGAACGGACCAATCGGCGCGGGTTGCAGAAGCGATCGGATCGGTGTATTGCGCTGATAACACACAGCGGACGGATTCAAGCACATGACCTTTCGCAACATTTCGGCGTGGTCCATCCGCAATCCGGTGCCCCCCATCGTGGTGTTCATTGCCATAACGCTTGCGGGCATCCTCAGCTTCATCCGCATGGACGTGAACAACAATCCCGACGTGAGCTTTCCCGCCGCGCAGGTTGTCGTCGTCCAGCCTGGCGCATCGCCGACCGAACTTGAAACGCAAGTGACGCAACGGGTCGAAGCTGCGCTGCGCAGTATCAACGGCATCGACTCAATGAGTTCCTATGTGTCCGAAGGCAGTTCGCGAACCTTCGTGCAGTTCACGATCGGCACGCCGGTCGATCGTGCGGTGAACGATGTCCGCGATGCTTTGTCGAACATCCGCGGCGACTTGCCCGAAGGCATTCTCGAACCGCAGGTTCAGCGGATCGACATCGACGGCGAACCCATTGCCTATTTCTCTGCCGAAGCCACCGACATGACGCTCGAGGAATTGAGTTGGTATGTCGAAAATACCGTTGCCAAGCGTCTGCTCGCCGTGCCGGGCATGTCGGCCGTCCAACGCAGTGGCGGCGTCTCGCGCGAAATCCGCGTGATGCTTGATCCCGTGAAGCTGCAGGCGCAAGGCATCAGCGCTGCCGAGGTCAATCGCCAGATTGCAGCAGCAAACATGAACGCCGCCGGAGGCCGTGCGGAGATCGCGGGATCCGAGCAATCCGTGCGCGTCCTCGGTAACGCTGCGAGCGCCTATGCGCTGTCCGAACTCGAGATCGCAGTGGGCATGGGGCGCACGGTCCGGCTGCGTGACATTGCGACCGTGCGCGATCTGCACGCAGAGCAGCGGTCGCGCTCGAAGATGAACGGTCGCCAAGTCGTCAGCCTGTCGATGGCCAAATCAAAAGGTTCGTCCGACGTGTCGGTCTATGACGAAGGCGTGAAAGCGCTCAGGGCGATCGAGAAGGAAAACCCCAAGGTCCGCTTCACGCAACTCTTCACCAGCGTGGACTATACGCGCAGCCAATATCATTCGGCGATCAACGCGATGTGGGAAGGCGCTGTTCTCGCCGTGATCGTCGTGTTTCTGTTTTTGCGAGACTGGCGGGCAACAGCGATCTCGGCGCTTGCCATCCCCTTGTCGGCAGTCCCGGCGTTCTGGTTCATGGATTTGATGGGGTTCACCCTCAATGGCGTCAGCCTGCTCGCGCTCAGTCTGGTGGCGGGCGTGCTGGTGGACGACGCGATCGTCGAGATCGAAAACATCGTCCGGCACATGCGCATGGGCAAGACCGCCTATCAGGCCGCGATCGACGCAGCCGACGAGATCGGCCTTGCCGTGCTCGCCACGACGATGTCGATCGTCGCCGTATTCCTGCCCGTCGGGCTCATGCCCGGCATTTCAGGCCAGTTTTTCAAGCAATTCGGGCTTACGATCGTCGCCGCCGTGCTCGTCAGCCTTGCGGTTGCGCGCACGATCACGCCGATGATTGCCGCCTATTTCCTGAAGAGCCATGGTCATGCGGCGCATGGCGAGAATGCCGGAATGCGCGCGTATCTGAGGCTGCTCGAATGGTCGCTGGATCAGAGCAAGGCCGCCGCGCTCAGGGCGCGCGGTGGCTGGCGACGGTGGATCGCGCTCTTGGCAGACCACCGCGTCTGGATCGTCGGCATTGGCGCGGCGGCGTTTCTTGCGACAATCGGCGTCTTTGCAACGTTGCAATTCACCGGCCAGCCGACCGTCAATACGGACTACAGCTCGGTAAACATCGCTATGGTTCCTGGATCCACGCTCGCGCAAACCGAAGCGGTCGCCGATCGCGTAGCGGCGGTCCTCGACGACGAGCCTGAAGTCTCAGCTGCATTTGCCGAGGTCAATATCGCAGAGGCAACGATCTATCTCACTCTCGACAAGAAGCGCTCCGTAACGAGCGTCGAGTTCGAGAAGCGTGTCGCGCCGCAGCTTGCCGCCATCCCTGATGCGCGCGTTGCCTTCCAGTCGCAATCGAGCGGGTTCGGTCGCGACGTGACGCTGATGCTCGCCGGCAGTGACCCGACGCTCGTGTCGCGCACGGCGCTTCAGGTCATCGAGGAAATGCGCGGGGTTCCACAACTGCGGGCACCCCGGCTCGAGGGCGACATTCAGCGCCCTGAAATCGTCATCCGCCCGCGCACCGACCTTGCCGCCCAAATGGGCGTATCGGCCGCCGCGCTCAGCCAGACGATCCGGATTGCGACGCAGGGGGAAATCGATCAGAGCGCAGCGAAATTCTCGCTCTCCGATCGACAAATTCCCATCCGCGTGGCGCTCGACGAGAGTGCGCGCCGCAGCCTTGCCACGATCGAAAATCTGCCGGTTCCAACGACAATGGGCACCGCGGTGCCGCTCAAGCTCGTCGCCGAGATCGGCTTTGGCTCCGGCCCGGTCGAGCTGCGCCGCTACAACCAGAACCGTCGCATTGTGATCACGGCCGATTATGCGCCGGGCGTCGTGACCGCAGCCAAAGAAATCGACGCGCTGCCGACGATGAAAAAACTGCCGCAGGGCGTCGAACGCGTGAGCTTTGGCGATGACAAATTCGAGGCCGAGTTGCTCAACAATTTTGTCGTCGCCGTGGTTGCAGGCACGCTCCTCGTCTTTGCCGTGCTCGTGCTGCTCTACAAGCGGATCATGCCGCCGTTCATCAACATGGGCTCGCTGCTGCTCGCTCCACTGGGTGGTGGCATTGCGCTCCATCTCACCGGCAATCCGCTGTCGATGCCGGTGCTCATCGGCATCCTCATGCTGCTCGGCATTGTGGCCAAGAATTCGATCCTGCTTGTCGACTTTGCGCTGGAGGAGATCGACAAGGGCGTGCCCAAACGCACCGCTATCCTGGACGCTGGGCACAAGCGCGCGCAGCCGATCGTGATGACCACGGTCGCGATGGTCGCGGGCATGCTGCCGATCGCGTTCAGCTTTTCGGGCGATGGCAGCTGGCGCGCGCCGATGGGCATTGTCGTGATCGGCGGGCTGATCCTGTCCACGCTGCTCACGCTGGTGATCGTGCCCGCCGCGTTCAGCCTCGCAATGGGTTTTGAAAACTGGTTCGGGCCGCGAATGTCGCGGTTGCTGACCAATGGCGGCGAAGGCGCCCGCCTGCCTGCACCGACACCCGCCGAATGACGCTCTATTCGAGTTCTAGGATGATCTGATCGACGGCAAGGCTTTCGCCTTGTGCGGCCGCGACCCGCGCGACCGTCCCGGTCTTTCCGGCGCGCAGGATATTCTCCATCTTCATGGCCTCGACCACGGCGAGCGCTTGACCCGCCTCCACCCGATCACCAGCCGCGACGTTGAGCGACACCAGCAGACCCGGCATCGGCGACAGCAGGAATTTTGAGAGATCGGGCGGCACTTTTTCGATCATGTGGTGCGCATGCGGCGCGATATGAGCAGGCAGCGCGCGCACGTCATGGCTCGCGCCGCGCGCCGTCAGCCGGAAACCGGTTCGTGTCTTGGCGATGCGCACCGCGAGAGCGTCGTCGCCGATCGCGGCTTCGACGAGGCGATCACCGGGCGTGTATTCCAGTTCGATGTCGAGGTCGTCGCCATCGACAGCGATGCTATCCGGCGAGATTTCAACCGCATGGTCGATGCCAGCGATGCGAACTTCCCATGCGGCGGGCGGGTGCTGACGATTGCCGAGCTGCCCATCGACGCGGCGCGCGCGGTCGGCCTCGGCGGTCGCGGCAAATGCAGCAATCGCGGCCATGCTGCGCAGCAATTCAGGCGAGGCCGGAGCGCCCTTGAAGCCGTCGGGGTGTTCCTCGGCAATGAAGCCGGTCGTGATCGCGCCCGAGCGGAAGCGCGGATGCTGCATGATCGCGGAGAGGAAATCGATGTTGTGCCCCGGTCCCTCGATCTCAAAGCGGTCGAGCGCGGCGATCTGCGCGTCGATCGCTTCGAGACGCGTCGGCGCCCAGGTGATGAGCTTGGCGATCATCGGATCGTAGAAGCGCGAGACTTCGCCGCCTTCGATTACACCGTCGTCAACGCGGACGAGGGTCTCCGCTTGTTCGAGCGAAGCGAGAACCCCTGTCGAGCGAAGCGAGACCTCTTGCGGCGAGAGCGCTGATCTCGCTTCGCTCGATAGTGCCCCTCGCTCCGCTCGGGGATGCGGTGGATTGTACCGCACCAGCCGCCCCGTGCTCGGGAGAAACCCGCGATACGGGTCCTCGGCATAGACGCGATTCTCGACTGCCCAGCCGTCAAGCTTCACATCCGCCTGCGTAAAGCCGAGCGGCTCCCCCGCCGCGACACGGATCATTTGCTCGACCAGATCGATCCCCGTGATGCACTCGGTCACCGGATGCTCGACCTGCAGCCGCGTGTTCATCTCGAGGAAGTAGAAGCTTTCGCCCGTCGGGTCCGCACCCGACACAATCAATTCGACCGTCCCCGCCGAATAATAGCCCACCGCGCGCGCCAGCGCGACGCACTGCTCGCCCATCGCCTGCCGCATCTTGGGCGTGACGAACGGCGACGGCGCTTCCTCGACGACCTTCTGATGCCGCCGCTGGATGCTGCATTCGCGTTCATTCAGGTAAAGGATATTCCCGTGCTGATCGCCGAGGATCTGCATTTCGATGTGGCGCGGGTTAAGGATGAACTTCTCGATGAACACCCGGTCGTCGCCGAAGCTCGCCAGCCCCTCGCGCTTGGTCGCCTCGAAGCCTTCGCGGACATCGGCCTCGCTATACGCCAGCCGCATCCCCTTCCCGCCGCCACCGGCAGAGGCCTTCATCATCACCGGATAACCGATGCCGTTCGCAATCTCGACCGCATGCTCGGTATTCTCGATCTCGCCGACAAAGCCGGGGACGACGTTGACACCCGCCTTCAACGCGAGCTTCTTCGACTCGATCTTGTCGCCCATCGCCGCAATCGCGCCCACCGGCGGACCGATGAAGGCGATGTCGTTGTCGGCCAGCGCCTGCGCGAAACTGGTGCGCTCCGACAGGAAGCCATAGCCGGGATGCACGGCCTGAGCGCCAGTCGCCTTGCACGCGGCGATGATCTTGTCAGCGAGCAGATAGCTCTCGGCCGCGGGCGACGGCCCGATATGCACCGCCTCGTCCGCCAGCCACACATGCGGGCTGCGCGCGTCGGCATCCGAATAGACCGCGACCGTCGCGATGCCCATTTTCTTGGCCGTGCGGATGACCCGGCAGGCGATCTCGCCCCGGTTTGCGATCAGGATTTTGGAAAACACTATGAAGCTCTCTTTCGGAACATCGCCCAAATTACGATGAGGTAGCTGCCCACAAATGAAAAAATGATCCCAATAATTACCATCAAACTTAAAGAATCTGGTTTCAGGTCATCGACGAAACTCAATACGCCTGATTCTTGCAATAGGAAGAAGGCGAGCACCCATACGCCGAAAAGCATTGCGGCAATGTAATGATTCACCTTTTCTTCCTCCAGCCAATGATTTATAGTGGAAAACTACGTTGCTGCTTAGTCCACCTTTACCGCCGGAGCGCCCCGCAGCAACCCGTCGGTGCTCAAATCCTCGTCGATATCCGGCCAGTGGATGCCATAGCCCGCACCAGCGCACTCCCAATTCGCGCGCTGATCGGGCGTCGCGTTCAGCAGGCGCGGATACCAGGCGAGCGGGACGCTGATCGTGCGCCCGTCCATCAGATCGACGATCAGGCTGTGATCGTCGCAGCGCAAATCAAGAACACGCTCGTCCGCCAGCCTAGCCAAAGTAGCCATGCCACGCCTCCAAAAATCCCTCGCGGTTTTCCCGCACCATCTCGACCACGCCCTTGATCTCGTGCGCCCGGAACCCCCGGTTCCTTGCCACGTCGAGGCTGTCGAGCCAAATCTTCATCGTTGCGTCCCCGCGATCGACGTGGACATGCGGCGGCTCGTTCGGCTCGTGGCTATAGAAATAGAAGCGAAACGCGCCGATCCGCAGCAGCGTCGGCACTATTCGGCCGCCTCGCTCAGCCCCTCGGGCGGCATATTATGCCCCAGCAGCCGCAGCACGTCGGCCGCGCATTCGACGATATTGCTGCCCGGGCCATAGATGCCGACCACACCCGCCTGACGCAGAAACTCGTAATCCTGCGGCGGGATGACGCCGCCGACGAAGACCTTGATGTCCTGGCGACCGGCTTCGCGGAGCAGGCGGATGAGTTCGGGGATCAGCGTCTTGTGGCCTGCCGCGAGGCTCGATGCGCCGATGGCGTCGACGTTGCGCTCGAGCGCGAGGGCGAGCGTCTCCTCGGGCGTCTGGAACAGCGGTCCGCTGATGGTGTCGAAGCCCATGTCGGCAAAGGCGCTCGCGACGACGTTGGCGCCGCGGTCGTGCCCGTCCTGCCCCATCTTGGCGATCAGGACGCGGGGCTGGTGGCCCAGGCGTCGCCCGGTCGCTGCCACGCCTTCGGTGACCCGCGCCCAGGCCGCGTCGAATTCATGCGCGCTGCCGTAGATCCCGCGCACCGGTTCGGGTGTCGTCGCATAACGGCCGAAGACGAGCTCCATCGCGTCCGAGATTTCGCCGAGCGTCGCGCGGGCGCGGGCGCAGTCTACTGCCAGTGCCAAAAGATTCTGTTTTCCGCCTGCCCGAGCGAAGACGAGGGCCTCAGCCGAGCGGAGCCGAGGCTCTTCCACGTCCGCAAGCGTTCTCGGCTTCGCTCGAACGGGCTCCTCGTCTGCGCTCGGGGAAGCGGAACTGAGTCGGGCCCCCTCCGTCAGCGCTGCTAGCGCCGCCTGACAAGTGGCCTCGTCGCGCGCCGCCTTCGTCGCCTTCAACCGCGCGACCTGGCCCTCGCGGACCTTCACATTGTCGACATCGAGAAAGTCGATCGGTGTCGCATTCTCGGGACGGTATTTGTTGACGCCGACGATGACGTCCTCGCCCTTGTCGATGCGCGCCTGTTTCGCGGCGGCGGCTTCCTCGATCATGCGCTTCGGCCACCCTTCCGCCACCGCATTGGTCATGCCGCCAACCGCATCGACCGCCCGGATGAGCTCCCATGCTTCATCGACCAGTTCGGCGGTCAGCGCCTCGACATAATACGACCCGCCCAGCGGATCGACCACGCGCGTGATCCCCGTCTCCTCGGCCAGCACGATCTGCGTATTCCGCGCGATCCGCGCCGAGAACTCGGTGGGGAGCGCAATCGCCTCGTCGAGCGCGTTGGTGTGCAGCGATTGCGTCCCGCCGAGCACTGCCGCCATCGCCTCGACCGTGGTGCGGATAACGTTGTTGTAAGGATCGGCCTCCTGCAGCGACACGCCCGACGTCTGGCAATGGGTGCGCAGCATTTTCGAGCGTTCGTCCTTGGCACCGAGGCCGTCCATCACCCGGTGCCACAGCGTCCGCGCCGCGCGCAGCTTCGCCACTTCCATGAAGAAGTTCATGCCGATGCCGAAGAAGAAGCTGAGGCGCCCCGCGAACGCGTCGATGTCGAGGCCCGAGGCCATCGCGCGCTGCACATATTCTTTGCCGTCGGCGATGGTGAATGCGAGCTCCTGCACCGCCGTCGCCCCGGCCTCGTGCATGTGATAGCCGCTGATCGAAATGCTGTTGAACTTCGGCATGTTGGCCGAGGTGTATGCGATGATGTCCGAGACGATCCGCATGCTCGGCTCGGGCGGGTAGATATAGGTGTTGCGGACCATGAACTCCTTCAGGATGTCGTTCTGGATCGTCCCGTCGAGCTTGTCCTGGCTGACGCCTTGTTCCTCGCCCGCGACGATGAAAAACGCGAGGATCGGGATCACCGCGCCGTTCATCGTCATGCTCACCGACATCTGATCGAGCGGAATGCCGTCGAAGAGGATCTTCATGTCCTCGACCGAGTCGATCGCGACCCCCGCCTTGCCGACATCGCCGACCACGCGCGTGTGATCGCTGTCGTAGCCGCGGTGCGTCGCCAGATCGAAAGCGACCGACAGCCCCTTCTGCCCCGCCGCCAGATTGCGGCGATAAAAGGCGTTCGACTCCTCTGCCGTGGAAAAGCCGGCATATTGCCGGATCGTCCACGGCCGCCCCGCATACATCGACGCGCGGACGCCGCGCGTGAACGGCGCAAAGCCCGGCAGTCCGGGATCGGCCGCATCGTCTGCGGTATACAACGGCTTGATCGCAAAGCCCTCAGGCGTCGGCCAGTCGAGCGCCTTGCCCTTCACTTCCTTGGCGGCAGCGGCCTGCCAGTCGGCCAATGTGGGGCGATCGGTCATTCGGGGTTCCTTGCCGCAAAGAGTAGCACAAATCTACTCGGCGTCAGGCTGGCGGTTTGGATGGGCGTCAGCAAAAGCTGGCAGAGCCATGCACATGTCGAAAATCCGCGTTAAAGTCGGGTAAGGCGCGAGATCGAGCTTGAAATTGATCGCGTTGGCGATCTGCGGGACGAGCACGATGTCGGCAAGTCCTGGCGTGTTGCCATAACAAAAGGCACCGGTCCGTGCGTCGCTCGTCAGCATCGTTTCCAATCCGTCGAACCCGGTCGCGATCCAATGCTGGCACCAGCCGCGAACGATGCCATCATCGGCGGCGAAGTTCGCACGCAGGTAGTTGAGAACACGCAGGTTCTGGATCGGATGGATGTCGCATGCGACCGCTTGAGCCAGCGCGCGCACCCAAGCGCGATCAACCGGATCGGCGGGCAGCAACGGCGGCTCAGGGTGCACCTCGTCGAGATATTCGACGATCGCCAGCGATTGCGTGAGCGTCGCGCCGTCGTCGATCAGCGCGGGCACCAGGCCGTGCGGATTGACCGCGTGATAGTCAGCATCGCGCTGCTCGCCCTTGCGCAGGTGAACCGGGATCGTCTCAGCATCCAGCCCTTTCAGCGCAAGCGCGATGCGCACGCGAAAGGCCGCCGACGACCGGAAATACCCGTAGATTTGCATTCGCCCTCCCCGCTTGTCCGGGGTTCGCATTACGCTAAACATAGTGTCTCACAAGACTTGGAAACACCGCGATGCGCCTCGACGATTCGGACAATCTCAATGTCGAGGACCAGCGTGGCGGGAACTACAGCAGCGCAGGAATCGGCGGCGGCGGCGGATTGGGGCTGCTCGGCATGCTCGTGCCGTTCGTGTTCAGCCGTTTCGGGTGCAGCGGACTGGCCGTGCTTGGTGTGCTGTTTCTGCTGTTCGGCGGCCTTGGCAGCGTTGGCTCGCTGCTCAGCCCAAGCGGGACGGGCGTTTCTCCGCAGCAGCAGACACAGGGTGGATCGAGCGTGGCTGCAAGCTGCGCCGCCGATGCCGCGAGCCGCTTTTCGTGCAACGCGGTCGCCAGCGTGAACGCCACCTGGGCGCGCCTGCTGCCGGGGTATCAAGAGCCCAAGCTGGTGTTCTATTCGCGTGCCGGGCAATCGGGCTGTGGTGCCGCGCAATCGGCGATGGGGCCGTTTTACTGCCCTGCCGATCAGGGCATTTATCTCGACACGACTTTTTACGACGAGCTGCGCAGCCGCTTCGGCGCGCCCGGTGATTTCGCACAGGCCTATGTGATCGCGCACGAAGTGGGCCACCATATTCAGGCGATCACCGGCACGCTGGCGCGCACGCAGCAGGCGCAGGCGCGCGCCAGCCGCACCGAGGGCAATCGCATTCAGGTCGCGGTCGAGCTGCAGGCCGATTGCTATGCCGGCGTCTGGGCGTATCACAATCGCGACCGGCTCGAGCCCGGCGATATCGAGGAGGGGTTGCGCGCCGCTGCCGCAATCGGCGACGATACGCTGCAGCGCGAGGCGGGTCAGCGCCCGATGCCCGACAGCTTCACCCACGGAACGTCGGCGCAGCGCATGCAATGGCTTCAGCGCGGGCTGCAATCGGGCGACCCGAACCAGTGCAATACGTTCGGCTGAATTCGCTTACACTGCCCTGATCGGCCGATGCTTGAAAGTGGCCCGGATAATCCCATGATCGTTGGTGCCGCTTGCTTTGTGATCGTCGAAGTTCAGGTGGTCGTTGTTGATGACAAGCCCGTCAAATAGCCAAAGCCGCTTCTTGCTGTTGTCGTAGAACTCCTGACTGACGAGGATATGATCAAGCGATTCGCGCATATCCTGAAACACATGCGTGTAGTATACGTCACGCGTATCGCGATACTCCTGCAGCGTCTGCGCGGTATAGAGCGCTGTGTCTCCACCGCCGACTGAGTCTCCGACCAGATATTTCGGCTGTTCGGTCAGGATATTTGCCGTATTGCTGTGTTGTCCGTCATTCATGTCGCCGAGCACGATGGCGGGACTGTCATTGCCCTTCATCTGCTCGCTCAGGATAAAGCGCAGCGCCGCCGCCTCGGCGGTCCGCCGCACCGTCGATACCGCAGCCCCGATGCCGCTTGCATGCTTTGTGTAGAGCGGCTTGTTCGCCTTGAACCACGGTTCGTTGAAAACCTTGGTCGGCCCCTTCGACTTGAAGTGACAAACGTAAAAATTCACATCGGCCTCATCGTCGCGCAACTTGACGGTGAAGTGGAGAACGGGTCGCGAAAAGCCTTTGATCATGACCGAAATCTCGGGCGTCTGCGGATCGTCGCCGCTCGATTGCAGCACGAATTCGGGCGGAAAGTCGTTAATCCAGCGCGGCGTTCCGGTCAGCAGCCCCTTGCGCACGATCGCCGCGCAGACGATCCGGGTGCCGTCCGCGCTCGGCGGGGCAAGCAGATCATAGTCGGCGGTCATCCCGGCGGCGGCCAGCGCATCGACGATGACGTCGCGGTGCCACATCTCCTGAAAGCCGAAGACATCGGCATTCATGATCCGCAATTGGCGGGCAGTCCATGCGATCTTGAGATCATATTCGGCCTGAGTCCAACCGTCGCGATCCGAATAAATGGCGAGACCGGGCTTGTTCAGATTCAGGAGATTGAAGGTTCCGACTTTGAATACGCTCAAGTTCATGGCAAGCTCTCCCCCAAGAAGACGAGAGACTATAACACCAAGATTGCAGTTTAGCGACGGTTCTTAAGCGCGTTCGAGCGCTTCGCCAGCCGCTATCCACTTCGCCTCGGCGACTTCGATTTGGCGCGACACTTCCGCGCGACGTTGCATCAACTCGCTCATCGTGAGCTTGGCATCTTCGCCCGTCGCCGACGCCGGATCGAACATCGCCCGCTCGATTGCGCTGCGGCGCTCGGCCAATTTAGCCATCTCACCCTCGGCGATCGTGATTGCCTTGCGCAAAGCCCCTTCCTTCTCGCGCGCAGCAGCCGCCGCCTTGCGCTCTTCCTTCTTGTCGCGCTTGGGGCTGTCGGCCTTGCCTGCGCCCTTGAGAATCAGGTCGGTATAGTCGTCGAGCGTCCCCGAAAACTCCTGCGCCGTCCCACTGTCGACGAGCACCAGCCGGTCCGCCGTCAGTTCGATCATGTGGCGATCATGGCTCACGATCACGACCGCGCCGTCATAGGCATTCAGCGCCTGCACCAGCGCCTCGCGCGCATCGACGTCCAGATGGTTCGTCGGCTCGTCGAGGATCAGCATGTGCGGCGCGTCGCGCGTGATCAGCGCCAGCGCCAGTCGCGCGCGTTCGCCGCCCGATAGCTTGCCGACCTGCGTGATCGCCTTGTTGCCCGAAAAGCCGAAGCGCCCGAGCTGCGCGCGCACCGCGCCGGGCGACGCGCCCTTCATCATCCGCGTCATATGTTCGAGCGGGGTGTCGTCGGTATCAAGTTCCTCGACCTGATATTGCGTGAAATAGCCGACGCGCATCTTGCCCGACACGGCGATCGCGCCCTCCATCGCGGGCAATTGCGCCGCGAGCAGCCGCGCGAGCGTCGTCTTGCCGTTGCCGTTGCGACCCAAGAGCGCGACGCGGTCGTCGGGATCGAGGCGGAAATTCAGCCGCTGCAACACCGGCGTCTCGGCATAGCCGACGGCGGCCATGTCAAGCGTGACGAGCGGCGGCTTCAGCGCATCGGGGCTCGGAAAGTCGAACGACAGGCTCGGGTCTTCCGAAATCGACGCGATCGGCTGCATCTTGGCAAGCATCTTGGCGCGCGATTGCGCTTGCTTCGCGGTCGAGGCGCGCGCCGAATTGCGCGCCACATAATCCTGCAGCTTGGCGCGCTGCGCGTCCTGTGCGGCCTGCGCCGAGGCCAGTTGCGCGAGCCGCTCGGCGCGCTGGCGCTCGAAGGCGTCATAGCCGCCGGGATAGAGCGTGGTCTTCCCGCCTTCGAGATGGAGGATGTGATCGACGACATTGTTGAGCAGATCGCGCTCGTGGCTGATCAGCACCATCGTCGCGCGGTAGCTTTTCAGGAAATTCTCGAGCCACATCGTCGCTTCGAGATCGAGATGGTTCGAAGGCTCGTCGAGCAGCAGCAGATCGGGTTCGCTGAACAGCAGCGCGGCAAGCGCCACGCGCATCTTCCAGCCGCCCGAATAGCTGTCGAGCGGGCGATGCTGCATGTCCTCGTCGAAGCCCAGTCCGACCAGAATGCGCGAGGCCCGCGCGGGCGCGGCATGCGCGTCGATCGCGATCAGGCGCTCGTGGATTTCGCCGATGCGGTGGTGATCCTCGGTATGCTCTTCCTCGCTCAGCAGCGCGGCGCGCTCGACATCGGCGGCAAGCACCGCCTCGAACGGCGTCGTCAGCCCCGAGGGCGCTTCCTGCGCGATATAGCCGATCCGCGTCGCGCGCGGCATCTCGACCGTGCCGCCATCGGGCTCGTTGATCGCCGCGATCACCTTCATGAGCGTCGTCTTGCCCGCACCATTGCGGCCGATCAGCCCGACGCGGCTCTTGGGCGGCAGCGCGGCCGTCGCACGGTCGAGAATGGTGCGCCCGCCAAGGCGCACCGTGATGCCGTTCAGATTGAGCATGGCGCGCGCCTAGCCGAGTTGCTGCGGCGCGGCAATCGGTGGCTGACCGCGCGTTTGCCGGGGCGCCGGGGCCGGACGGTGATCCACGCCGGAAGTTCACAAAGTTCGGTCTTCCGGCCGCGGGAGTTGGGGTCGCGTCACGCGCATCCGCGTTGGAAACACGGCACATGGTGCCGGGCTAAGCACGGATCGCGTGCTGTAGAGACAGCGGTGTGGTCACCAAGCCCCAAGCGTGGAGTGACGGGGGCGTGACTGTGGCTGAATGCGACAAGATTTCCGACATCGGTTCACCGGATTTCAGAACCTGAAAGCGGACCTAATCTCGATGCACTTCCGCTTTGGCGGTATCGCGAGTTGGGTGGAAAGCGGACATTGCCGCGTGATGTAAAACCACTAGACTGGGGCAGTGGGCCGACTATTAATCTCCATAGAGAATCGCGGCGCGCTGATCGCGAACCTGTTAGGCGGCGATGAGATTGAGATCGGCGAGATCGGAAAGGATCATTGCCGCGTTCAGGGAGCTAGATGCGCTCTGCATTTTTATCGACACCATGACCCTGAAGTAATCGACTCTTCCATCGAGCTGCATTCCATACCGACCAATCTGGTGAATTGGCCCGGTCACCTCCATACTTGGCTAGTTCTCCACTCTAGAGGCGAGGAGTGGGCGGATTTGATCACCAGCGACGGTGCCAATATGCTCGATGCTGAGCTGAGGCGCATTGAGCGCGCGCTTCCGTGTATCAGTGACCCCGTCCTCCTGACCGAGACGCTATCGTGGAACGCCGGATATAGAGATGGTTGGCACTTATGGGACTGATTGCAAATCTCAGACAGGTTCTGGCACCGCGAATGACTTACCTCGTCAGGTCAGAGAAGCATCGGCTGGAAGCTGCTATCGGTAATGTCCCATACGTGCTGGTCGATCTCGACAAAACCAGTTGCGAGGTAATCACCGATCGATTTACGGTGACGTTCGCTTGGTGGCTGCGCGAACAATGGGTCAATGCGGACATCAAGCTCCAAGAAGTTGGTGATCCGCCGATTTGTCTGCATTCCACATATTCAGCCCGGACTTGGCTCGAAGCGCGTGGATTGCCAACGTTACCCCGGCGTTCGGGGACGATGTCCGTGGATTTACTACAAGACGAGTTGGAATCAGTAGCCAATGTCGTCTCGGACGTGTTTTCAGATGCACAAGCTACCACAGAAGCGCTGATCTACAAGGCAGGGTGTAACTCGGGGTACACCGATAGAGTGGTGGTTCCTGAGCAAGCGCCACCTGCTTGTGTTCAAGAATGGGCAGTGGTGAACTTCCAACCTCCCGCTATCTGACTTGGCATTAAGTGATCGCAATGGAAGGCAAGGCGGAAGTCTTGTTCCTGCGTATTTGGGGTGGATAGCTGCCGATGTCGCAAAACGTGAACGATCGCCTGCTATAGGTCATCGTAAGCGTAAAACCGGACATTCCGGATTCCCCGACAATCCAGCCATAAATGCCGCTGTCCTACAGCCCCCGAATCGGCTTAAGATCGACAGCCCTCCGCTCGACCATGGACGTTTTTTGCATGCCTTCAACGCAGTCGCCGATTCGGATTGTTCGATGGTCCCGCCAACGGCGTTTTGGTGTCAACTTCGTGTCAACTTCGCCTGGCTTGCCGAACCGCGCATGACGCCCCAGCAAACGCGCAACCCGCGCCCCACCCCCTAAAGCCTCACAAGCATCTTCCCCGTGTTCGCGCCAGAGAACAGGCCGAGGAAGGCCTCAGGCGTCCGCTCCAGCCCTTCGAACACCGTTTCGCGCGCCTTGAGCTTGCCCGCCGCGATCATTGCACCCGCTTCGGCGAGGAATTCGCCCATGTGTGCGGCATAATCGGTGAAGAGGAAACCCTCGGTGCGGATGCGCGCGGAGATCGAGCGGATGAAGAATTTGAGTTCGAGCGGCTTGCCGTCGTTATAGGCGTCGATCATGCCGCAGATCGCAAAGCGCGCGTTGTTGCGCGCGACGGCATAGGCGGCATCGAGATGTTCGCCGCCGACATTGTCGAAATAAACGTCGATGCCCTTGGGGGCGGCTGCGGCGAGCTGCGGCAGCACTGGCCCTGCCTTGTAATCGATGCACGCGTCCGCTCCGAGTTCGCGCACCCAGGCGCATTTTTCCGCGCCGCCTGCCGAGCCGATCACGGTCATGCCCTTGGCCTTGGCGATCTGGACGACCGCTGAGCCGACCGCGCCGCCAGCTGCCGACACGAAGACGATGTCGCCTTCCTTTGCAGCGGCGGTGTGGAGCAACCCGAAATAACCCGTCGCGCCGGTCAGCCCCAGATTGTGCAGGAAGGTCTGCACCGGCAGCCCGGTTGCGGGCAGCTTGTTCGCGCCCATCGGGCCACCATTGGCCACATCGACCACCGACTCCGCGCGCCAGCCCTGCATGTGCATCACCGCGTCGCCGACGGCATAGCCCTCGATCCGGCTTTCGATCACCGTGCCGACCGCGCCGCCCTGCAGCGGCTCGCCGATCTGGAACGGCGGCACATAGCTCTTCACGTCGTTCATGCGCCCGCGCATGTAGGGATCGACCGAGAGCCATTCGTTGCGCACGCGGATCTCGCCATCCTTCAGCGGCTCGGACGCGACGTCCTTGAGTTCGAAATTGTCCATCGTCGGCATGCCTTTGGGGCGGGCTTTCAAACACCATGCGCGGGCCATCATCGCTCTCCTGTCGATTGCTTGTTCGCAACAGGTTGTAAGCCGAAACCCATCGAAGGGAAGCCGTTGCATCGCAGGACATGCGCCGCTATTGGGGCCGACTTCCGTGCGCTGCCTTTGGCGACCGGACACGCCGGCGAGGGGCTGTAGCTCAGTTGGGAGAGCGCGTCGTTCGCAATGACGAGGTCAGCGGTTCGATCCCGCTCAGCTCCACCAGCCCGGCAATTGAAGGCGCGTGATGACCGATTCTCCTCCTGATCGTATTGCCGCGCACCCGTCGTCGCCGTTTCACGACGCGGCGCTGCTCGAGCGCGGGATCGGCGTGCGCTTCAAGGGCGTCGAGCGCACCGATGTCGATGAATATTGCGTGTCCGAAGGCTGGGTGCGCGTGGCTCTCGGCAAGAAGGTTGATCGCAAGGGGGCGGCACTGACGATCAAGCTCACCGGACCGGTCGAGGTGTGGTTCCGCGATGGCGAGGCGGTTGCGGAGCAGTCTGGCGACTGACAAGGCGGAACGATGCATCGTGTCGATTTCGTCCTCATTGGCCATGTCCAGCCGCTCGGGCCGGAAACCAGCGCTATCGCAAAGGCTACTGTCTCGGGTGCGCGGCCCGTCGGCTGGCTCGGCATTGCGGGCGATGCCCAGGCCGATCTGTCCGTGCATGGCGGGCCGGACAAGGCGATCCACCATTATCCGCACGACCATTATGCGTGGTGGCAGTCGCACTTCGGTCCGCTTCCGGTGCTCGCAGCACCCGGGGCATTTGGGGAAAACATTTCGACGACCGGGCTTACCGAGGACACGGCCTGCATCGGAGATCGCTACCGGCTCGGCACTGCGCTGGTCGAGATCGCGCAGGGGCGGCAGCCGTGCTGGAAGCAGGCGTTTCGGCTCGGGCAGCCCGATACGGTGACGCTGATGGTGCAATCGGGCCGGTGCGGCTGGTATTACCGCGTGATCGAGGAGGGCGCGGTCGCGGCGGGCGACCGGCTGATGCTTGTGGCGCGGCCGCATCCCGAATGGAGCGTGGCGCGCGTGATTGCGCTGCTGATCGCGGGCGGCGCACGCCGTGACCCCGAGGCCGTCCGCGCGCTAGCGGGCCTAGAAGTGTTGGCGAGCAACTGGCGTGCACGCGCTGAGAAGCTCGCGCGGGGCTAGAAGCGCCGGAACAGTGCGCCTGCGGCCCAGCCGAACAGGACCGACAGCGTTACGGCCAGAATGCCGTAAGCGAGCGGGCTTCGCACGGCAGCGTTGGCAACATAGCGCTCGAACCCGCCTTTGCGCACATCGACATCGCGCGTGGCGGCGGCAAGCACCTTGCCGTCACGGATCAGGAATGTCTCGGCGGTGTAGCGCCCGACCGGCACGCGCGCCGGAATATAAAGCCGGGCCCGGTAGAGCACGCCACGCGTGATCTCGACTGTGCCGATGCTACTGGCAAACAGCTTGTTGCGCGCGCGCAGTTCGACCAGGCCACTTTCAAAGCGACGGGCCGCCTCGGGATCGTCGCCGCTTGCGGGCGACAGATGGATATTGCCCAGCCCAAGCTCGTAGATCGCCGCCATCCGCTCATCGACCATTTCGTTGAGCGGGCGCGAGGTGGCGACTGCATAAAAGGCCGGGGCGGAGCGAAAGCGCGCGCTGTCGGCATTGGCCCAGATCAGTCCGCCGAGCTTCTGCTTTTCGCGCACGATCACCGATTGCGGCGGCCCTTTCAGGACAACCGCAATATCGGTGCGCCCATCGGGCACGCGGCCGCCGGGATAGAGGATCGCGCCGAACAGCAGCAGTTCAGCGCCAGTGAACGAATAAAGGATTTCGACTTCGCGCTGCGAGACGTCGGGCACCAGCACCGGTTCGTCGGCGGCGGTAAGCAGCAGCAGCGCGCACGCGAGCAGCAAACGCTTCATGCGAGCTGCACCGAATAAATGGAATCGGGTTGCCAGCCGAGGCCGATTGCCATCCGCAGGGCGACCGCGAGCACGATCAGCGCCAGGAACAGCCGGAGATAATCGGGCGCGAATTTGGTGGCGAGCCGCGCGCCGAGTTGCGCGCCGACGACGCTGCCGAGCAGCAACAGCGCCGCGAGCACGATATCGACCGCCTGTGTCGTCAACGCGTGCACCATCGTCGTTGCGGCGGTGACGAACACGATCTGGAACAGCGAGGTGCCGACGACCACGCGCGTCGCCATGCCGAGCAGATAGATCATGGCCGGGACCATGATGAAGCCGCCACCGACGCCAAGCAGGATGGTCAGGACGCCGGTGACGAAGCCGAGCAGCAGCGGCGCGAGCGGCGAGATGTAAAGCCCCGAGGCGTAGAAGCGCCAGCGGAGCGGCATTGAGGCGACCAGCGGGTGATGCCGACGTTTGGACGGCGGGAGCGGCTCGCCGCGCCGCGTTGCGCGGACGCTGGCCAGCGATTCCTGCAGCATGAGCGTGCCGACGCTGCCGAGCAAGGCGACATAAAGCACCGAGATGACGGTATCGATCTGCCCAAGGCTCTGCAGGACACTGAACACCATCGATCCGGCAACCGCACCGACGACCCCGCCTGCCACCAGCACAGCCCCCATGGGAATATCGACCCCGCCGCGCCTGAAATGCGCAAGCGCGCCGGACACGCTGGCCCCCGTCACCTGCGTCGCGGCCGATGCCGCCGCGACTGTGGGCGGAATGCCATAAAAGATCAGCAGCGGCGTCGTCAGAAACCCGCCGCCGACGCCGAACATTCCCGACAACAGGCCGACTCCGCCGCCAAGCAGCACGATGACGAGTGCGTTGACCGAGAGATTGGCGATGGGAAGGTAAATGTCCATGCTGGGCTGAAGGACTAGCCCGGTGCAGCGACAGGCGCGACCCTTAAAAGTCCACGCCCGCCGTGATCGTCAGCCCCGAACCGGGCCGGGCATCGCCTGCAATGCGCTCGCGCCATTCGGCCGAGATCCTCGTCATCGTCTGCCTTATGGGCATCCGGGCGACGATCTGCGGCCCGATATCGAGGCGCGCGGCATCGCTTTGCGCGCCCCCCCACGCTCCGGCACCGGCCGACAGCCGCGACCGCCCGTGTTCGAGCAGCGTGCGCTCGACCCGGACCGCGCCATCGACGAAGCCCTCGCCGCCGACCGTTCCGCCCTGAACGAAACCGTCGAGCCTGAACTTTTCGGGCAGCTTCACGTCGTAAAGGCCGCCATAGCCCGTCACGACGACGGCGTTGCGCGCGCCACTGTCAAAGGCAATCCGCCGTTCAACGATGATGCCGACGGCACGATCGCGCAAGGCGAGGCCGATCGCGCCATAGCGTCCGCGTGCTTGGCCGAGCGGTGCGCTGACGAGCGTCGTGACCGCCAGCACACCGCGATCCCGCGCCGCATAGAGGCGCAAACCTGCCTGACTCCCGCCGAGTTGCCCGCCCGCGGCGAGACTGGCCTGCCCGCCGCCTGCGCGCGCCAGTGCCCATCCCGAGCCGCTGATGCGCACCCGTCGGTTGCTTACTGAGCGTTCTTCGGGGTCCAGAACCGGCACCGCCGGGATTGGCTGGGATGCGGGCCGCGATGGCACGCGCTCCAACGTCTGCGTGAGGCCCGTTGCGGGCGTTGCCGCGCCTTTTGACTGGCTGGCATCCCAGCCGCTCAGGATGACCTCCGACCGTAACGGCCGAAGTCGAGGCACCCGACCCGCAACGGTCCCTCGACTGCGCTCGGGACGAACGGCTGCTTGCGTCAACCTGAGTGCAGGTGGTGCTTGTGCGGGCGCTTCTGCAAAAGTGGTGGTCGTGCTAGCGATCGGCAACGACGGCGATGGCGGACCTTGCGCCGCAACGGGTAGTAGCATCGCGATCCGGACCGCGATCCAGGTGCCAAGGATGGCCGCCAGCGCGCGCATCGGGCGGCTGCCCGTCTGCTTGGCCGTCACTGCGCTGGCACATGATCGGGAAAGCGGTGCGCCGTTTTCTCCCAGCGCACGATGCCGTCACTCCGCATCCGCCAGTAGAGCCCCACGGCGCGGCGGGCGGCCATGATCGCGACGATGTTGCCGACGATCACGCGCGGGACGGCGCGCAAGCCCTCGGCCCAGCCATATGCGCGTGTGACGAAGAAAGCGCGAACAGCCAGTCGCCAGATCAGCAGGGTGCCGCAGATCGCCATCAGCCCGTCAAGTTCGGCCGTGATCAGCGCAATGGGCCAGCCCATAACCGCCGCGATCAGCCAGATCGCAACCGTGAGAACCAGCGCGGCGTAGGCCACCAACAGCACGACAGCGCCGAGGACGGTGCGGCGGTCATGGATGCGCATCCAGCGCTCGGCCAGCCCGCCGTGCCAGCCGAGCCGGTCCCACCCCGAAAGCGCGATCCCCGCGATCCAGCGCGATTTCTGGCGCACCGCCGTTTCCAGCGTTGCGGGGAAATGGGCGCGGATGGCGACGAGACCCGCTTTCGAGGTGCCGGAAAGGCGGACGAACGCCCCCTTCCCGCCCAGTTCGCCGATGCGCAGGCCCAGCTCATAGTCTTCGGTCAGGCTGTCGGCATCGAACGGCGCACCGGCGCGGGCGTCGGCGATGCGCCCGAGCATCGCGCGGTCGAACGCGCAGCCGACCCCGGCGGCCGGGATGCCCGCGCCGATGGCCTCGCGGACAACGATCGTCTTGCCGTGCGCTTCGGCAAACTCGTCGAGATAATGTCCGCCGATCCAGCGCGACTGGCGGTCGACCAACGGCAATACGGGCAGCTGCACAAACGCGAAGCGCTCGATCAGCGTTGCGAACACGACCAGCTCGCTGGGGTGAACGACGTCTTCGGCGTCGTGCAATACAATCGCCTTGACGGCGGCGCCGTCGCGCGTTTCATCGGCCTTCAGCGCCCGCCAGAGGCCGTTCAGGCAATCGGCCTTGGTGGTCGGGCCCGGCCGGTCCTGCACCACCGCGCGGATGCTCGGGCTTGCCAGCGCAAGCACTTCGGCGAGCGTCGCCGGATCGTTCGGATAGACGCCGACGTAAATCCGGAATGGCCCTGCGCCCCAGACCTTGAGCGCATGGCGGAGCATCGGGCCGATCACGGCGCTCTCATCCCAGGCCGGAATGAAGATCGCGATCCGCCCCGGCCGACACGCGGGGGAAAGCGTACCGGCCGAGGCGCGGGCGTGGCGCGAGTAAATGGCGACCCTGCGCCAGAACGACCGCCCGATCCAGATTGCATCGACCATCAGGTCATCGAGGCCGCCGATCAGAAAACCGACTGCGGCAAACAGCGTCAACTCATGCGCGACACCGTTCAGGACGTTCCACACGTGCCCCCCGAATCGTCAACAGCCCCGCGTTAACCATGAACGAATCAAAAAATGAGTCAATGGAACCGGTTTAGCGTGCTGATTCGAGCGTCACCGCGCCTCCGAGGTGCGACGACAGCGCACTTAGCCATGCAGGATGCGCCGTGAGCACAGCGGCGACGGCGGGCGTGACTGTTAGCGTGCACGGCCCCGGCCCGGCCGACCGCTGGGTGCGGCGCAGCAGTGCACGCGCCTCGGCCATGCTGCGATCATGTTGCACGACTTCGCACAGCGAAGCGCGCGCGCGGGGGAGGATCACCTGCAGAAAGCCGAAGCCGTTGATCGCGGTGCGCTCGAACGGCAGCGGCAGGGCGGCATCGAAGGCGGCGGCCGCAGCCATGCGCGCAGGCTTTGCGACCGTCGGCAAATCGATGCCGATATTGCCCGCCAGACCGAAGCGGCGGATGGCCGCTGCCGACGCCTGCGCGCCTGCAATGGCAAGTGGATCAAGCGCCAGAGTTCCGTCGATATCGATCAGCGTCATCGCCGGGGTCAGCGAGATGCGGAGCGTGCCGCCCGGAAAGGCGACGATCCCGCGCGCCGCTTCTTCAAGGCATTCCGACCAACCTGCCCCCTCGAGCGCATCTTCGTCATGGGCACCGAGCGCGCGCACCGCGATGCCGGTTTCGCCGAGGCGGGTGAGCAGATCAGGGCCATCGCGGAGCGGCGCATCGGTAATCGCGCCTTTCGCGCGCTTGTCGGCCCCAGGCTCGACGACAGCCTCGCGCACGATCATGACGTTGACCGCCGCACCTTCGGTTGCATCGCGGATGTAACGCACCACGACCTCTTCGCCGCTTCCAGTTCGCACGATGCCGTGGCGCGCGATTAGTCGTCCGGCGACCACGCTTCCCGCGCGCAGCCCGACATCGTCGGAAATGATGTGCGCCTCGATGATCGCTCCGTCCTCGACGAGCGCTGCACGCTCTTCGCCGATCCCGCGTTCATAAATCCATTCAGCCATGACCGAAGCTCATGAGCAGATTGCGCGTCTCGAACAAGGGCAGGCCGATGACACCCGAATGACTGCCCGACAAAAAGCGGACAAAGGCTTCGGCACGCCCCTGGATCGCGTAGCCGCCCGCTTTGCCGCGCCATTCGTCAGTCGCCAGATAGGCGTCGATCTCGGCAGCCGTCAGCGGTTTGAACGTCACGATCGTATCGACGACGCGGCTGCGCACCGTTTCGCCGCGTCGCGCCGTGACGGCGGTCAGCACATGGTGGCGGCGGCCCGAGAGCAGCGACAGGCACATGCGGGCATTCGCTTCGTCCTCGGCCTTGGGCAGGATGCGCCGCCCGACCGCAACCACGGTATCGGCAGCGAGCACCAAACTGTCGGGATGGCGCGCGGCGACGGCGTGCGCCTTGGCGTTGGCCAGACGCGCGACATGTAGCCGTGGCAGTTCGCCGGGCAGCGCGCTTTCGTCGATATCGGCGGGATCGATCACATCCGGCACGATCCCGATCCGCGCCAGCAGATCGCGCCGACGCGGCGACGCGGACGCGAGCACGAGCCGCGTCATGTGAACCGACCCGCGCGGATGCGCGTCACTTGAACCTGTATGTGATCCGGCCCTTGGTCAGGTCGTAGGGCGTGAGTTCGACGAGCACTTCGTCGCCAGTGAGCACGCGGATGCGGTTTTTGCGCATCTTGCCAGCCGTATGGCCGAGCACTTCGTGATCGTTTTCAAGCTTCACGCGGAACATCGCATTGGGCAGCAGTTCGACCACCTGCCCACGCATTTCGAGAAGTTCTTCCTTGGCCATGCAGCCCTTTTCAAATTCGGTGTGTCACAAAAGTTGCAGCCCCTTAGCGAAAGCCGCGCGCGAAGGGAAGCGCGCCGTGGCAAAGCCACGTCGTCGGCCCTCGGCAAGCCGAGTCCGGCCGGGCCGGTCAAAGTCAGGGGACGGCACGTCCCCTGCCGGACTCAGCCGTGCGCCAGCGCCGCCAGCAGCAGCAGCGCGACGATGTTGGTGATCTTGATCATCGGGTTTACCGCCGGGCCCGCCGTGTCCTTGTAAGGATCGCCTACGGTATCGCCGGTGACGGCGGCCTTGTGCGCCTCGCTGCCCTTGCCGCCGTGATGGCCATCCTCGATGTATTTCTTGGCATTGTCCCAAGCGCCGCCGCCCGACGTCATCGAGATCGCGACGAACAGGCCGCTGACGATCACGCCGAGTAACAGCGCGCCGAGCGCGGCGAAGCCTTCGGCCTGCCCGGCAACTGCCGTGATCACGAAGTAAACGACGATCGGCGCGAGCACCGGGAGCAGCGAGGGGACAATCATTTCCTTGATCGCCGCTTTGGTGACGAGATCGACGGTGCGGGCGTAATCGGGCTTCGAGGTGCCCGCCATGATCCCCTTGTTTTCAGCGAACTGCGCGCGCACGTCTTTCACGACGTCGCCCGCCGCGCGACCGACCGCGGTCATGCCCATCGCACCGAAGAGATAGGGCAGCAACGCGCCGAGCAGCAGCCCGACGATGACGTATGGATTCTCAAGGCTGAAGTTCACCGTAAGGTTGGGGAAATAGGCGCGCAGATCGGCGGTGTAGCTGGCGAACAGCACGAGTGCTGCAAGCCCCGCCGAGCCGATCGCATAGCCCTTGGTGACCGCCTTGGTCGTGTTGCCGACCGCGTCGAGCGCGTCGGTCTTCTGGCGGACGTCGTCGGGCAGCCCCGCCATCTCGGCGATGCCGCCAGCGTTATCGGTGACCGGGCCGTAAGCGTCGAGCGCGACGACCATGCCCGCAAGTGCAAGCATCGCAGTCGCTGCGAAGGCAATGCCGATCAGGCCCGCGATGAGATAGGCTCCGATGATGCCCGCACAGATCACGAGCGTGGGCAGCGCGGTCGATTCGAGGCTGATCGCGAGGCCCTGGATGACGTTGGTGCCGTGACCGGTTTCGGAGGCCTTGGCGATGCTGCGCACCGGGCGATAGTTTGTGCCGGTGTAATATTCGGTGATCCACACGATCAGCCCGGTGATCAGCAGGCCGACAAGCGAACAGTAAAAGAGTTCGCGGCCGATGAAGCCGCCGACGCTGGTTTCCATGCCGCCGAGCGCATAATCGGTGGCGAACCAGATTGCCGGGATCGAGAGCAGCGCAGTGACGAGGAAGCCCTTGTACATCGCGCCCATGATGTTCGTCCCGCCGCCGAGGCGCACGAAATAGGTGCCGATGATCGAGGTGATGATGCAGACGCCGCCGATGAGCAGCGGCAAGCTCATGAGCGGGAGCAGCATGTCGCCTGCGTCCTTCACGAGGAGCGCGATGAGCACCATCGTCGCGCCGATGGTCACGACATAGGTCTCGAACAGATCGGCGGCCATGCCGGCGCAATCGCCGACATTGTCGCCGACGTTATCAGCGATGACCGCGGGGTTGCGGGGATCATCTTCGGGGATTCCGGCCTCGACCTTGCCGACGAGATCGGCGCCGACGTCGGCCGCTTTGGTGAAGATGCCACCACCGAGACGCGCAAAGATCGAGATGAGCGAGGCGCCAAACGCGAGCGCGATGAGCGCGTCGATCACGGCGCGGCTGCTGGGCGCATTCCCGCCGATCTCGACGAGGTAGTAAAAGAAACCAGCGATCGCGAGCAGCGCGAGGCCCGCGACGAGCATGCCGGTGATCGCACCCGCGCGGAACGCCATCGTGAGCCCCTGTTGAAGCCCAAGCGACGCGGCCTCGGCGGTGCGGACGTTGGCGCGCACCGAGATGTTCATGCCGATGAACCCTGTTGCGCCCGAGAGCACCGCGCCGAGCACGAACCCGACCGCCGAGGGGATGCCGAGGAAGTAGCCGACGAGCAGCGCGATCACGACGCCGACGACGCCGATCGCGGTATATTGCCGGTTGAGATAGGCTTGTGCCCCTTCCTGGATCGCGGCGGCGATCTCCTGCATCTTGGCGTTTCCGGCGGGCGCGCGCAGCACCTGCTGGCTGGTGACGATACCGTAGAGCACGGCGATGAAACCGCACGCGATGGCGATCAGGACGAGGTTCATTTGAAGGCTATCCCCTTGTGTTTGCAATCGGCCCGACAAGCGGGCTCTCCCTGTGGAGCGGGGCTATAGAGAGCCGATGCGCGAAATTGCAAGCCTATAGGTGGAGCCAGCCGAGCCGTGTGGGCAGCGCGACTGAGCCATTCGCGTCACGCAGCATCAGCCCCTGCCCGTCGGCGAAAGCGCCGATGCGGGTCGCGGCGACGGGCGGAATGACGTCCGGCGGTAGAGCGAAGAGCAGCTCGTAATCGTCGCCCGCCGTCATCGCCGCCATCCGCTCGCCGACATGCGGAACGGCATCGAGATCGATGAATAGCGCCACCTCGGAAGCGTCGGCCATGCGCTGCGCATCGATAAGCAGACCGTCCGACACATCCATCATGGCGGTAACCAGCGGGGCCAGCGCCTGCCCCTCCGCGAGACGCGGCGTAGGGCGAAGATAGGCACTGATGTACGCTTCATCCCCCAAGTCCTGACTGCGGTTCTCCCCGAGACGTTGCAGCCCCAGACCTGTACGCCCAATCACCCCCGTAACCCAGAGCGCATCGCCCGCCCGTGCCCCACTCCGCGACGGCGCATGCACACTGCGCCCGAGCGCAGTAAGCGAAAGCACGCGCGGTCCCCTGACCGTATCGCCGCCGAGCAGCGGCACGTCGAACGCAGACAGCACGTCTTCAAGACCGCGCACAAACGCTGCATCCCAGGTGTCTTCGCCTAAAGTGTAGCCGAGAAGCACGCCAACCGGCACTGCACCTTTGGCCGCCAAGTCCGACAGGTTCACCGCAATAAGCTTCCACGCGACGTCGTTCGCGGCGTCGGCAGCGCGGAAATGCACGCCTTCGACGAGCATGTCATGCGTGACCACGAGATCGCCGAGCACGGCTGCATCATCGCGCAGACCACGCGCGGCGGGATGGGTCGCCAGCGGGCGGAGCAGCGCCAGGAAATCGGTCTCGTTCATGCGCAATGTTCCGTCCGACGGGGATGATGCCCGAAATAAGACCCTAATTGCCATCACCATGAAATAGTTGGTGACCATGGTGCAAACCAACAGGAGCCAAGCCATGATTCGCATTCTTAAAGCCTCAGCATTGTTGGCCATCGCCAGCCTCACGGCGCTGAACGTCGGCAGCGTCCACGCCGCCGTGATCGAAGATTTTGAGTCGGGCCGTTTCCAGGCTCCTTGGAACGATGCGGGCGATGGCGGCTTTCCGGGCACCCCGATCCCGCTGTTCGGCGCCAGCGGCGCGCATGACGGCGCGATCGGCGTGTCCGATGGTGGCGGGAACTGGCAGTATCGCACCGATCCGGCGGCGGCGTTGGGTTCGGGATCGACTCTGTCGGTCTGGTTCCGGACGACCGGGGAAAAGTTCGGTTCGCTCATTCTGGGATTTGGCGCCGACAGCACGGGCGCGAGTTCGCTTTACATCCACACCTATTTCAACACGATCGCATTTCAAAACAACGACTTTTACGTCAATTTCACCGAAACCGTTTCGCGCAGTTTCACGTTTGACGCGGACAAATGGTAACTCGCCAGTGTCGCGTTCGGTCCCAACATCATCGGCACGGTGTTTGATTCGGACGGGACCACTGCGCTGGCGAGCCTGACCGCGACCGGCCTCAATCGCGGAGCCAGTGGCGGCGTGGCCATTCGGGGCAATGGCGAAGTCAGCTATGATACGATTTCGGTGACTGCCGCAGTGACCGGTGCAGTGCCCGAGCCGACAAGCTGGGCGATGATGATCGCGGGCTTCGGCCTGATCGGCGGCGCGGCGCGGCGGCGTCGCCTGCGTTATCCGTCGCTCACCCGCTCGATGTCCGCGCCGACCGCCTGAAGCTTTTCCTCGAGCCGCTCATAGCCGCGATCGAGATGATAGACACGCTGCACCACCGTCTCGCCCTGCGCGGCGAGCCCGGCGATGATGAGCGACATTGACGCGCGCAGGTCCGTCGCCATCACCGGCGCGCCGTTGAGGGCGGGCACACCGCGCACGACCGCCGATCGCCCGCGCACGGCGATGTCCGCCCCCATGCGCGCGAGCTCGGGCACGTGCATGTAGCGGTTTTCGAAGATCGTTTCGGTGAGCACGCTTGCGCCATCGGCCATGCAGAGCATCGCCATGAATTGCGCCTGCATATCGGTCGCAAAGCCCGGATAGGGCGCGGTCGAGAGCGTGAGCGGGGCCATGTGGCCGTTCGCCTTGACGCGCATCGTGTCCTTGGTCGTCGTGACCTCGACACCCGCTTCGGTCAGCGCGCCGATCGTCGCACCCATTTCGCTCGCATCAGTGCCGATCAGCTCGACGTCGCCGCCGGTAATCGCGGCTGCGCAGGCATAGCTGCCGGCCTCGATCCGGTCGGGCATCACGGCATAGGTCGCGCCGTGCAGCCGCTCGCGGCCTTCGATCGTCAGCGTTTCGCTGCCGATCCCGTCGATCGACGCGCCCATCGCGACGAGGCAGTTGCACAGATCGACGATCTCGGGCTCGCGCGCGGCGTTTTCGATCACGCAGGTTCCGGCCGCGAGCACGGCGGCCATCACGGCATTTTCGGTTGCGCCAACGGAGACCATCGGGAAGCGCACGGTGCCGCCGGGGAGGCGCTTGTTCGGCGCAGTCGCCTTCACATAGCCGCTCGCGATTTCGATTTCGGCACCAAATGCGTCGAGCGCCTTCAGGTGGAGATCGATCGGGCGATTGCCGATCGCACAGCCGCCGGGCAGCGAGACTGTGGCGGTGCCGCGCCGCGCGAGCAATGGGCCCAGCACGAGGATCGAGGCGCGCATCTTGCGCACGATGTCATACGGCGCGGTGGTGGACGTGACGCGGTTGGCGCGCAGCGTCATTACGCGGCCGAATTCTTCGGGGCGCGCGCCTTCAACCGTGGTCGAGACGCCGAGCTGATTGAGCAGATGGCCGAAACTGTCGACATCGGCGAGGCGCGGGAGGTTGCGCAGCGTGAGCGGCTCATCGGTCAGCAGCGCGCACGGCATCAGCGTCAGCGCGGCGTTCTTGGCTCCGGAAATGTGCAGGCGGCCCGACAGTTTGTTGCCGCCGCGGATAAGAATACGGTCCATGGCCTGCGTCTAGAACCGAAACGGCGTTACGACAATTGCTGCGACGATGCGCTTTCGGAAAGCTGGCGCAAGACCTTTGCCGCGAGTTCGGGACGGCAGATCAGCAGATCGGGGAGATAGGGGTTTTCGCAATTATAGACGAGCGGCGCGCCGTCGATCCGCGAGCAATGCAGCCCCGCCGCCACGGCGACGGCGACCGGCGCGCAATTGTCCCACTCATATTGCCCGCCCGAATGGAGATAAATGTCGGCCTCGCCGCGCACGACCGCCATCGCCTTGGCTCCCGCCGATCCCATCGGCACGAGATCGGCATTCAGGAACGTCGCAATCGCCAGCGCTTCGGCGGCGGGCCGCGTACGGCTGACGAGCATCCGGAGCGGTGCATTGGCAGGTCGAAGCGGTGGCGGGTTTTGCGACGACAGAGTAAGGTCCAGACCCGGAAGCGCCACCGCACCGAGCGTCGCGACGCCGTCAATCGCCAGCCCTATATGAACCGCCCAATCGTCACGCCCCTCGCCGAATTCGCGCGTGCCGTCGAGCGGATCGACGATCCAGACACGCGACGCCACAAGCCGGGCACCGTCGCATGTCCGTTCTTCGGACAGGACGGCATCCTCGGGCCGTGCGGCGGCAAGGCGCGCGAGGATAAGTGTGTTTGCCTGCGCATCGCCCGCCGCCCCGTCGCCGCCCTTGGCACGGAGATCGAGCAGGAGCGCGCCCGCTTCGGTGGCGATCGCTTCAGCGAGTTCGGCGTCAGTCATCCGATCAGCCGTTCCACGATCAGTTCCGCCGCCGCGTCGGGCGTCAGCTGCGTCGTGTCGATCCGGATTTCGGGATCGGTCGGCGGCTCATAGGGACTATCGATACCAGTGAAGTTCTTGAGCTCGCCCGCGCGCGCCTTGCGATACAGGCCCTTCACGTCACGCGCTTCGGCTTCGGCGAGCGGCGTATCGATATGGATTTCGAGGAATTCGCCTTCGGCCATCATCGCGCGCACCATCTCGCGCTCGGCACGGAACGGGCTGATGAAGGCGGTGATCACGATCAGTCCGGCATCGGCCATCAGCTTGGCGACTTCGCCAACGCGGCGGATGTTCTCAATCCGGTCGGCCTCGGTGAAGCCGAGATCGCGATTGAGGCCGTGGCGCACATTGTCACCATCGAGCAAGAAAGTGTGCCGGTTCATCCGGAACAGCTTTTTCTCGACGAGATTGGCGATCGTCGATTTACCCGCGCCCGAAAGCCCGGTGAACCACAGCACGGCGGGCCGCTGATTCTTAAGCCCGGCGTGTGCTTCGCGACTGATATCAAGCGCTTGCCAGTGAACGTTCTGCGCCCGCCGCAAGCTGAAATGGAGCATGCCGGCCGCAACGGTGGCGTTGGTGACCTTGTCGATCAGAATGAAGCCGCCCAGCGCGCGGCTTTCGGCGTAGGGTTCGAACACGATCGGCTTGTCGGTTGCGACTTCCGCGACGCCGATCGCATTGAGCTCGAGCGTTTTGACGGCAACATGCTCCATCGTGTTGACGTTAAACGCATATTTCGGCGCTTGTACGATTGCCGACACGGTCTGCGTGGCCAGTTTCATCCAGTAGCCGCGTCCCGGAATCAGCGCTGCGTCCGCCATCCAGACGATCGTAGCCTCGAAACGGTCAGCGACCTGCGGCGGTGCATCGGCCGCAGCGATCACATCGCCGCGCGAGCAATCGACCTCATCGGCAAACGTCAGCGTCACCGATTGCCCGGCGACCGCCCGGTCCTGATCGCCGTCGAACGAAACGATGCGCGTCAAGGTTGTCGTCCGCCCCGAGGGCAGCACGCGCACCGCATCGCCCGGCGCGATCGCGCCGCTCGCGACCTGCCCGGCAAAGCCGCGAAAATCGAGATCGGGGCGGTTCACCCATTGCACCGGAAGCCGGAACGGCCGCGCCACTGCTGTCTCGGTATCCAGGGCCAGGTGCTCGAGATGCGGCAGCAGCGCCGGTCCGGTATACCACGGCGTGTGTGGCGACGGACCCGTTATGTTGTCGCCTTTGAAGCCCGAGATCGGGAGCGCGGTGAAGTCCTTGATGCCGATCCCTTCGGCAAAAGCGCGATAATTGGCCACAATCGCGTCGAACACCGCCTGATCATAATCGACCAAATCCATCTTGTTGACCGCAAGAACGATCGATGGGATGCCGATGAGTTGCGCCAAATAGCTGTGCCGACGCGTCTGCGTGAGAACGCCCTTGCGCGCATCGATCAGGATCACCGCGCAATCCGCCGTCGATGCGCCTGTCACCATATTGCGCGTGTATTGCTCATGTCCCGGGCAGTCGGCGACGATAAACTTGCGCTTTTCGGTCGCGAAAAAGCGATAGGCGACGTCGATCGTGATGCCCTGCTCGCGCTCAGCGGCGAGGCCATCGACGAGGAGCGCGAAATCGATCTCCTGCCCCTGCGTGCCGACGCGCTTGCTGTCGGCCTGCAGCGCTTCGAGCTGGTCTTCGAAGATCATCTTCGAATCGTAAAGCAGCCGACCGATCAGCGTCGATTTGCCGTCATCGACCGATCCGCAGGTAATGAAGCGCAGCAGGCTCTTTCGTTCGTGGGCCGCGAGATAGGCTTCGATATCGTCAGCGATAAGCGCATCGGTCTGGTAGAGCGGGTCGCTCATCAGAAATACCCTTCCTGCTTCTTCTTCTCCATGCTGGCGTTCCCCGCATCCTTGTCGATCACGCGGCCCTGGCGTTCCGATGTCGTGGTCAGCAGCATTTCCTGGATAACCTCGTTGAGCGTCGCGGCAGTGCTCTCGACCGCGCCCGTGAGCGGAAAGCAGCCGAGCGTGCGAAACCGGATCGAGCGTTCCGTCAGCTCGGGAGGCCGTCCCATCACGCGTGTCAGCCGATCGACATCGTCGGCCATGAACAACCCGCCTTCATATTCGAAAGTCGGGCGAAGTGCAGAAAAATAGAGTGGAACGATCGCGATGGTGTTCAGGCGGATGTATTGCCAAATGTCGAGTTCGGTCCAGTTCGATATCGGAAAGACGCGGATGCTCTCGCCCTTGTTCTTGCGCGCGTTGTAAAGGCTCCAGACCTCGGGACGCTGCGTCTTGGGGTCCCAGCCGTGGGAGGCGGTGCGGAAAGAGAAGATGCGCTCCTTGGCGCGGCTCTTTTCCTCGTCACGGCGTGCGCCGCCGAAAGCAGCGTCAAAGCCGTAATGATCAAGCGCCTGCTTGAGTCCCTGCGTTTTCCACATGTCGGTATGCAGCGGACCGTGATCGAACGGATTGATGCCGCGCGCTTCGGCCTCGGGGTTGCGCCACACCAGAAGCTCCATCCCCGCGTCGCGCGCCGCCTGCTCGCGCAGCGCATACATGGCCTGGAACTTCCAAGTCGTATCGACGTGAAGCAGCGGGAACGGCGGTGGGGCCGGGTAAAAAGCCTTGCGGGCAAGGTGGAGCATCACGGCCGAATCCTTGCCCACACTATACAGCATGACGGGGTTCGTGGCCTCCGCCACCACCTCACGCATGATGTGGATCGATTCGGCTTCGAGACGGTCGAGATGGGTCAGCATGGCGCGCGGCCCTTAGCGGACTCGTGACGGAATGAATAGCGGATGACGGTGCGGACCGGCGAACACGCCACGACGATTTATTAACAGCAAGTAATCATGCTGTCACAGACCGCCGATACCCGCCGCGCCAAGAGTGCAAGCTCGAATCGTGCTTTTTCACGCAAATCAGGGGATCAAACATGGCCACGATCACAGTCAATCTCGGCAACGGAAACGACACCTTCGCCGCGCCAGCCGACGGCAACGATTATGTCATCAACGGCGCGGGCGGCATCGACACGCTCACCGGTAACGCCGGGAACGACACCATCGACGGCGGCACCGGCAACGACATCCTGAGCGGCGGCGCCGGGAACGACAACTTCCTGATCGGCGCGAGCTCGGGCTTTGACAGCTTTGCAGGCGGTGTTGGCACCGACAGCATTACCGTGACCGTCGGTGCAGCCGTGATCGGCATGTCGTCGTTTTCGAGCATCGAAACGATTGACGGCGGCCTCTTCGGCGACGCGGTCATCCGCGCCGTCGGAGCGGGCGCGACGCTCGATTTCACCAACACGACGCTGATTAACATCGCCGAAATCCAGGGCGGCACTGGCAGCGACCGGATCACCGGATCGGCCGGTAATGACGTCATCAGCGGCGGCGGCGGCTTCGACATTCTCAACGGCGGTGGCGGCGATGACACGTTCGTCGTGCGCGTGGCCAACGGCTTTACGCGCTACAATGGCGGCACCGGCACGAACGCCATCGTTGCTGAGGGGGAATTGGTCCGGATCCGTCTCCAGAGCCTTGCCAACGTGCAGTCGATTTCGGGGGACTTCACCACCGTCATCCTCGGCCAGGCCGACAGCGACTATTTCGACTTCACCAATGTCGCGCTCGACGGAATTGCTTCGATCAACGGCGATCTGGGTGACGACACGATCATCGGCAGCATTGGCGACGACGTGATCAATGGTGGTGCGGGCAACGACCGTCTCGTCGGTGGCGACGGCATCGACACGATCGACGGCGGTGGCGGCAACAACATTTTGAACGGCGGCTTGGGTGATGACACGTTCCTCGTTTCGACCAAGACGTCGCTGAACACCTATTTCGGCGGACAGGGCTTCGATACCATCGCGGCGATTGCTGACGACGCTGTCATTCTCATCGACACCGGCGGCTTCGTGGGCATCGAGGCGATTACCTCGGGCGGATTGAGCAACGTCACGATCGCGGGCACTGCAAACGCCAACACCATCGATCTGCGCCCGATCGCGGTCGGCGATTTCGAAATCGCTTCGATCAACGGCAATGACGGCAACGATACGATCTACGGGTCGAACGCCAATATTAACACCGGCGCAAGCGGCAGCGACACGATCACCGGCGGCACCGGCGACGACCGCATCTTCGGCGGTTCGGGTGACGACACGATCAATGGCGGCGCAGATTTCGATTTCCTCGATGGCGGCGTCGGCTTTGACACCGTCAATGGCGGCGACGGCGACGACACGATCGTAGCCAGCGGCGATGACTTCCTCTTCGGCGATGCCGGCAACGACACCTTCCTCGCGCGCGGCGGACGGGGCAATGATTTCGATGGCGGGGCCGGGATCGACACGATCCTCGCCGCGTCGAGCGGAACGCTTTCGCTCAACTCGGTTGCGGGCGTCGAATTCGTCAACGGTGGCACGTTTGCCAATGTTTCGGTGACCGGAAACCTGGCAGGCGGCAGCCTCGACCTGACGGGCGTCGAACTGATCAACATCCAGCGCATCTTCGGCACCAGCTTCGATGACAGCTACATCGGCACCGCCGGAAACGACACGATCCTCGGCAATGTCGGCATCGATACGCTCGACGGTGGCGCGGGCAACGACACGATCAGCGGCGGCACCGGGCTCGACACGCTGACCGGCGGCGCTGGCATCGACATCTTCAAGGATACCCGTGCCAATCTGACCGGCGACACGATCACCGATTTCGGTGGCGGCGATCGTATCTATTTCACCAACCTCAACGCAGCGACCGCAACCATCGCGTTCGATCAGGCCACCGGCCTGCTCGCCATCGACGCCGATGGTGCCGGTGCGCAGGCCGCGTTCTCGGTCGCGCTGCAGGGCACGTTCAACGCGGCCGGCTTCAGCATCGTGAGCGACGGTGCGACTGGGTCGTTCATCGACTACATTTAAGTCAGCTAAAGACCATCGTCGCGTCATCAGGCGCGAGCGTGGAAGATTACAGGGGCAGGGACCGCAGTGCGGTCCCTGCCCTTTTTTTGCTAGCGACCGCCCGACTATGGTCGCAAGGCGAACCGCTGAATTGCGCCACGGAACTGTAGCATATCGCCTCTAGTCGCGTAGCAACGTATCGCGGTAGACGCTTTGCCTTGGGCATACGTCATGTGCCTTAACGATTCTGGAGCGGGTTGATGACCGGGAACTACCGCCGCAGTCGCATCATTGGCCGCCCTGATTGTGGCGCGCGCGGCCGATCGAAAACGGGGTTCACGCTGCTCGAACTCCTCGTCGTGCTCGCGATTCTGGGACTGCTGGCAGCGGTGGTCGGCCCGCAGGTGCTCCGCTATCTCGGCAGTTCCAAAACGCAGGCCGCGCAAGTGCAATCGAAAAATATCGTCGCGGCTTTGAACCTCTACAAGCTCGACGTCGGCAGCTACCCCTCACGGGACGAAGGCCTGCAGGCGCTGATGAAGGCGCCGCCGTCCGCGCCGTTCTGGAACGGCCCCTATCTCCCCGAACCCGGCGCGCTCGTCGATCCGTGGCGCAATCCCTATCAGATGAAAGCGCCGGGCGATCACGGCG
The DNA here is from genome assembly GCA_046153865.1 of Sphingomonadaceae bacterium. Classification (GTDB taxonomy): domain Bacteria; phylum Pseudomonadota; class Alphaproteobacteria; order Sphingomonadales; family Sphingomonadaceae; genus Sphingomonas_O. The sequence goes on from JBJXFA010000003.1 coordinate 59,445, forward strand.
AAGTTGACGTCTTCAGCCTCGGTTCCGACAATGCGCCCGGCGGCAGCGGCGAAGCAAAGGACATCGGCAACTGGTAAGGTCCCGACGGCTGACTTTTCCGAACGCGGGCGCGCGACGCGCAGTTCACTCGACGGCCAGTGCCGCCAAACAGAAAGCATGCTCATCCTGATCGCCCTCCCCCTTTGCCGTTCGAGGATCGCGCTGGCCGCGCTGGCGCTATCGATTGCTGGCTGCGCGGCTCAGCAAGCCCGGGTGCCGATCGCCGTTCCAAAACCGAGCCCGCTGGTAGAGCAGGCAGCTGCCGCGACCGACGTGCGCACGACGATCGTCGGTGGCGAGGCACCCGTCCCCCCGGCTCCACAGATCACGCAAGCGCCGCCGCGCGGTGGCGACATCGCGTTCAACTTTCCGGCCGCCGATGTCGCAATCGTTGCGCGCTCGGTGCTGGGCGATGCGCTGGGGATCGGTTACACGATAGCGCCCGGAACGACGGCGCAGGTCACGTTCGTGACGCCAGGCCGCGTCGCACGCCAGTCGCTGCTTGGCCTGTTTGAAACGGCGCTCAAAAATGCGGGGCTAGCATTGACCCCGGCCGCATCGGGCTATCTCATTCAACCGGTTTCGGCAGCACAAGCGCAAGGGCCGACAACCCCCGGCGCGATCGGCTTCAGCACCGAACTCATCCAATTGCAGTTCATCAATGCCGACGAACTGAAAAAGCTGCTCGACTCGGTTCTTCCCGGGGTGGTGACGGCAACCGACCCGACGCGCAACGCCATCACGATCGCTGGGACCACGGGGCAACGCCAGAGCGCGCGCGACCTGATCAAGCAGTTCGACGTCAACTGGCTGCGCAACATGTCGTTCGCTTTGCTGATCCCGCAGCGCACCGACAGTCGGCTCATCGTTCCCGAACTCGAAAAGCTCATCAATGCCCCCGATTCGCCGACGCGCGGGCTGGTGCGCCTGATCCAGATGGAGCGGCTCAACGGGATCATGGCGATCAGCGCGCAGCGCCAGTATCTCGAAGACGTTCGCCGCTGGGTCGAGGTGCTCGACCGCGAGGGCGAGAGCAACGAGGCCAAGCTGTTCGTCTATCGCGTGCAAAATGGCCGCGCGCGCGATCTGGCGCGGACGCTGAACGCAGCTTTCGGAGGCGGCGGCGGTGATGCTGGCGAGACTAACGATCCGCTCGCGGCGCAAAACGCGCTCAATACCACGCAGAACGCGCCGCGGCCTGCGCCCACTGCTCCACAGGGACCGCCGGGCGGACCGCCACGCGATGGGCCCGCCGGACCAGGCGGACCGGCGGCGAGCAGCTTCACCGGGCGTATTTCGGCTGATGAGGTCAACAATGCCGTGATCGTGTTTGGCACGCCGCGCGATTTTGCGGTGGTCGAAGACGCGATGCGCAAGCTCGACATTCCGCCGACGCAGGTGCTGATCGAAGCCGCGATCACCGAAGTCGGCCTCAATGGCGATCTCAGCTACGGGGTCGACTGGAGCTTCATTCAGGGCAACAGCAGCTTTTCATCGGGCGCGGGATTGCCCATTCCCGCGGTCGCCAGCGGCACGGGCTTTGCGTATTTCCTGCGGACCAGCGACATCAACGCGACGCTGCGCGCGCTGGAAAGCCGGACCAACATCAAAGTCATTTCGGCACCCAAGATTCTCGTGCTCAACAACCAGACGGCGGCGCTTCAGGTCGGCGATCAGGTGCCGATCCAGACGCAGGCACAACAGGCGATCGACGGCAACGCTAATGTTGTGAATTCGATCGAATATCGCGATACCGGCGTTATCCTGCGCGTCACCCCACGCGTCAACGCCGGCGGCCTTGTATTGCTCGATATTTCGCAGGAAGTCAGTAGCGTGAGCAGCGCGACCTCTGAGGGCATCGACTCGCCGACCATCGCGACACGCCGCATCGCAACGACAGTCGCCGTGCAGGATGGCCAGGTGCTCGGCCTTGGCGGACTGTTCAGCGAAACGCGCAGCACGGGCAGCACTGGTTTGCCTGTGCTCTCGCGCATTCCCATTCTTGGCGCGCTATTTGGCCGCAAGACCGACGCACAGCGGCGCAGCGAACTGATCATTTTGATCAAGCCCCAGATTGTCCGCACGCCTGACGATGGTCGGGCAATCACCGAAGAGTTGCGCGCCAAGCTGCGCACGCTCGAGCCCTTCAGGACCGAAGGGCGGATTCCGTAAATCGGAATGACTTTAAGCTGATCATCCCTTGATCGTCGCCCCGGACTTGATCCGGGGCTTGGCTTTCCTTCTGTGAGCTGCGGCGAGAAGAAGCCTTGGCCCGGGTCAAGCCCGGGCCGACGAAGACTTATTGATTTGATCAATCTAAAGTCATGATGCTCGAACCCGGCTGGGGGTCATTGGCCCTGCGGATGCACCGTTGGCAACAGTCCCCATGGCGCGAAGACGGTCGGTTTGGGCGGTGCGGCCGGAGCGATCGGTCCCGTGGCCCCTGATTGCGCCGCTGTCGTCGCCCCGTCCGGCGCGAGGTAGCGCGGTAGTGCGCTGCCCTGATCGCGCGTGCCGGGCATCCGATAAAAGATATGGGCGCCGATCTTCGCAACGCGCACCAGGCTCGGTGCCCAATAGGGCGACACATAATCGGCGTGATAATGCGTGGCCCCGCTGACTTGCGAAGCCGCCTGCCCGTCGAGCGCCGCCGTCGCGACCGTGCGCACCGCCGCCATCACGCCCGCCGACATCGTGCGCTTCAGCGACCCGTCGCACGTGAAGCTGAACTGGCATCCGGTGCGCCGCTGCGCGCCTGCATAGACGACGCCGCAGACCGTCTTGGGATAAGCGGGATGCCGCAGCCGATTGAGGATAACCTCGGCAACGGCTTGCTGCCCTGCCTGTGGTTCGAACGCAGCCTCATAGGCAATCGCGGTGGCGAGGCACGTCAGCGCGCGTTCGCGATCCTCGGCGCGGTCCACGGCCAGGGCTGGCTGCACCACCACGTTCTGCGCCTGCGCCGCAGTCGATGCCGCAAGCCCAGCAACGGCGGACACAAAGGCAATGACACGTGGCATGGGGAGATCGCCATATCCATTTTTACAAGGCCGGGCACCAGTGCTGTGCGCCTCTTGAGTTGCACTAATCTGACAGCTGGGGCAAAGCGAATGCCCGACAGGGCCACTTGGGTGCGGAGCCAGCAATGTTACGCTTTATCATGCTCGCCCTGCTCATGCTGTGCGCGGCGTGCACGACGCTGCCCGATCTCGCACCGCCGATGCCGAGTTCGATTTACAAATTGGGGACTGGCGATCGCCTGCGCATCACCGTGTTTGGCGAGCCAGCGCTTACGGGCGAATTTGCGCTCGATGGTGGCGGAGCGATCGCATATCCGCTGCTTGGCAATGTGGTTGCCGGTGACAAATCCACGCTGGAACTGGGCAATGAAATTACGGCCCGACTTGGCGAGGCCTATGTCCGCAACCCGCGTGTTTCGGTAGAAGTGCTCAATTATCGGCCGGTGTATGTCCTCGGCGAAGTTGCGCGACCCGGTGAATTTCCGTTCGTCGAGGGGCTGAGCGCCTTTGCACTTATCGCCAAGGCGGGCGGCTTTACGTATCGCGCGAACCGGAAAGTTCTTTTTGTCCGGCACGAAAAAGACACGGCGGAGAAAGCCTATGCGCTCACGGGCAGCCTGGCGATCCGGCCTGGAGATACCGTGCGTGTGGGTGAGCGGTATTTTTGATACTGCAACGCAGCATTTTCGTGTTGAAAGTGCTGAGCGAACTGACCGCGCATTTATCCACCGTTTTCAAAAAGGGCAGGAAACTCGCCAAGCAACTGAGACGGCGGTTATTGCTGCGGCTACTCGATCCCAAAAAGAGACGAAACGTTAGATTTTGCACCTGCGAAGGGCGGATTGTCACTTACCCGACATAGAGCGTCGTTAAGGCCCCCCTAACGGTTCTCCGAAGGGGAATCGTAGCGATGTAAATGGGGGCCGCATGACGTTCGGGCACGCAAAAAGCCGTATCGAAACGGCAAACGACCTCGATGTCTCGGACCGTGCGCCGGTTGCGGCGCGCGATGAATGGGGTCTGGGCCGGACTTGGACAAGCATGTATCGGGCGCCGGTCGACACATTTGGCGACAACGCTCCGGTGGGTCGCGTGATCGATATCCTCGGCGCTTTGGCGATCCTGATTATCGCATTTCCATTTCTTGCTGTCCTGGCGTTGCTCATGAAGATCGACAGCCCCGGCTCGCTGTTTTTCGTTCAGCAGCGCATTGGTCGCGGTGGTCGCGTATTTCCGTGCATCAAGTTCCGCACGATGTGTCGCGATGCCGATCTGGCACTGCAGCGCCATTTGGCGAGCTCGAGCGAAGCACGCGCCGAATGGGCGCGCGATCACAAGTTGCGCGACGATCCGCGGATTACGCGCATGGGCAAGATCGTCCGCAAGCTGAGCCTCGACGAATTTCCGCAATTGATCAACGTGCTGCGCGGCGAGATGAGCCTCGTTGGCCCGCGCCCGATCGTCCGCTCCGAAGTCCCGCGCTACGGTCGTTACTTTGATGAATATTGCAAGGTTCGCCCCGGTCTGACGGGGCTGTGGCAGGTCAGTGGCCGCAACAACGTGAGCTATCGGCGGCGGGTGAGCATCGATTGTTATTATGTGCGCAACAAGTCGCTGGCTTTTGACCTTTCGATCTTGATGCGGACGGTTCCCGTCGTGATCTTCGCCAAGGGATATTGACGCGCACATGAGCGTCGCGTTTTGGTCTTTCAGCTGCGGCCGGGGCCTGGAAATTCAGAGAATTAAAAATCCGAGTGTCGCCCACAAGCCTGCGCCAATCATCATCGCGCCGCCCCAACCAATGAGCGAAACGGCCTGCTGACTCGTCGCCGGGTATTCGATCAACGGCATTGAAGCCATCGCATCATCCTTTCCACATTGCGGGGACATTATTTCCCCATCAACGATCGATCGCATGCGATTATTCCTCGTTGCGACTTTGTAATCAACCCCGGACTTTAGGTGCCTTCGAGCCACAGATTTTTCTCATCCCGAACCGAACCCTAATTGACTTGTAATTATTCTGCAGCAATCAATCAGCGCATAATCGGCAAGGTATACGGCAAGCCTTAATACCCTTTGAACGGGATTGGCGCGAAATGAGCCGGTCGGTTACCGGCAATGCCGGATCACATAGGGGCGCACGCGAGCACCTGTCAGTTCGACCACGCATCGCCGTTCGGCTGCCGCTCCAGAGCGAAAGCTGGCGCGGACCAAGATCGTCATCGGACGTCCGATCAATGCTGCACTGTCGACCCCCTCGAACGCGGCGGTCTGCCCCTCCGCCTCGCGCGTCCGAACGATTTCGGCAACGGCGGCATCCCCGTCGGGATACATGATGCGGATCGCCTGGGGGAGCGCGAACCGGGTATCGAAAGGACCGTTTCCAAAATCGGTCGTCGCAACTGCGGCGATGCGCGTAACGACAGGTGTCGTAAACCCACGAACCCTGCCAAGCTCGCCCAGGGTCAGCAAGCCGCTGTTGCGCGGGCGGATCCCTTGCGGTTGATAATAGTCATATTCGGCTCCGTTGGCGCGCGGCTCGTCGTCATCGTCGATCCAGTCGAGGAACGAATCGCGGGCGATCGCAAGCGGATCGCCGCTCAGGCCGGAAAACTCGAGCAACGCCGTGAGTTGCTGATCGTCGAGCAGGTTGAGCGGCACCTTGCCGCGCTCGTCGGTGATCTGAATGGCCAGCGTCGCTCCGTCGAAACTCACCCGCCGTGGGCGCCCGTCAATGGCGCTGGCCCCCGACACATCGGTCATGAGCAGGCTGCGGATGCCGAGCGCAACACCGGCATCGGCAGCGGCGCTTGCCCGCGCTGCAGCAATATCGGCTTCGGCAGCAACCTGTGTCCGCTGCGTAAGCGCAAGCACGCCAAGCGCGATCACGGCAAAAAAAAGGATCGAAGCAACGGCGGCGATCAACGTATAGCCGTCTTCGCCGCGCCGCGATGTCGGCGCAGTCGTCATTCGGTCGGCGCTTCGCCCTCGCCGCCGGTGGATGTCGGTTGCGCGCCATAGGGAATTTGCAGACGTTCGCCGCCCTTGACGAACACCGCCCGCTCCTGCCCCAGCGCGACCAGCCGCCACCCGCTGACAACGCCGCCGATCGCAACATTGGCAACCGATCCATCGGACCGGCGAACGACGGCGAAGGTCCGCCGCCGGATCGTTGCCGTGCCCGCGACAACCGCCCCGCCAAGCGGGGGCGGAGCCGCGACCGCACCTGTGGCGGCAAGCGACTGACGCGGCGCAAACAACGGCCGCTGAAAAATGCCCGATGGGACGGCAACAGGCGCAACCGATGGCGCGATGAAATTCGATCGCGCCGCGCTCACGGCGAGCACCGGCGGAAGGTCTTCATCCGCGCGCGCCAGAAACAGCTGCAACACAAAGACCATGGCCAACAGCGCGGCCAGCATCGCGGGGAGCACCGTTCCGTCAACGCGGCGCGGCGAGGATAACGGGAACCGATACCTCAAAGCTGACCTCCATGGGTTCAAGTTTTCCGCTGATAACCGCCTGATCGGCAGTGACGTTCAGCGATCCGATCGTTCCATAAGGGGGCTCGTTCTGCAGGCGCGACAAGACTGTCGCAATCTGCGCCAGTGACATCTGCGCGTTGACCCGCACACGCGCCTCGCCGGGCGACGTCGTGACCTCCTCGAGCGCCCGCGCCTCGCCCCCGGCGTCTTCGATGACGCGCTGAAGCCGCTCCTGAACTGCCAGTGCCGCAGCTGCAGGAGTCGCTGCTGAAACCGCAAAACTGCGCAAGTCATCGCGCTGCCGCTCGACTTGACGGCGCAGCCGCGGGATCGAGCCGATGATACGCTGGTTCATCTGATATTGTTGCAGCAGCGCAGCGCGCCGTGTGTCCCGCTCGGCGAACCCCGAAACAATGGGCGACACGATCAGCAGCCAAATCGCGGCGCAGACCGCTGCAAGGATGAGCAGGGCAATAAGCCGTCGTTCGCGGGCCGAAAGCGTGCGCATCGTCAACGCCCCTTGATCTGCGCAACGAGATCGAACGGCTGGCCTGTCGCGATTTCGGCGACCGAGTCGGTTTGCGCGCTTTTCACCGAAGCAAACATCGGCACCTTGCGCAGCTCCGCCGCTACGTCAGCGTCGCGCGAACGGTAGCCCGTCAGGCGCAAGGTCGGACCGTCCCAGGCGTAGCGCTGCACCCAGGCACCATCGGGAACCGCCGCGGTCGTAGCGGCCAGCACATCGAGTGCGCCCTGTTGGCGACGGCGCGCGACCGTACGCTGGACGATGAGATCCGCCTGCCGCATCCGCGCGGTCATGCGCTGGGCAATCGCGACGGCGGGACGCTGCGCATCGGTCAACGCCTGCAGACGATCGACGGCGGCGGCATCGCGCCAGATGATCGCCGCAAAATTGAGAACAGCCAGCGCAGCGACGACCGCCCACCAATTCTGCACTTTCGATGCCGAGGGCGCGACCAGCCCCGCCGCGCGCATCGCGGGCAGAAAATCGAAGCGTGGATCCGGCGTTGCATCGGCATCGCCGATCTGGACCGCACGCGGGGCCATCGCCGCCCTGCGCAACGCTTCGGCAAGGACAGTTGCGCGCGCAATCGGGAGCGCGGCAACATCGGTGAGCATCATCCCATCGTCCCGCCGGTCAGCGCGCGCTGATGTCGCAAGCAGTATCGCGTTCGCCGGTAGCGGGAGATAGCGCTCGGCATTGAGCGCCAGCATCCGGGCCAGATCGTCCCGCGACATGACGGGCGTCACAATTTCGCGGGTGAGCACCGATGTGTCACTGACGACCACGATCGGCCTGGTCAGAGGGTTTTCCGCGCTGGCGGCAAGGCCGGTGCCGTCGAAAGCGATCACCGGCGTTGAGCCGCTTTGCCAGCGGCGAATGCGATCGGGAAGCAGCGCGCGCAATTCATCGATCCACCAGTCGAACCCGCGCCGCGCTTCCCGCCCGATCGTCGAGAGATCGCTGTTAAGCAGCTCGTTGAGCGTCATGCCGGCGCTCCGCACCGACCGCTCAAGATGTCGATCCGGCAGGCCGTGTTTACCGAGGCGCGAGGCCGCACGATCAAATCGGGCCAGGTGCGCGGGTCGCCGGGGCGGAAGGTCACGCGGACACGCACCAGCGCAGGCGGCTGCGGACGGCGCAGCCAGCCGACCTGCCAGCCGCGTCCGACGCCGGTCAGCCGTGGGCCGAAATAGTTGATGCGCACGGTCTGTACATTCCTCAGCAACGTCACCGGCTGCCAACCCGTGGTTGCGCGGCTGGCAAAGCTGTAGCGATCGTCCAGGCTGTTGGCATGCATTAACAAAAGATCGCCTGTTGCTGTCACGGTGATCCGGTAGCGCCACAGGCTGTCAGGCTCGGCGCGCGCCAGCGGCGGCCCGAGGAAGGTGAAACTGGTTTCATCACCGTTCGCGTCTACGGTTCCGGTTGCGCTATTCGCCTCAGGCACGGGGCGAAGCTGCTCGATCCGGTCGCGCAGCAAGCGTTGCGCCGCCGCGATGCCATCGGCGGTCGCGCTGCGGCTGGCCGTGCGCTGCGAAAATTGGGCGACCGACTGCAGCCCGCCGAGCAACATGCCTGCCATCATCGCCAGGATCGCAAGCGTGACCAGCAATTCGACAAGCGTGAACCCTGCCGTGCGTCGGTTCGTCGTTCCAATCAGCGGCTGATCCTCAGCGAGCGCAGGCGTAGCACGACGCGGTTTGCGGCGACCGGACTGACCGTGACGGTGACAAGATCGAGTCCCGGGGCCTGGTCGCTGGCGGGCCGATAAGGTTCGACGGCAACCTGCCAGCGGAGCGCGCCCGACTGGCCTGCTTCTGCCACACCGGTGCCGCCGACCGCTGCATCGAGCGCCGAAGTTGCGAGAAGGGCGGCGGCGCGCCGCTCGGTCACGGCTGTCATGGTGCGGGCATTGAGTGCAATTGTGTTGAACACCATCGCGGTCATCATGGCGACGATCGCCATGGCGATAAGCGTTTCGACGAGGCCGAAGCCCGCCTCGCGCGGATCGGGGAGCCGGTCAGCAATCACATGCGCCCCGAAGTGACCACACCGGTCTGCGGATCGATCACAATGCGATACATGCGTCGATCAATCGCGAACTGAACGACGCCGCCGGACGAGGTGCCATCGGCAAAGAAGCGCAGCACGTCGGGTTGCTCGATCCTGAGAGCGGGCGCACGCAGGGTCCGCGCACCGAGCGCAACCGCCATCGTCCGGCTGTCAAATGGCAAGACCGTGACCGTAGCACCAGTCCGGATCGCGTCGGCGCGCGCGGTGCGCACGGCAAGATCGGCCTGCGTGGTTATCGTCTGAAACGTCTGTGCCTGCATCGTCCGGTCGAGCGCCGGAAAGGCGATGCCCCCAATCAGGCCAACAATGCCGATGACAACAAGCATCTCAAGCAGCGTAAAACCGCGCGGTGTCATTGCGCCACCGCCAGCTCATTGAAGCCGAGGATTGCCGACATGATGGCGGCGATGATCCCGGCAACCGACGCACCGAGGATAACCGTGATCAACGGCGTGAGGATTGCGACAACGCGCGTGAGCCGAACTTTCACGTCGCGGTCCAGCACATCGCCAAGGCGGCTGAGCATCATGCCGAGCTGCGAACTTTCCTCGCCGGTGCGGATGAAACCGAGCGCGATATCGGGCATGATTTTCGCCGCCGTCAGCGGGCCCGCCAGCCCATCCCCCTCGCGCACGCCATCAGCGATCTTCGACATCGCGCCGTGCATGTGGCGATTGCGGATCGTCCGCTGTGCCAGCGTGATCGCGACCGGCAGCGAGACCTGCCCCTCGACGAGAGCGCCGAGCGTCCGCGCAAAGCGCGCGGTATCGAGGCGCTGCACCAGCGGCCCGAGCTGCGGGATGCCGAGCATTATCCGATCGACTGCCAGACGCATGCCGGGGCGCGACAGAAACGATCGGGCGGCCACGAACAGCGCTGCAAGCCCCCCGAGCAGCAGCAGCCCCTGCTCGCGCATCGCTTTGCTCGCCCAAAGCACGGCCTGCGACGCGGCGGGGAGCTGCGCAACATTCTTGCTCATCAGCGTTTCGAACTGCGGGACGACGAACAACAGCATCAACAGCACGACGCCAACCGCGATCACGAGCAGCGCAATCGGATAGATCATCGAGGTGATCACCAGCCGCCGCAGCTCGGCCGCGCGCTCGAGCATGTCCGCCAGACGTGTGAGCGCATCCGGGAGCTTGCCGCTGGCTTCACCGGCCTCGGTCATCGCGACCGCCGTGGGCGTCACGAGGTCGGGGGCCTTGGCAAACGCGCTCGACAGTGACTGGCCTTCGCGCACCGCGAGCAACAGCGGCGCAAAGCGCTCAGCCAGCGCCCGTGGCTCGATATTGCCGATCGCCAGCGCCAGCGCGCGATCGAGCGGGAGTCCGGCGCGCAGCAACACGGCGAGTTCGCCAATCATAAGCGCTGCCGCCGCACTTGACGCGGCCTTGGGTTGCCCTCGCTTCGCCGATGCCTGCGTCGTGACCGGCTGGACATCGACGAGGATACCGCCGATTCCGCGCAACTGGCCGACCGCCTGCGCCATGTCCGCCGCGTCGATCGAGCCGCGCCGCGACGTGCCGTCCGCCATGACCGCACGATACTGGAACGCGGGCACGGGTCTAATCCTCGCTAACGACGCGCAGGACTTCCTCGACGGCGGTCAAACCCTGGGCGGCGCGGCGCAGGCCATCGTGCAGCAGCGAGCGCATCGCCTTGCGCGCTGCAGTCTCGGCAATAACGCGCGTGTCGGCGCGGGCAAGGATGAGCCCGGCGATATCGGCATCGACCGTCAGCATTTCGAATATCGCGATCCGGCCAGTGTAGCCGCTGCCGTTGCACTGGTCGCAGCCGACCGGGCGGGACAGCTGCGCCGGCAGGTCCAGTCCGGCGCGCGCGAACAACGGTGCAAGCGCCGCGTCGGCATTATGACCTTCCTGACACGCCGGACACAGACGCCGGACGAGCCGCTGCGCAACCACGCCGGTCAGCACCGAGCTGAGCAGCAGCGGCTCGACCCCCATGTCGAGCAGCCGCGTCACGGCACCGGGCGCAGTGTTGGTGTGCAGCGTCGAGAGGATCATGTGCCCGGTGAGCGCAGCCTGTACGGCGATGTCAGCGGTCTCGCGGTCGCGGATTTCGCCGACCATCATCACATCGGGATCCTGCCGCAGGAACGAGCGCAGCGCGGTTGCGAAGGTAAAGCCGATGCCGGGCGTGACCTGCGTCTGGATAACGCCGGGCAAGCGATATTCGATCGGGTCTTCCACTGTCAGCAGCTTGCGCTCGCGCTGGTTGAGTTCGGCTAGGGCTGCATAGAGCGTCGTCGTCTTGCCGCTGCCCGTCGGCCCGGTCACCAGCACGATGCCGTGGGCGTGATGGATCGCGGTGCGAAGCTGCGTGATCAGGTCTTCCGAAAAGCCCAGCGTCACAAAATCGAGCGCGAGCTTCGATCGGTCGAGGATGCGCATCACGACGCGTTCGCCGTGGATCGAGGGCGACGTCGCCACGCGAAGATCGATCTCGTGCCCGCGCACCGCCAGCCGCAGCCGCCCGTCCTGCGGCAGGCGGCGCTCGGCAATGTTCAGCCCGGCCATGATCTTGATGCGCGAGACGATCGAGGCGCGCATCGCGGCAGGCAGCGGCGGCATGTCGCGCAGCAGCCCGTCGATCCGGAACCGCACCGCCAGGCTATCGTCGGTCGGCTCGACGTGAATGTCAGAGGCGCGCGCATCGGTCGCCAGTGCGATCATCCGGTTGACCGCGCGGATCACCGGCGCATCGCTGACCAGATCCTTCAGCCGTTCGAGGTCCTCGCCGTCGACCAGCGCTTCGCTTTCGGCGACCTGCGCGCCCGCATGATAGAGCTTCTCGATCGCAGCATCGATGTCGCTTGCCCGTCCGATGACCAGCCGCACCGGGCTGTCAAACATGAACGCCATCGACTGCGCGATGAACGGATCGAACGGATTGACGACCGCGACGACAACGCCGTCGCTCGTCCGCGCAACGGGCACGCAGCGCTGCTCGCGCAGGAACGCCACTGCGAGATCGACGCCACCGATGGCGCTGGCCGGATAGGCTTTTGCTTCAAACACCGGAAGGCCGCTGGCGCGCGCGATCACATCGGCCAGCGTCTGTTCGGTTAGCAGTCCCAGCCGGGTAAGCACCGCATCGAGCCGCTCGCCGCTACCGCGCTGGACGACAATCGCGCGTTCGAGCGCCTCTTCGGTGATGACTTTGAATGATCGAAGCACCGCGTCGAGTGAGCGCGGCCCGGGTGCCGGCTCGGCTGCCGACGCGACGTCGTGATCCGGATCGCCGACGAGCAAAAAGGTGGCGTCGTGCGTATCCAAAAAAGCCTCTTTTGCGGCGCTTGTTTGACTGATTGCGCCCAACGCCATCGGTCAGCGCCAGTTCGCCGCCTCCACGTTTGATCTAAAGGTAATATACGACAGTTTTGTTGCAGGGCAGTGGGCGTTTCGCGTCAGGTGAGGCTAGTCGCCGAAACGGACCCGTTCATCGATACCGCTCACCAACTTCGTCCGTTCATCATAAATCTGTCACCGAGCGCTCCTATCCGGGCGATGGCGACACGAAACGAATCGCCGCCAGGGAACAATATCGCAACCGGCAGATGTCCTTCATTGTTACATTTTTGTGATTAACGTGCTGGGCGGTCTGTCCTTCAGCCTGACAGGGTGCGCATATTTTTCTGAGTTGATTAAAAGCAAAGTATACTTGATCGCAAACGCTGTGAAGTCGTTCGCTTTCAAGCGTGCAAAACTTCAATCTTATTAGGGAAGAAATCCATGAGGAACCTCAAGACCTCGCTGCTTGCAGCGACCATCATCGCGGGCGTCTCGTCGCCTGCTTACGCACAGTTCTCGTTCCCGACCGTCCAGCTCGACGGCGTCGGCGCGACCACCATCAGCGACATCAACGTCAAGGTCCTGAATTGCATCGGCGTCGACAGCCCGCAGGGTAACAACGGCGGCACCGGTTCGACGACCCCGATCACGCTGGCCGACTACACGCCGACCACACCGACGGTTGCCAATCCTGAGCACCGCTGCTCGACCGGCGACAATATCTACAACGGCACGACGACCTTCACCGGCGAATATCTTGCCACGGGTTCGGGCGTCGGTCGTCAGCAGTGGCGCAATTTCGACAACCAGTTCCGCATCACGTTCAACTCGCTGGGTAACGTCGTTCGTCCTTTTGGCAGCAACCCGTTCCCGACTGCGCCCTGGACCAACGTTCAGTATGCCTTCTCGGAATCACCGGCCACACCCGCTGACATTGCGGATTACGAAACCGACAATCTCGATCGCTTTGCCGACACCACGTCGCCGGGCAACTTCGTGAAGACTGATAACACGCTCACGACCGACGCCGATTTCGACATTAACGGAAAAGTCATTGCCGGTCCCGCGATCCAGATCCCGCTTTACGTGATTCCGATCGCGGTTGCGTACAACCCGGTCTATGGCATCAACGTTGCCAACCAGAACATGAACTTCAACGTCAAGGTTCCGGTGATCGTGAACGCGGTCAACACGGGCGGTCTGCGTCTCACCAAGGCCGACTATTGCGGCATCTTCAACGGCACGGTCCTGAACTGGAACAATGCCGGAATCCAGACCCGCAACGGCAATCAGCCGCTCTACGATCCGCTGACCGACAGCGCGAGCCGCTGGTCGAGCGAAGGCGCTCCCATCCGTATCGTCGGCCGTGCCGATCGTTCGGGCGGCACCGACGTGACGACCCGTGCGCTCACCGCACAGTGCGGCATCACGGTTCCCAACGGCGGAACCAACCGGTTCGAGCGTGCTGCCGAGTCGCTTCCGTACAACACTGTTGGCGGCCCCGACATTCGTCCGCTCCGTCCCGACACCAACTATTTCCCTGGCGTGACCCAGAGCGCAATGGCTGGCGTCACGCAGTCGCTCGGCGGCGGCGTGTGGGGCAATAACGGCGTGTTCTGCGATATCTCGGCAGTGACCGCAACCAATTGCGCCGCTGCTTCGGTCGTGAATACCCCGGGCCTGTTCATCGTTGCCGACGGTTCGACCCGTCTCGAAGCAGCCATCCGTGACGGCAATGCCGCCAACGGTTCGCTGGTCACGCTCGCCAGCGGCGTGCGCATCAACGGCAAGGTCGGCTACATCGGTGGCGATTTCACGGCTCCGACGCCGGGTCGTTCGCTTCACTCGGCCGCTCTGCAGGTTGGTGTCGGTGCTGCGTTCGCCATGCCGAACGCCGTGACGTCGGGTCAGGCTTTCGGCACGGTGTTCCCGCCGCAGTCGATCGCTGGTTCGGGCTTCTACAATGTCAGCGACTCGCGTAACGTGTTCAAGGATTTGACCAACGTTGCGCTGCCGACTGATACGGCCGCCCAGATCGCCGCCAAGGTGGAACGGGTCAACCGCTCGAATCCGCTGCACTGGGTTAACATCCTGTATCCAGCGAATTTCGACCTCGCTGGCAATCCCACGCTTCCGGCTCGCCCGACGCTCGCCAACCCGACTGCTGGTTATCCGGTCGTCGGCACTGCCAACATCCTGACCTACACCTGCTTCAGCTCGCAGGCTAAGGTTCACGGCATTGCCAACTTCCTGCAGTATGTCATGGGCAGGGTCACGAAGAAGAACGCGATCGGCGGCAGCCCTGCCTCGATCAACCTGAGCGCCAACACGTTCCCGGGTACCGGTGCACCGACCCTCGGCATTCTGTCGAAGTCGAACACCGCCACGATCCCGGCCGGCTGGCGGACGGCCGTCGTCGAGACGTTCCTGAAGTACTCGACTCAGTCGGCTAGCGGCTCGGGCACGGCTGCTCCGCAGCTCAACAGCCTGAATCTCTGGATCCAGACTGCTCAGCCAGCCTTGGCCAGTGGCCCGGCTTCGACGCTCAAGTCGAACACGGCCCTGAACAACATCGACAACGGTCAGGGTGGTGCAACGGCTCTGGTCGCCGGCGTTCCGACGCCGATCGACAATCGCAATCCGAACTGCATCCAGGGCTTCGTTGCTGGCGACACTGCGGTTCAGACCGACACCAAGGCTTCGCTGCCGGGCGCCTAAGCTCCAAGCGATACATAATTCGGAAACACCATACTCGAGCGGCCCCGGAGCAATCCGGGGCCGTTTTTTTTGGATCGCTCAGGGACGCAGGCGCATCCGGTCGCCCTCGATGGTCACCGAGGCGAGTTGCGCGAGCCAGCTCTGGCCGAGCAGCGAAACGCTTAGGCTATCGTCCGCGACGACGGCTGGAGCGCCGGTCACGCCCGTTGCGCCAACCTGCATCGACGCGAGCGTCACGCGCGCCAGCGTGCGCTTGCCCCCTGCCGTTTCGGCCTCGACGCTGCCCGCATTCGTGTCGGTCGCGATCTTGGCACGGCGGGCATCGCTTGCCTTGAGCACGATCATCGAGGCCCCGGTATCGACGACGAACCTCACCGGCGCGCCGTTGATGACGCCATCGACGTAGAACAGCCCATCATCGGCACGCCACAGATCGAGCGGGGCCGATGGATCGGCAAGCGTGGCGTCGCTCGTGGGCTCTCCGTGAACAGGCAGCGCGGCAGCGATCCAGAGTGCAGGCACTTGTGCGGCGGCGGGCCGGAAGCAACTGGGCGCGACAGGCGCGCTCACAACACTTGGCACCGTGGACAGTGCGATCATGGCGGACGGTAGCACGAAAAACACTCAGGCTCACTCCGGCTCGTTGAGCCTGGAGCGTTACGCCTACGCCTGCAAAGTCGCGGTGAACCGGCGCGGTTAACGCGCCGGTCACACTGTCATTCGATTAACGCGGGCAATCCGGATCGGTATTGTTGGGATCCTGACAGCGATCGCCGCCGGCAAAGCCGACGATATCGACCGAGATCAGCGTCCGCAGATCGTCGCTGACCGGAGCCGGGCGGCTCTGCCGGATAATTGCCGCAAGCGCTGCGCCCGCCGCTGCCGGCACTGCCGGTGCCGCTACCGCCACGTTCGACGGCACACCGGAAATCGTGCCGCCGGCCTTGAAATTGTCGGCGTTGGCGACACGTGCGGCCGCGACGAAGATGTCGCCCGATGCGCGGACACCGGCGTCACCAGCGTCGACTTCGCCAACCGGTGCCACCAGGACGATGCGCGAGTCGGGATCGGTTGGCGACTGCTTGAACGCACCGATGCCCGCGCCGACGATCCCGCCTGCTGTATCCACGACCGGCAGACCGTTCAGGCCGAAGCGCACCGTGACCGGCGGGAAGTTTGCCGCGCTCTTGGGCCCCTGCCCTGCGTTCAAGTCGCCATTCGACGACCATGCGCTGATGTTCCCGGTCGCATTGGTGAAGAGACGGCTCTGATTGAGCCGCAGATCGCCGTCGCTGAAGAAGCGTACCGCGCCGCCGCGAAGTGTGAGGATGCCTTCGTAACCTGACGGGATTGATGTGAAATTCTGGCTGCGCAGACCGACACTCGGCAACCCGAAAGTGAGCGCATTGGCTGCCGTCGAGCGACGCAACGGCTGCACGCTCGACCGGACGACAGACCCTGCAAGGAAATCGCCGCCTGGTCCCAAAATCGTGATCTCGCCGCCGCGTGCCGTTTGCACGGCCGAGAAGCGCAGATCGGCATTCCCGGTCGAAACGCGGTCGGCAACGAGCGGCTGACCATTGACGATCTTGCGCCGCGGGACGCCGAGCGGATTGTCGGCGGTCACAGTCGCTGGATCAAGATCATAGGCCGCAAGATTGTCGGTGTAGCCGAAGCGCGTTGGGAACAGCGCTTCGATCGCGCGATAGCCGCGAATATATTGCTGGAAGGAGGGGCTTGTCGGCAGCGACGGCTGTTCCAGCTCGTTGAAGTAGAGTTGCTTGATCAGGAACGGCTGTTGCTGCTTCAACGGCAGTGACACAAACTTATCATACAGAGCCTGCGACTGAGCGTAGGCCGCCGTCGCCAGCGCGGCATCGTCCGGAAAACTGGTCGTGCCAAAAATTTCCTTGAACAAGGCAGGCGCATTGTCACGCAGCCAGGCCGCGAGCACTGGCGCATAGACTTGCCGGTCGGGGTCCGGCCGCAGGTTGTTCTGTGCATCAGGCACAAGCACGAACAGATCAGCGTCGAGGCCCTTGAATTTTCCGTCGGCACTGCGCCTGAAATTGGCAGGGTTGAGATAGGTCTCGCGCAGCGTGACGTAATCCATGCCCGGTCCCACGCCGAACAGGACATTCAGATCGGCCCCCTGCGCGGGAAGCCATGGGTTATAGTCATTGCCCACGGTGTAAATCCCCCCGAGCGCCAAACCGCCGGGCAATCGCTGGTTGGGGATGGCGATGGCATTCGCCGAGGTGGCGAAGGGCCCGAGATCGCGACCGGCTTCGACGCTGACCGTCCCCGGCCCGCCGACGATGATCGTATTCGGCCCGAAGAACGGCAGCGTGGACGAGCCTTGGCTGGTCACGCTCTCCGTCGTCGCGGTGATGTCGCGGCCGGCCGCAATGCGCGTCTGGTCAGTCGGATTGATATTCTGCCCGACGATGTAGCTGTTGACGATGTCCACGCCCGCCACGATCGAGCCCTGCTTGGCCAGAATGATCGACGAGGTATCGATCGACCCATCGGTAAAGATGCGTGCAGGGAGCGGGTCGTCACGGTGCGTGATCAAATTGTTGTGGATGAGGCGCCGTTGCGCTTCAGTAACGTCCACGTTGATGCCAGGGAACTGCTGGTTGACCAAACTTGCGGCCCCGAAAGGAACCGCTCCGAACAGCGATGGGTCCGAATCGAGCATGGCGATCGAGACGTTGCGCAGCCCTTGCGCCGAAAGGATCGACAATTGCCCGATCGGCGAGGGGAACAACGTGGTATCCAAAATGAGCGCAAGACTGGTGTTGAAGCGGACTCCTCCAGCGATCGATGTCAGCTCGAGCGATGGTGGCGCACTGGTTCGCGAGCGATAGATCACGTCATCGAGTGATCCCACGCTCAGCCCGCTGATTGCGCTGTAGAGCGAACCTCCGCCAACAATGTCAGTGACCACGCCACGGGCAGCGACATCGAACGTCGCGTTCTCCATCTGGAACGTCGTATTCCGCGCGAGGCTAACCCGCTGGCCAAACTGCAGAGTGGCAATCTCCGTGATCGCATTACCCACCTCAAACCGCGCCTGTCCCGCCGTCACGTCGAATTGGCCGGCAACGACATTAGCGCCCGCACGCACGGCGAGATTGCCGCTACCAAAAGTGATTAGAGTGTTCGGCGAAAACGGTTGGTCAAGCTCCGTCGTAATACTCGTATCGAGCGCAACGGTGAGCTGATCGATGTTGCGACCTGCGGCAACGCTGAGATTGCCCCCGGCCAGTGCGCCGAGCCCGGACCGGAAGAATTGCGGCGCAAGCCCAACCTCGGTCACTTGGCCAACGATCTGATTGCGCCATGCTTGTGGGCCGCCGACGCCGGTCGTTGCCGGAACTTCGCCTGGGCCCCGGCCTAGGTAGGTCTCCGTCCAGTCATCGTCGCGACCGAGAATGCTACCGCCAGCAACAAAATTCAGATCGCCGCCATTCGCTGCTAGAATTGGCTTGCGCGGGGCGGTCGCTGCAGCGGACGGGATCACCGATATATTCTCAGGTGTCGGCGTCAGCAACTCGCTTTTCAGAGTGATCGTTGCGCCGGTGCCTACGGCATCGGGACGCCGCCCGGTGACAGTCGCGCCAGGCGCAATCTGCTGGCCCGCCGTATAGATAGCAGTTCCGCCAACCTGCTGGCTTGTCAAACCCCCGGGAAGCGAAACCGCCCCGGTTTCATTGCGATAAGCGATCGTGTTGCTGCCGCGAATGTCGATGTTGTTGGCCGATGCCACGTTGATGGAGCCATCGCCGGTGCGGACCATCGTATCGACAAAACTCAGCCCGCGATTGGGCAGCACGGTGACAACACCGAGCGGGGTCAGATTGGTCGCAAGTTGGCCGTTGGCAAGCCGTCGCAGGAATTCGGGTTTGGTCGCTTCGAGGAAGGCAAGGACTTCGCTCAACGGCGCGATAACCTGTGTGGCCACGCCTCCCGCGCGGACAAACGTGCGTCCGTTGAAATACTGCAGTTGCTGCCCGGGCGTGTCGAACTTGATCGTGTCGCGCGCGAACTGATAGCTGCCCTGCGCAGTGCCGCCCCAGCTCAGGATGGTGAACGAGTCATCTTCGAGCGCAGCGACGTTGAAACCATTAGTGACGTCGGTCGCGACCAGTTCATCCAGCGCGTAAAGCTGCGCCGACGGACCGGCGCCGAATCTGACCTGCAAATCGTTACCCGCAAAAACCGGGACGCCGCGAACGGCCTCGATCCGGTATTGCGGACGGGTCGGATCGCCGCTGGCGTTCGGAATTCCGTCGGTCACGCGAACGCTGGCCTGGCTGGCCAGATTGACGTGATTGGGATTGGCGGACAGTCTGGCGTCGCTTCCCGCCGTGATGGCGATGTCGCTTGATGCCATGGCCCCCGTCGAGAGCACCGGGAAAAGTTCGCCGTAAGTGAGCGAGGCCCCGACCGGTGCTCCCGTGGTGATGTCGATCGCGGTTCCCTGCGCTACCGAATTGTTGGCAAGCGCCGAATAGGGGGACGCAATATTGGCGGGAGACAGGGTGGTTCCGCTCGCAACAGGGTTGAGCTGAATGCGCACGCTGCGCTGTGGGCGCTGGATCGGCAGGACGGGATCGTTCGGATCGTTGAAGATCGCGACATTGTTGCACGTCGGCGTCGCGGCGACCGAGCACGACGTCGGCAGCGCGGGGATGAAGAGCCGGTTGCCGCCGCCGAGCTGATAATTGGTGTAGGCGACGTCCGAGCGATCGCGGAACACGAAGAAGCCGTCGCTGATGCTGCGGGCAATCGTCGCGTCGCCGCGCGCGCGAATGGTGATGATCGGCGCTTGGCCGCTTGCCTTGCCGTCGACCCGGTAGAGGAAATCGGCACCCGCATAGCTGCCAAAGCCACCGAGCAGATCGGCCTCGCGTCCGGTCTTGAGCGCATAGACAGGATTGCCCGGCGTCGAGAGCGGCTCGATCCGATCGAACAGTCCGGCCGCGAATGCTGCCGCCTGATCAACCGTCGCCGCGGCGAGATTCCATTGGCTGTTCAGCGCGATCGCACCAGTCGAAACCAGATCGACCGCCGGGCGGAGATTGATGCCGGCAAAGCTCGTCGTCGCGTCGGCAGCGCTCACGTTGAAGGTGCGAATGAAGTTGGGGATCGACTGGATGCCGCCCGCCGTCACGAAATCGGACGACAGGAGATTGCCTGCGAACGGCGTAGGCAGCGCGTAGCCCGCGCTCGGATCGAGCACGATGTCACCTGCGCTGCCTCCGGCTGCGATACCGAGCACGCCCTGAAGCGCGTTCAGATTGTAGCGGCGGACGCCTGCGATCTGAACTTCGTCCGCGCCGATAAAGGCGCTTGTCGTCGGCAGGCGGATATCCACCGTGTTGCCGACCACCGGCGCACGCAGCGTGATCGTGCCGCCCAGATCGGCCTCGACGAAGCGATAGACGGTGCGATCGACAAGCGTGCCCGGCTCCTTTGCGGACTCGGCAACGAACCGGCCGGTATCCTTGGTAAATCCATCAGCGATGTTTTTGGTCACACGCGACGCGCTGGCATTGATCTGCGCGCCCGCCGTGATGTCGATCGCAGCACCCGCCGCGTCGCCGATTCCGAGCGTGACATCGCCAGCGCGCGCGCTGCGCGGATCGCGATCGGCATAGCCCAGGGTGCTCGTGTCAAGCTTAGCGCTGGCCGCCAGCGAGACACCGGTCTGGCCGTAAAGCTCGATCTTGCCGCCTGCGACGCGCGCCTTGCTCGCCTCGCTAAGCGAATACACCGGCGTGCCATCGGCATTAAGGCCGTGCACATTGCTTCCTGCGGTCTTGATTGTGCCCGCGACCGTGACTGCGCCGCCATCTGCGGTGAGGCTGACGGCCTCAGCATTCAGCGTCTGCTGCGCGCCGATTACGAGGTTGCCCGCGCCCGAGCGCACGGTGAAGTCGCCACCGAACAACGGTCCCGAACTGATAAGGAACGCCGTCAGGTCGAACGCGGAACGCCCCGAGTCGAAGGTGAAATCGCCGAGCCGATCGCCGGCAACGCCCGGATTGATGCTGGGTGCGAACGCAGCAAGCGCGGCCCCTTGCGCATCGAGGCTCTGGATCAGCCCGGCGCTCGCGATCAGATGGATAGCACCGGCGGCACCCTTCAGCGGATCGCCTTTGCCGTCGACGGCTGGCCCCGTGTCCGAAATGAGCGTGGGCCGCAGAACGGCATTCCCGGCCCCAAGCGCCTGACGGAAGGTGATATCGCCCGGTGCAAAGAGGTTCAGCAAACCGCCCGGCGCGGTCACGGTCACAAAATCGACCGCGTCGCCGAACCGCTTGGTGAAGCCCGGTGCCGCGATGGTGGCAGACCCGATCAGGGTCAGATTCCGCTGGGTCCGCAGATCGACAACGCCCGCCGAAGCAAGCAGCAGCGCATTGTTGACGACAATGTCCTGCACGAGGCCCGGGATAATCAGGCGGGCATCTGAAGTGCCAAACGCCAGACGCGCACCCGGCGCACGGTTCCCGCCGACGGCGTTGACGGCAGGTGTCAAAGTGTTCGCAGGCGCAGCGATGGTGATCGCCGCATTGGTGGCGATCGTGAAGTCAGGACGAACCGCCTGTTCGCGGGGGTCGACCGAGGCAGCCCGGTCCGCGATGAACGGAGTCGTCAGCGTGAGCGCGGCGTTGCCGACGTCAAGCTTGCCGGCCCCTTCGTAATAAATGCCGTCTGCCGCCGCGATCCGGACATTGCCGCCGACGTTGATCGTCCGCAGCGTGCCGCCGCCGAATGCGACTTCGCCGCTTGCCGTAATCGAAAGATCGGTATTGGCCCGCCCGCACAGCGTTACGTTGCACGAATTGGCCGCCGCAAAGCTGTTCGACCAGCGCACGTCATCCGCAGTGATCGCAATGTTCGTGGCAAGCGCCGGGTTGCCCGCCTGAATGGCGGTCAGCGCTGGCGCATCGATCACGAGATCGTTGAACGCAAAGCCGTTGGCATTCGAGGGATAGGCGATCGCGGCGTCGGCGAACTGGATCGCGTTGGGCGATCGCAACGTCAGGCGCTCGGCATTGGTCAGCGTGTCGAGCAGCGTGGACCGGATCACACCGTTGAAGCCGCCCCGGTTGAAGACGATCGAGTCGCCGATGAGCGCGATATTGCGGGCATCGAGGCTTGCCGCGTCATCGACGTTGAAATTGAACGACGTCTCGATCGCCAGATTGTCGGCGGAAACGCCCGCGCCGGTCAGCGTAGCGGCGCGGATGTTGAGCAGCGCATTGGCGCGCGTATTGTCGTCCGCCGCATCGCCGACGCGCTTGATCAGCCGCTCTGGCCCGTTGGCGAGGCGGAGCGTTGATCCCGCACCGCTTGCATCGTCGCCTGACGCAAAGCCAGCGGGTCGACTCACGGTCCCTGCCGCATCAACAGTGCTGGAGCGAATGACAAAGTCATCGGTCGTACGGTCCGCAAGCGTCCCGGTGGCACGCAGGATCGCACCAGCCTCGATGGTCAGATTTGACGTGCCGCGCGTGCCATCGGGCTGTTGATTGCCCACGGCCAAAAGCAGTTCGGGCGCCCCCAGATCGACGCCACTGCGGACTGTGATCGTGTTCGCGCTAATCCGCAGATCCGTCGTGCCATCGGCGTTGAACGCACGCGTGCCGCCGATGAACAGGCTATCAGCATTGAGCAGCGACAGCGTGCTGTCGAGCAACGTCAACTGGCCGGTGGTGGTGCCTGTGGGCAAACCATTGGTGAGCGCTGGCGCGACGATGATGCGATCGCCGCCGATATCGACTTGCGTGCCCTTGCCGCCGCCTGCCGCCGTATCAAAGAACCCTGCGATCTTGAGCGCGGTCAGCGGACTCAGAATCAGGCGCGCTGCATCGACCGGAAGGCGCGGCACCGGCTTGTCGGCACGCGTGGCAACGGCCGTAATCGTCGCACTTCCCGAGGTCGTCTCGATCCGGGCAGACTTGCGGACGACGTCGCCCGATTGCAACGTGAACGATCGCTGCGTCGATTCGGCAAGGCCGGTCCCGGCGAAGACATAATTGCCCGAGACGATGACGCTACCATCGAGAACCGTTTGCACATCGCCCTCCGCAGGCGCGGTGCGGCCGGTATTCTCGACGAGGCGATAGGCTTTGATCCCGTCCTTGCCGTCCAGAAGGGCATAGTGCGCGGGCAAAAGGAGATACTCGCCCGCGGGCACGCCGCTGCTTGCGTCAAGGCGGACGCTCAAGCCCGCATTGTTCCCATAAAGATCGCTCGGTCCTGCCTGGCCATAGTCAGCAGAAAGAATAGGATCGAACGGCGCGATCTTGCTCAAATCGCCGACGGGGATGATGGCATAGACTTGGCGACGATCGGCAAACTGGAAACCGGTTCCGGTGTTCGCGTTGAACGCATTGCTGCTGAACGCGTCGGCGCTGATCCGGTCAAGCACATCTCGCGAGCCGCCGACGCCGGAGACGAACTCATAGGCAAAGACGTCGCCGCCGCCCTTGAGATCGACCGTCGCCCCGGCATCGACCGTGATGCTGTCTGCCGTCAGCGTGAGCTGACCGGTGGGAAGCGCGGCGACCGGCGTGTTCGAAAATGGCGTGAAGAAATACTCCTTAAGGTCGAGCGTCGTCCCGTAGGGCACGGGCGTGCTGCCGCCTGCAACGGTCGTCAGGCTTTTATCGCCGAACGTGACCGAGCGGGTTGCCGGGATTACAATGTCGGGAAACGGCGGCGTGCCGAACAGGACCGTCGGCACGTCGGTACCCAAGGCAAGCCGGCCGATCGGTGCCGCAAGGTGGCCGTTCTGGACGATGTCGCGCGCCTCGACCGCAAGGAACGATCCTGCCGAAAGCGGCGTATCCCGGTTGATCGCCGAGCCGCCGAAGGTGATGGTGTGAAGCCCTTCCGAGCGGACGAGGTAGGGATTGTAGATGAGGGTCCGACGATCCGAAGCCGTCGGAGCGGGCCTGCCAGCGATTTCGTATTCGAGGATCGCCTGCAGATTGCCCGTGCCGGTTGTGGCATAGACGCGTCCGGCATCAAACAATGTGTCGGCGCGCGTGCGAACCTGGCCATCGAGAGTCGGAAGGCGCGTGGCGTTCTGGACTTCGATCGGAATGCGCGGATCGACGCCAGTGAAGCGGATGTCGCCGGGCGTAATGAACGCGAGCGTCCCGATCGTCCCGTCAAATGCGGTCGATCCGACAAAGTCGATGCCGAGCGCGCCGCCGTTGAAAATAAGCGACGCGGGCTGCGCCGGATCCAGCAATCCTGCACTGGCGGTGGCCGCGCGCCCTTCGAAGCGGACATAAGGTGCCGTGATCGACGCATCGCTGTTTGGCGTTGCTGAAACCTGGACGGCTTCACCGATCCTGATCGCCCCGTTCGCGGTCGTCCGTCCGGTCGCGAACAGCGCCTTGCCAAGCACGAGATCGAAGACACCGTCGAACACCATCCCGCCGCGAGCGATGAGCGTGTCGAAGCCGCTTGCATCGATCCGGTTCGCAAACAGCGCGTTCGGCGTGATCACGCCCGGATCGGTCGCGCGCAAAGTCGGGTTCAGCCACTCAAGCGTGCCGCCCAACGCCTGTGGGGTTGCCAGATTGGTGTTGATGAGGCCGGTTTGAACGAACGTATTCGTATCATCGGCATAGCCGCCGAACGCATTGATGCGCGCGCCCGCGATGCTGCCGCCCGACAGCGCGGAAAGTCGACCACCGCGGCTCCACTCGTCGCGCACGACGAAGCCTTCCGTCGGCACGAAAACGTCAAACGTCGCCCGTGTCCCGCTCAGATCGACAATCGAACCCGGAAGCGCGTTTAGGAGCCGCGCCGACGCGGCGGGGGGGGGGCTCCCTACAACGTCGTCGAAGAGCGAAGACGCGGAAGTAATCGCGCCGCCACCAACAATCCGTCCCGTCCTGATTTGGCGCGTGACGCCTGTGATCGCATCCCGCACGAAGCGCGCGCGCGGATCATAGAGCGCCGTGCCCGAAAGATTGGTCACACTGCCGGCGCGCAGCTCGACGCCGACATCGCCATTGCCTTCGCCAAGGATCACGACAAATCGCTCGGCACGGTCAAGGCCCGCGATCGAATTGGCCGCAATCGTAAACAGCTGCGCGTTGGTTGCGAGGCTGCCGGTTACTGGGTTTATCACCCCGGCGCTGTTAAGCGCCGTCTCGGAGAACCGGCCGTTCACGACCGGCCCGCCGAGCGCCTCGGACAGCGAGCGGACGCCGAGCGCGTTGTTGCCGACTGCCGCACCGAAGCTCAGCGCAATGCGCCCGCCAAAGATCGGATCGGTGAGAAATTCGCCTTGACTGATCGTTCCGCCGGGCAGCGTGATCGTCCCCGCGTTGATCACTTTCGCCGACTGGATGACCGCACCGGCTGCACCCACGACTGCCCCGCCCGATTCGACGAACAACTCGCCAAGGCCGCCGAGGCGCAGGTTGACCGCCTTGCGATCAAACGCGGCCTGATCGCCCGGAGCGACCGGGCTCAGTGCTGCAAGCGTCCGGATGCTGCCGCCAGTGGCGAAACCGAGCAGCACATCGAGGTCCTGCTGATTGGTGATCTGCGGCAGCAGCGTCTGCGTCAGGTCGAACGTCTCGCCAGCACGCACCGCGAACGTGGCAACTTGCCGGAACGCGCTGTTGTAATTCAGGCCGTTGTTGAAAAGATTGGCGACGATCAGCGAGCGATTGCTCGTCAGGTCGAGCGCGCCAAAGCCCGTTTTTGCGAGGAAATCGAGGCCGATGTGCGTCGCATCGGTGCGCTGTGTTTCCGATCCGAAGGTGATATCCGGTGCGACAAGCGTGAAGGTTCCGCCGCCGCCGAAGCCAAACCCTTGCAGCGTTCCGTCCGCAATGGCCACGTGTGCACGTGGAGCCGACGCATCGACAACAAGCGAGGGCACGAGGCGCTGGTCAAACTGCGCGTCAATCGCGAGCGGCGTGAAGCCGACCGACTGGTTGCTGCCATATAAGGGCTGGTCGCCAAGTTGAGTATTGCCGGCTTGACTACGCAAACTCGGCGTAAAACTCGCATAAGTCGTGTTGCTGACCAGCGACACACTGCCGCCCTTGCCGGTAAAGTCAAAGACCTGGTCGGCGCGAACATAACCGCCTGCGGAGACGTCGAGCAGCGCCCCGGACAGGATATCGATGCTGCCGCTCAGGTCAGCCGCCGTTCGCGCCGAGGCATAGGTCGGCCCGATTGCCTGGAAGATATTGGAGGCCACGGCCAGATTGATCGCGCCGCCGTTGATCCACGCCCTGCCCTTGCCGAGCGCCGCTTCGCCGCCGAGAAAATCGTTTACCCAAAGCCCCGCTGCCGAAAGCGAGCCGGTGACCGTGATGTCGTAGCGCTTGGGGATTGGGGTGCCCGCCGGCAAGCTGATGCCTTCGAAAGGCGGATTGGGGTTGACCCGATTACCCGCCACCGCCGTGAGCGTGGTCGCAAGATTGATCGTTCCGGCGGGCGCAGAAACCGAGCCGAAAACGCGGATCGCGTTGATGGTATCCACGTCGAGAATGCCGCCCGGTGCCAGCGCGAGGGTGCTCGCGCCGTCAAGCGTCAGCAAATCGGCAGGCGTCAAACCGGATGCAACCTGCGCTGGTGTCAAGATCAGACCCAGCGCATTGACGTCCGCGCCACCAAAGGTCGCCGAATTCCCCGTGAGCGTGAGCGCTGACAACTGCGCCGCCGACAACATAGCGGTGTCAAGCAGCAATTGCGCCGGTGACGCTGCATTGCTTCCGAGCGCGCCGTTGTAAAAGACAAGATTTTGGCTGAGCGCGCCAATGCTGACATAGGCACCGTTAGGCAGTTCGCCGCCGCTGGACTGCAACCTGCGCGGATCGCCGAGCGCAAAGCGACGTGTGCTCGTGGGTCGCTGCGCGGTGACGGCTTGTCGGCTGCCCGCATAGCCGGCCCCGAGAATAATCCCTTCGATCGTTCTGAAACCCGACCCGGCCACAATGAGCGAACCGGCATCACGGCCCTCGTCATACCCGGCTTCGGTTCGCGCGACGTTGTTGATCGGGTTGCGGAACACGTTCGCGACCCCGAAACGCGGCTGCGAATCGAGGAACCCGTCGCTGACCGCAACAAAGCTGTCGTTCGGATCGGCATCGCCGATGTCGACGATCCGGCCGTCCGCAGTCAGAAGCTTGCTCGTCGTGACCAGTGCGCCCTGATAGCTCAGCCAACCGCCCGAAACATCGACGGTGGCGCCTTGGCCAAGCGAAAAGGCCGGTCCCGCAGTGGCGTTCGCGCCGCTGACTGTGAAGAAGCTGACATCGCCCCCTTTGGTCATCAGCTCGCTGACGGAAACCGGAATCTGGCTCGCAATACTGCCCGCCTCAAGCAGCGGCGAGCCCACCCAGCGCACGCCATCGGCCCGCACGCCAGTGCGCCGGACATCGACGGTCAGTATCGTTCCATTCAACGTGAAATCATTGCCAAGCGCGACTTCGCGATAGTTGGGCGTATCGCGCAGCTCGTTGCGCTTGACCGGGTCGATCGTGACGAAATTGCGGCTGACATCGACTTCGACGTCTTTCAATCCGGCGACATCAAGGCGCGCATTGCGACCAATTGTTACGACGCTCGGGAAGCCGAAGTTTTCGGGGTTCCCCGCCGCGGTGTTCGTCACAATGGCGTTCGGCGCATACAGCAGCGTTTCGTCGCCGAACGTGAGGTTGGTTGGCAGAACGCCGCCAAGCACGGGAATGTTGGGTTCCGCTCCCCGTGTAAACAGCGAACCGCGCAGGACGCCGAACTCGATGACGGAGCGCTTGAAATTGGCAGGCTCAGCCTCCGATCCCTGCGGGATCGACTCGCCCGTTTCGTCGGGAAGAATCGTGATGGCACCCGGTTGCGCCGCACCCGGCGCACGAGCAATCGTGATCGAACCGCCGTAAAGGCCGATTTTCCCGTTCCGCGATACGCTCGTCGTCGACGCGAGCAAGCCTTCGTTCAAGATCGAACCCAGCTCGGTCGTCACGAGCGAAAGGAAACCAAGCCTCGATTCGATCAGTCCGCTGTTGATCACGATGCCGGGATCACGCGCCGGGTCGGCAAACCTTGGGTCGATGATCTCGTTATTGGTCCCGATATCATTACCGACACTGCCGACCGTAACAGCACGCAGATACAGACCGCGCACGTTCGGGTCCGATGATGTCGCCTCCCCCGTCAGCTGCGCTGCCGTAATCAGACGCCCGCCGACAAGGCTGATCTGCCCCTCGGCTGCCTGTAGAATGCCACTGTTATCGACAAGCGGAGCCGCAAGGATGATCGATCCCCCCGTTGCCGCCGTAATCGTGGCACCCGGATCCACGATCACGCTGCCTTCGATTGCGGGGAGATACTGGACGGGATCCCCCAAGCTGACATTGTTGCCCACTGTGCCGTCGGCAGCCGCGGTTCCAGGTCGGGCAACGACCAACGGAGAGAGAAAGAGCGGCGGAGCGGGGGTCAGAAAGCCGGAAAGGCCTTCGTTCGATTGCGTCGGCAGGATGCCGTTGTTCAAAAATGTTACGTTCCGGTCCTGAATCGTGCTGAACCGGAAGCGCGAATTGGGTTCCTCGGGGCTTGCCGAGGACGCGTAATTGCCGAGTTCGAGCGTGCTTGCGACCAGCGTGCGCAGCTTCGTTTGCGAACCCTTGCCGAAGATTACGCCGGCGTTATTGAGAACATACACCTGCCCGTCGGCGTTAAGCTGGCCGAGGATTACTGTCGGGTTTACTGAATTGACCACGCGGTTGACCGCGATCCAGTCTGGCTGTGCCTGCTTGAACGTCAACGTGGTATTCGCGCCGATGTTGAACGACTCCCAGCTGAGCACCGCGCGCGACTGGTTCTGGACGATCTCGACCTTGGTGTTCGTCGCATCGACCGTGGGCAGGCCCGCGCCGTCCCAGGTGCGGAGGCCGCCGACATAGGCAGGCGTGTTGGTCGCCGGGTTCGCCGGTGTCGCTACATCGTTTGCAGCGCGCGCCGCCACCAGAAGCTCGTTTGCGCCAGCGGTGTTGCCCAACCGCGCACGATCCATCGCCTCACGAATCGTCGCGATCGGATAAAGCCCGGTGGCCGAAATGCCCTCCCCCGCCACGCGCGGTGCCGATGCGGCTGCGGCCTGTCGCGCTGCCGTTACGTACGACCGGATCGCCTCCGCTTGCTCCTGCGTCGAGCGCTGCGCCTGGAGCGCCGCGCGCATGCTGGCCGAGCGATTGACCGCGCCTGCAGCGCCGACCGCGACCGGAGCCGGACCACCGACCGCCGAGGTCGGCGGCGCGCCGTTCATGCGCGTCAGCTGCGCCTGCGCGGGCACGGCAAGCATGACCGAGACGACGGCGGCAAGGCTTGCGGATCGGAGGAGATCCCCGCGGCTGCCAAAAAGACGGTTCGTCGCGATTGCGGGAACGACAGACATGCGGGTTACCCTTTAAGCCAAAATCTAAGGTTCGGAGCCACGCGCGGCTCGCTGTTCTCGGCAATGAAATATTGACCGCATGTTGCAGTCCCGTGGCAATGCCCTCGGCAAATCATGGCTAACACCGTCCGACATTGGGACGCAGCTTGATCGGCCAAGGCACCCACCATCAGAAGGCGATTTCCAGATCGGCCTGCAAGACGTCGATCCGGAACGGCTCGCCGCTCACTTCGTTGGCACTCAACCAGCGCACGCCGATGTTCATGCCATCGACAAGACTGCCCTTGGCCTCGACCGTGAAGCCCTTGGCATTGGTGCCGCCGAGGTGGAAATTGCTATCAGTATAGGCGTCGGGCACCGCATCGGTGTCGAGGCTGCGATAGGACAGCATCGCGTTCCAGTGGCCGCGCGTGAACAGCTTGTCATGGCCGACAAGCAGGCTGGCATAATAGCCCTCACGCCCACCAGTGAAGACCGTCGTCGATCCCGGCGCGCACAGATTGCCGCGGATCGGATCGAAACCGGGCACCGGATCGAAGACGTTGTTCTGCGGCGGATAAGCGGCCGAAAAATCAGGCCCGTAGCGGCACAACGACGACTGGTTGAAGCCCAGATTGCGCACATAGTCGCCGGTCAGCGTCGCCGACTGCGTATCGCTGAACTTGTATTTCACCTGGCCGTTCACGTTCAGCACGCGATAGTTGAACGCGAGGCCCACGAATTGCGGCTGGGTCCGCGTTTCGCCCGGGGCCAGCGCGGGCACGTCGATCACGATGTCGCGGATCGGGAAGACGGTGTTGCCCTTGCGCAGGAACGTCGCGCGCTCGTTGTCGGTCGAACAGATCACGCCGCTGCGAAACTCCGACTGCGTCTGGTAGAGAAAACAGGGTTCGGACAGGTTTGCGCGCAGATTGCGGAAGTCGTGATAGGCACCGGCGATACGCACCGAAACATCGTCACCGAGCTTTGCCGCCAGCTCGAGCTGTCCCGAAAACAGCCACCGCTCACGCACATCGCGCTTTGTAAAGTTGTTCTGCGGATAGTTCGGATCGCTGAAATCGAGCGGAAACGCGCCGCCACGCACGGAGACGGTCACGTCGTCGCCGATCATGCCGGCGCTGCTGAGCTTGGCTGCTGCACCGTCAAAACGCAGATCCTCGTCGAACAGCAGCGGCGTCGAGAAGAAGGGATTGGTGAAGCGACCAGCGGAAAATTCGCTCCAGGCGGTCGGGCGCGCACGAATGAAGGCCTTGTCGAGCCACAGATCGCGCTTGGCGAGCCCGCCGCCAAGATTCTGGTTGGTCGAGATCGGGCTGTTGTCGCTGCCGGTCGCAATCGCGATTCCGCCCTCGAGCCAGTCGCTCAGCCGCGCATCGATGCCCAGCCGCGCGCGAACGAACAGGCGGCTCGCCCGATCAACCTGAGTATTGAACAGCGGAATGAAACTGCCGCCCGTGATCGGGATCGGCCCGACGGCATTGATCCGCGCGAAATCGGGAACCTGATTGCTGTTATTGCGCGAATAAAGATTGGACTGGCTCCGGATGCGAACGTCACCTGACAGCGTGATGCGCTTCACCCAATCGGGCGACGCATCGCCCGGCGCGGCCCAGCCTTCGCGCTGCGCCTGCCCGAGCACCTCCTGCTTCAGCTCATCGCGGATCTGCGCGCGCACCGATTCCGGAATGTAAGGCACGCGCACCGTGCCCGGCGCGGCGGCCGGCATCGCGGGTTGCGCACTGCGCGCCCGCGTGGCTTCGGCCTCGGCCTGCGCCATCAGCTCGGCACCCTTCTGAGGGGTCAGCACTTTCTGTTCGACGAGCATCCGCACGAGATTGGCCATCGCCGATTCGGACGTGGCTGGCGCAGCGGGCGCGGCCTCTTGTGCAGCCCCAAGGGTCGGCACCCCGGCCAGCGCGGTTGCAAACAGCAACGAAGCGACTGTGGCCGAAAACTTCCAGCGCGAGGGAGACGACATGGGACTTTCCTTATGCAAATTCGCGTGATGCGGATGAGGGCGGGGGGTCATGATCACCCGCCCAGCTGATTGCGGCCGCGGACCTGGATCACGACCGGATATTGCGATTTCACCGGGGGCGGAGGCACGCTCAGCCCTTCGAGAATTTCGGCAAGCGTGGTTTCATTGGCTTTGCCGCTGCCGTCGCGGTGGCGGACGCGCGTGATCCGGCCGCCCGGCGAAACGACGATTTCGAAATTGTGCGTAAACACGAATTTGTTGACGCGGCTATCGCCCGAGATCGCCGACTGGATCGCGCGCCGCAGGCTGTTGCGATACAGGCCGTCGCTGATCCCGCCGCCGCGTGCCGGACCGCAGTTCGTTCCGACGCAGGTGCCCGTACCGCCGGGAGCACCCGAACCCTGTCCGCTACCTGCCTGGAGGCCGAACGAATCAGTCCCCGCCTGCGCGTCAGCCGCCACCGTCATCGGCGCAGGCGCATCGGGCTTGGGCGCTGCGGCTTCGGGCGTTGGGGTCGGCGCTTCGGTCGGCTCGGGCGGCTTTTCGATCGGCTCGGGTGGCGGCGGTGGCGGTGGCGGGGGTGGCGGCAACAGATCGGGCGCGGCGGTGATCGTCCGCTCGTCCTTGGCCTTGATCGTCACCGGCTGGGTCAGCTGTGAATAGATGAACCACAGGATGCCGAGGATCAGCAGTCCGCCGACGATGCGGATCGCCCAGCGCTTGGCCGCGCTGTCGCCCGGCTCATGAAAGGCTGCTGGTTCGGCCACGTCTCGGTCTCCCGCCCCCTAGCCTCAGGCCGCTGTTTGCTTGCCGGTGACGAGTCCGACCTTGCTCAGGTCGAGGCGGCGACACAGGTCGAGCACTTCGGTAATCTTGCCGTATTGCGCAGTCGCATCGCCCTTGAGCACGATCGGGAGATCGGGGTTCGACGCCTTCTTGCTGCGCAGCTGCGCCTCGAGCTCGGGCAGCGTCACCGGGAAGGCATCCATGAATATCTGGCCTTCGTTGTTCACCGTGATCGCGACCGTCTTGGGCTGCACAAGACTCTGCGCCGCGCTCGCCTTGGGAAGGTCGACCTTGATGCCCTGCACGCTCGCGGTCGCCATCAGAATGAAGATGACGAGCAGCACATAGGCAAGGTCGAGCATCGGCGTAATGTTGATGTCGTCATAGGCCTTGCGGCCGCCACCGGCTTTCATGGTCTAAGGCTCCTTATTCTGCGGCCATCTTGAGGGGGGGCGGCGTATAGGCCGCGTCGGCCTGCATTTCGGCAAGGCGGGTGATGAGGCGGTCGACGAACACGCGCATGTCGTCAGCGAGTTTGCTGATCCGGCCGTTGAGGTAGTTGTACCCGAACAGCGCCGGGATGGCCGCAGCAAGCCCCGCGATCGTGGCAAGCAGCGCCGCCGCGATCCCCGGGGCGATCGCGTTGACGTTCACGTCGCCCGCCATCGCCACGCCGCCGAAGGTGCTCATCACGCCGATCACGGTGCCGAGCAGCCCGATGAACGGTCCGCCCGAGATCGCGATGGTCAGGATCACCATCAGCCGGTCGAGCTTCTGGTTTTCATCGACCGCAACCGCATCGACCGCGGCGCGCATCGCCTCGACCGCCTCGCCTGACAGCGGCCGCGTTGCCGCGAACTTCCGGCGCACGTCGAGCTCCTCGATCCCCTCCTTGTAGAGGCGTCCGAGCGGTGACTTGTTGATGTAGGTCACTTCCTGGGGGCTGATGCCCGCGATCTGTTCGACGGGGACCAGCTCCTCTTGCATGTCGCGGAAGCGCTTCATGAACACTTTGTTGCCGCGATCCGCCGCATTCAGATAATTGATCTTGGCGACCATCACCCCGATCGCACCTGCCAGCAGCAGCATGCACAGCCCGATGATGAAGATGTCGAGCGTGTGAATCTTGCTGATGATGAACCACAGCACGCCGCCGTCACCGCCCGCCTCTTCGGCGCTCTCGGAGACCGCAACGAGCTTTGCGCCCAATCCTTCGCCGCTCGCCATGGCGAGCAGCATGTTGGCCGGACGCGCAACCTTCGACAGCCGCACTTCGTCCATCTCGCCCGTGAACGGCCGCCCTTCGGCGCCACCGATGCTGATCGGCCCGGTCAGCGCAGGCAGCGCCACCGAGGCCGCACCCGCTTCAATACCGTTGACGTAGAGCCGGACCGTTTCGCCATCGGCCGCGACCGCCAGATGGCTCCATTGCCCCTGCGCGAGCGCCGCGCCGCCCTGCGTGCGCGCGCCACCGAGCGCCACGAACGGCGTCCCGTTGTTCATGCCGATGACCATCGGCCCGCGCGCAAAAAACGCTGCCTCACCCGCGAGCTGATCGGGCTTCACCCATGCCGAAAACGAGAATTGCGCGCCCGCCGGCATCGCCAGCGACGGCGACTCGGCGATCGTCAGCGCGCCCTGCCCTGGGAATCGCGCGCCGCGCCCGATGACTGAGGCGTCGTTGACGCTGACCACCGGGCTTGCCGAATTGTTGGCATTCGCCGTCGCGTCACCGGCAGGCTGCCCCGCCGCGCCGCTGAAATGATAAACGGCGAGATAATCGGGATCGAACGTGCCCTTGACGTCGTCGCCGACGGGCGCATTCGCATTGCCGAAGTAGAGCCACAGCTGCTTCTTTTCGCCACCGTTAAGCGACGGCACCGAGACCCAGACATTCGCGCCGGTCTCGCCGTAGCTTTCGATATGATAAGGGAGCGGCGTCTTGTCGTCGCTATCGACGATGCGCAGGTCGGCACCGTTCTTCGCGGCTTGCGCAAACGAGAAGTTGCCGTCGGTGAGCCGCAGGAGCACGACCGTGCGCCCCGCCGTCCCGCTCATGTTGACGCCCGATGGCGACGTGTCGACCGTCACTGCCTTGCGGTAGGTCCAGTCGTCATTCCACCAGGCATGCGCCGGTGCCGTAAGGGCGGCAAGCGACAGCATCGCCGCGATCAGATAGCGAATAATGGACATCACGCCCCCCTTTGCTTGGCACATCATCAGAATTCTCCTCGGACGACGAACAGCGTTCGCGGTTCGCCCTTGGGTGTTGCCGTCGCCGCGCTGCTCGCTGTCACCAGCGGCCAGCCGACCAGAACCTCGCCGTAAAGCCGGTTGAAAACTTTCAGGCGCGCGCCGCCGCCCACACTGAGCAGCCGCGCTGTGTTTTCCGTGCCGGGAAGCACCGACAGCGTCCGCACATACCCCGAATCGCTGAAGGCATAGAGCCGCAACTCATCGACGAACTTGCCGAGATAGGGCGCAAACGAGGGCCCGGCGAGTTCGAACGTCGAGAAGAAGCCCTGATCGCCGACCGCCTCGGACTCGAGATAGCCGCGCACGCTGGAGCGCCCCCCCGCACTGAACTGCTCGTTGGTCACGAGATGCACGCTGGAAACCTGCATGTTCCAGCTTGTCGTCGCCACGAAGTCGCTCGACGTCGCCAGTGAATAGTTGAAGCCCACATTGAAATGCACGAAGTTTTCTGAACTGAACTGGCCACCCACGGTGAACTGGTCGTTCTGCTCGAAGTTAGGTCCGCTTCCGCAATTGGCGCGATCGACGACCTGCGACAGCCCGCCAGTTGTTTCAAGGCATAGCTGACGTTTGATCACGCGGAAGCCGAGCGTCGCCGACGCGTTCACCCCGAAGGTCGCATTGCCGACTTTCTTGGCAAACCCGCTATCCGCATCCGATCCGAACACGCTGTAATCGACGGTCACCGGCAGATAGCGGATCGGCGTCTGACCAACGCTGCCACCACTGATGATTACGTCCTGTTCGAAATCCTTGTAATCGACGGCAAAGCCCACCGACTGCGACGTATCGCGCGCGGGCAACCGCAGCCCGGCACGGACGCCGATCTGATAGCCTTTGCCCAGCACGTTCGAGCCGCCGAGCGCTGCGATATTCGAATTCGACCGGTAGCCGTTGACCGACAGCGTCCACGGCGAGCCGAGGATTGGCGCGGTGTAAGACGCCGCGACGAGGCTGCTGTCCGACTGGCGCTGCGGCGCGAGGATGAAATTGGCTTGCAGCGTGTGGCCCAGCTTCCACATATCCGTGTAGCGCGCCGAGCCGCTGAGCCGCAGCGGACGCGTATTCGCGCTGGAATCATTGTTCAGTTCAAACGTCGCGTGCAGCGGGAACGAATCCTTCACGACGAGATCGACATCGGTCGTCCCGGCAACCTCGCCCGCCTTCGGCACGAAATCGACCTTGCGGTCTGCAAAGCGATCAAGCGCGGAAAACTCGGTCTGCAGCGCACGGAAATCGAGCGGCTCGCCCTCGACGACCGACGGGAGCTGCCTGCGGATCACAGCCTCCGAATGGAACCGCGCGCCCACGACCTGGACCTTGCCTACCGGCGATTCGGTGACCGCGATCGTGATCACCCCGGCGTTGAACAGTTCGGGCTGCTGCAGCGGGCTTTCCACAATCACCGCTTCATAGCCTTTGGCGACATAGGCGTCGGCAATGGCCTTGCGCGCCGCCTCAACATCGACGTTCGAGCGATCGGGGCCGGTGTAGGGATACACAACGCGTTCCAGTTCGGCGGCTGAAAGTCGCGTCGCGCCGGTCACGTCGATGGCATAGATCGGAAAAGTGTCCGGCGCACGCTGCGGCTGATTTGCCGGAGCAACCGGCGCGGCACCCGTCGTTTCCTGCGCTGAAAGCGGCGCCGCCCACACGGACGCCGACACAACGGCACACGAAACAGCCGCCCTCAAAGAGAAGTACACAAACGCCATCGAACTTTGTTGCTTTCCGCCCCGGCCCTGAACCGAGATCAGGGCTTTGCCGCCGCTTTGTGTAGATTTCGAGACTCGGTCATGAATTGTTAACCAGAACCGGTCAGCCGCGCGCGAGTTCGCCCGCCAATACGAGGGCGGCATTGCGCCAGGTGAAGCGCGCAGCCTGTGCATAACCCGCCTCGACGAGCGCGGCCCGGTCGTTTGGATTCGCCGCCAGCGCAAGCACGGCATCGCGCCAGAGCGCCGCATTGCCAGGGTCGATATACTCCGTCGCGTCACCGCACACCTCGGGGATTGCGCCACAGGGCGCAACGAGGGTCGGGCAGCCGACGCGCATCGCCTCCAGCGGGGGAAGGCCGAAACCTTCGGTGGTCGAAGGGAAAGCGAGGCAAAGCGCGCTCTCCATCAGGGCGCGTAGTTCCTCGTCGCTCACCCGGCCTGCGAACACTGCGTTCGCCGGAATCTCCAATCCCGCAGCAAGAAACGCATCACGTCCGGTGCCTCCGATCAGTACTAGGCGAACATCGGCCAAGGCGGGGTCTGCAAAGGCTTCCAGCAGGATGCGAATGTTCTTGTGCGCCTGCGTTGTCGAAAGCGCCACGACATAGCGCTGCGCGGCGAGCCCCAAGCGTGGCACCACGTCAGGATCGGCGACCACGCGGTCGATGTGATCGACGCCATTGTGAACGACGCCAATCCGATCCGCCTTGCACAGCCCCAGCGCCACGATCTGCTCCTTGGAAAACGCCGAGACCGTAAGCAGCCGCCGATTGCGCGCGCCAAGGATTGGCTGAACGAAGCGATACCAGAGCCGGAACGCCCGCCGATAGGATTGCGGCGAGAGGTGCACCTGCGCGTCGTGAACCATTGTCACCGCATTGGCGCTCGCCACCGGACCGATGTTGCACAGATTGAGCAGGGTCGCGGCCCCCTGTCGGAGCGGCAGGCTCAGTTGCTCCCAGGGAATGCCGGTCAGCATGTCGAGGCAGCGTGTGGGCAGGCGCATCTCGGCGGCACGCACCGTGCCGTCGCGCGTGTGCCACACCTCGAAGTCGAAACCGGCAACGGCGGGATGCGCTTCGGCCTTCAGATCGGCAAGCGCATTGGCAAGTTCGGTGGCCACGCGGTGCACCCCGGTGGACTCGGCGCGCAAAAACTTGCCGTTAATGATGATCCGGCGCGGCATGGCTCAAGGCCGTCCGAGGCCGAGCGCACGCGTCCAGCCGAGCCGTGCCAACACTTCAAAGGCCACAAGCGGAAACACGATCCCCGCCAGCACGATGACGGGGAGGAGCACCGCAGGCTCGGTAATGCCAAAGCCCTTCACGAGGAGGATGCGTGTGCCCGCGATGCCCATGATATGGAGAATGAAAATCGGCATCGAGCGCCGCCCAAGATACTGCAGGCCGCCGCCGACGCGCCCCAGGTTGAGGCCGGCGATACCGATCACGGCGAGCGCACCGACGATCGCGGCCGGGAAAACCGCCCAATACCAGGCAAGCCCGGCGATCACTGGGGCTGGTGCCGTCAAAAGATCGGCAGTCGGTGTGAAATCGGGGATCTTGAAAAGCGCAGTGACACAAAGCCCCGCTGCCACGATTGGCAACGCCAGCCGCGCCCAAACCGGGCGCTCGACGGCAAGCGCGGACAGTCCGCCGGCAGCCAGGAACACGCCAATGCCATACCAAGGTGCCTGCAACGCCGCCAGTTTCACGACGAGCGGCATGTCGATCAGGAATACAAGCGGCTTTAGCGCGAGGCAGAGAAGCAGAAAACCGTCGCGTCCCAAAGCACGAAGCGTGACCAATGCCAGCGCGTGCAGCAGAAAAATCGCATATAAAAACCAGAATTGCGAAATCGGCACGATTGGCAGTGCAATCAGGGTTGGCCACAACGCATCCTGGGGGCGGTTGGTGAGGTTACCCAGCAGGAAAATGACTGTGAACTGCACGGTGGACCATAGGAAATATGGCCACACCACATCGGTCAGCAGGCTTTGCCGAAATTTCGAACGGTCGGTCTGGATGCGATGATCGACCAGCGCGCCCGACAGCATGAAGAAGAGCGGCATGTGAAAGGTGTAAATCAGGAAAAAGGTCTGACGCAGCCAGTCGTGACCGTCACCGAGCGGCGAGTCGAAAAGTCCGCCAAGCGCGTGGCCGATGGTCACGAGAATAATGCCGATGCCGCGCGCCGCATCGAGCCACTGATATCGTTTTTTCGCTGGGGCGACTGTGATGCCGGGCGATTCGATCATGCCGTGCGTGTTTCACCGGGAAGAGCAACGCTGCGACGCGACAATCTCCGGCCGAGCGCGATGCCCGGCTTTTCGACAAACGTGTAGCCGGCCCATGCCAGCGCCAGCGTCAGCACGCAGGCCACCAGCACCTGCAGTTCCGGCGGGAAATGCGTGAACGCGATCGACGTTGCAAAGGTGTGCAACATGTAGATCGAGTAGCTCATCGCCCCGAGCACAGGCATCCAGCCGCGATTGAGCAGGCGGACCTCGCGCAGCGGCCGATACAACGTCCAAATGAGAAAAACGACCGTCGCGGTCACCCAGGGGCCGATCGCTTGCAGCATTGTGAGATTGGGATGCTGGAAATAGCCGAACGCGACATAGTTGCTGACAAGACCCACGATTGCAAACACCACAATGCTCAGTCGCAAGCGCGCCGCATCAATCTCACCAAATTGAAAGCGGTAGCACTGAAAGCCGATGACGGCGGCATAGATCATTGTCGGCCGACCCAGCGGCAACCGCTCGCCGATCGCCAGCGACGCGATCGTGAGCATGATCAGGCTCGCGGGCATCAGCACATCAAGCCGATCCGCCGCGCGCTTGCCGAACATGAGCACAAAGACGGCAAACATCGCATACCAGATAAGCTCGACCGACAAGGTCCAGGCCACCCCGATGAACGGCAAGACGCCAACATATTCGGCCACGAGCAGCAGATTTGCGGCCCAGACGAACGCTGCACTTTTCACGATCACGTCAAGCTGCGGCAGAAGACCGCTGACGGCCGCCGCCACGATGACTGCCAGCGCCGCAAGATAGAGCGGATAAATCCGAAAAAACCTCCGGATCATGAACTGCCGGATGTCGAGCCCGCCCCGCGCTGCCATCGGGATGACGAAGCCGCTGATAAAAAAGAACAGCGCCACGCCCGCTACTCCGGGCGCGAGCGGAATGAGATAGGTTTTGCCAAAGCCGGGGCGCGCTTCGAACAGATGCTGCGCAAAAACCAGCGCGGCGGCGACGAGCCGCATCGAATCGACATAGGCAAGGCGCGTTTGCGGTTCGGCAGCCATGGGATCGGTCCTAGGCCGACGTTTGCACGGCAGCGGCAACCGGCGCCTTGCGCAGAACGACCAGCAGGTTGGGTTCCAGATGAGCCCGGCCACCATAATAAGCGCGCGTGAGCAGCCCGCCAATCGCATCCTGCAACGCATAGCCAAGGCGGCGCTGCAATTTGGCAATCATCCCGCGCGGGTAAGGCCGGGGCACGAGTGTTGCCGCAACCTGCAAGCCTGCGCGGCGCGCCATCTGCTTCATAATGCCAAGCGAAAGCACGCTTTTGTGCGTGATGTCGCTCGCCTGGTAGCTGTAGCCAAAGGGACTGGCACCATTGGGGAAACGGAGCAGATAAAAGCCGTCCGGTGCCAGATGCGCCCCGGTGTGGTCGAAAAACGCGGCGATTTCCTCGAACGTCAAATGCTCGAGCACATCGAAAGCCACGATCGCATCGAACATCCGGTCACCCAGCGTCGTCGCCGCGATCGGCCCGGGCAAACAATCGATCCCCAGCTCGCGCGCCCGCTCGACCAGCGCTGGAACGATTTCAACGCCCGTTACCCGGTGTCCGCGCTCGCGGCACCAGCGCAGCAACTGGCCATCGCCGAACCCGAGCTCGAGAACCCGCGACCCCCTTGGCAGATCCGCCAGCGGCGCGGTTTTGGCGAAATAAGCGTCAAACCCCGGGGAGGGCTTGCCCTGCCAGTCGGGCTTGAAATCGAGATAGTCTTCGTAAAACTGATCGCGGAAATCGGTCATGCTTGTAGTGCCTGTTCGATCACGGACGCGAACCCCGCAGCGCACGCGCGCGCCGCCATTTTAGCACCTGCCAGCATGTTCGTCCCTTGCGGTGTTTTTCGCGGACGCGTGCACGGAGTGTGCAAACGCGGACCCGACCCCGACTCGGCCGATAGAACAGGAATGTTCTATTTTTGTAACAAAGCTCTGCCATGCCACCGCCAAAGGGGGACAGGTGATGTCTGGCAGCCTGCGCATCGCGAGCGTAAATGTCGCATCCGTCCCGTCATTGACGTCCCTAGCAGCTGCGCCACGCTGCTGTTTGTGACGGTTACGGCAAGCGGAGTTCTCGATGTACGGCACCTGGCGCATTCTTTTGGGCATGGAAGTGTTTGCAACGCATTTCCTGTTCATTCCCCTGATCGGAAACACCGCCGTTTTCGGATTTTTCGCCCAATCGGGGTTTCTGATGACCAGCATCGTCCAGAAAACCTACGGCTACAGCCCGGGTGGATTCGGGCGCTACATGACGAACCGGGCCGTGCGCCTGTTCCCGAGCTATTGGTTCGCGCTGCTCGTAACGCTCGTGATCATCGCGATTTTCGGGGCAGACACGATGACGCGGCAGCATCCGACGATCGCCATCCCGGACACGTTTTGGGGATGGATCAAGAACCTCACGATGATCTTTCCGCATATCACGCCGCGCGTCGATGTGCCGCGGCTGATCCCGCTCGCCTGGGCGCTCACCGTCGAGATTTTTTACTTCGCGGTCATCGGTCTCGGCGCGTCGCGGTCCAAGCGCATCACCTGGATCTGGTTCGCCGTCAGCGCGGTCTATGCGGCGATCGCCACGCAATTGCCCCATCCGTGGGATCCGCCGGGCGAAGTCGTCACCATGTGGCAGTTTGCCGCGATTCCTTCGGGTTCGCTGCCGTTCGCAATCGGTGCCCTGTGCTGGCATTATCGCGAGGCGATCAACAACTGGGTCGTCGGCATCAAGCTCGACAAGTTCTGGATGATGTATGGCATCCGGGTCGTGTTCTGCGTGATCGTCGTTATTGCCGCGCAATTTGTCGGTCGATCGATCTACATGCCAGCGATCTGGATCGTCACGGTTCTGTCCGGCGTCATCGTTGCCGTGCTTTCGTACAAGCGAGGCACTGATCGGCAGCGCCTGATCGACCGG
The DNA here is from genome assembly GCA_046153865.1 of Sphingomonadaceae bacterium. Taxonomy (GTDB): domain Bacteria; phylum Pseudomonadota; class Alphaproteobacteria; order Sphingomonadales; family Sphingomonadaceae; genus Sphingomonas_O. Next base: position 101,038 of record JBJXFA010000003.1, read on the forward strand.
CGTGTCGGTGACTACAGCTATGCGCTCTATCTGCTTCACATGCAGGTCGGGATTGCGGCGTCCTTGATTCTCTACGGGACGTTTGTCGAGGAGCGGTCGCTGCGCGGGCTGGCGGTATTCAGCCTGGCCTTTCTCATGGTCCTGCCGCTCGCGACGATCGTCGCCTTTGTCATCGATCCGGCGATGGAGGGGCTGCGGGCGCGGATTCGACCGAAAGCGGCCACGGCACCGGCGACGGCACCCTAGAGTGCTTGGGTGCCTCCCGACCGCCGCGCGCACCAGGCGGGGTCGAGACCAGTGACAACTCCAATGTCCGATCGGATCGACGTCGATTTCTCGCTCGCAATCCATAATCGCACGGGGAAGTATTTCATCGGCCGCGATCTGCTCGAGACGCCGGGGTTGCCGCTCGGCGATGTTTATTACTGGCGCGCAGTCGGCGCCGCGCCGCCCGTCGGCCTGGCGGGCAAGATCATCGGGCGGCTTCAGCACTGGCAGATTCGCGGACAGGCGCTCGGCGGCCCGATGCGGATTATGCCGCGCCGCCGCTCGCGTCGTCCGCTGCTGCATCTCGATCCGTTTACGGTGCCTACGACGCACTTGCAGCACAGCGATGCCGTGCTGTGTCACGATATCGGACCAGTCACGCATCCGGCGCTGTTCGATGCCGATGTCGGGCGCATTTATGCCCATATCTACCGGACCTGCGAACGCGTCAGTCCGCACATGATCTTCGTGAGCGAGGCAACGCGGGCCGCATTCTGCGCCGCCTATCCGGCGGCAGACGCGCGCCGGATGCGCGTGATCTATCCCGCGATCCGGGCGGGCATCGCGGCAGTGCAGCCTGAGCCAGTCCCCGGTATCGATGGCCCCTTCCTCCTGACCGTCGGCAGCATCGGCGACCGGAAAAATCAGGCGCGCTGCATCACGGCCTTTGCCCGCAGTGGCCTCGCCGAGCGCGGCGTGCGCTACGTTTTGTGCGGCGCGCGCGAGCCGGGGGCCGAACGGGTCGAGCAGGCGGCGCTTGCGACCCGCGGCGTCCTGTGTCTCCCCTATGTCAGCGATGCGGGTTTGAGCTGGCTTTACGGCAACGCCAGCGGGTTCGTGCTGGCAAGCCTGCTGGAAGGGTTCGGCATGCCTGTGGCGGAGGCCATCGCGCGCGATCTGGTTCCGCTGGTGAGCGCGGCGAGCGTGCTGCACGAAGTGGCCGGCGATGGCGCGCTGCTGGCCGATCCCGAGAACGTCGCCTCAATTGCGCGCGAGATGCAATTGATGATCGACATGCACGATGACGAACGCGACGCACGCCTCGTTCGGCTCCGCCAGTCCATCGGCCGCTTTGGCCTCGGCGCAATCCAGGACTCGTGGCGACACGCCTTTGCCGATATACTGGCGGAGCGTGGCGAGTAACTAGGCCGGAACGAACCGGCGCCATTTCTCGGGCAGCAAGCGCCGGATCGCGACCAGAAAGTCAGGCCAGAACTTAAGCCGGACGCCGAGCAGGATTGTGCCGCAATAGGCAACGGCACCGACCGCACCGAGCAGCGCGATCATGGCGATGTCTGAAACATGCCCCTCAGACAGATACCGCACAGCCAGCATCGCGCCCGCCATCGCCGCTGTCGCCATATAGGGCGGCGCAAGGCTGCGCACCGCCTCCCGCACGCGCAGGCCGGCATGTCGCCGCAGATCGGCAAAGGTGTAGCCGGTGATCAGGAAGCCCCGGATGATTTGCGAGATCAGCACTGCGGTCAGCGAGATCTGTGCCGCGACGGCGGCCAAAGACAGGCCGACAACGACCTGAAAAATCGCCTGACGAAGCACGAGCCGCCCTTGCCCCAGTGCAATCATCGCGGTGGGGAAGAAGTAATTGGGCGGCGCGGTCAGTGCGAGGATGCTGACCATCTGCACAAGTGGAATCGTCGAGACCCAGTTCGGGCCGAAAATCAGCGGCACCGCTTCGGGTGCCACGACCGCAAAGCCGATCATCAGCGGGCACAACAGGGTTGCACTGACCTGCGTGAAGCGGAGGTAAGACTGGCGGAGACCTTCGGGATGGTTCGCAAGCGTTGCGAGCTGCGCGTTGGCCACGCCCACCAGCGGCATGATCGCGAGCTGCCCGACGAACTCGAAAATGCGAAATGCAATGCGCAGCAGTCCGAGCGCCGCAGGCCCCATCGTAATACTGACGAACAGATCGATCGAGCGCGGCACGATGAGCGGCAAAAGCGACCCGGTCATCATGTTCGCACCGTCCCACATCAGCAGCGAAGAATAGGGCGTTCGCGAACGAAAGTTTGGCCGCCAATCGACGGCTGACCAGACCCAGAAACCCGACACGACCGACTGGACCAGACGCTGCGCTGCCAGAGCGAGCGCACCGAAGCCCGTGGCCGCGAGGGCGATGGCAACGCCGCCACCGATCACCGCAGCGACCGATCCGCGATACGCCAAATTCTTGAACCGGAACTGGCTGCGCAAAATCCCCTCGGCCGTCGCGCTCAGGGATGAGAGGATGAAGACCGGCGCACACAGGTAAAGCATCGTTGCCAGTTCGGGCGATTCGTAAAAACGGGCCAGCGGCTGTGCGAAAATTGCGAAAGCGAACGCAAAAAGGAGCGCAATAACCAAGGATATGCGCAACGCCTGATTGCGCGCATCATCGTTCATATAGCGCTTTTGCTGAAGCAGTTCGATCTGGCCCCAGCGCGCGATCTGCATGCCGAGGTCGAGCCCGATCGCGACAGTCGCCATCAGTCCGAAGTCGCGCGGACTGAGGACCTGCGCCAGATAGATGAGCAGGAAAAAGGTAACGAGATACTGGCTCGCTCCTCCTGCAATCGCCCATATCGAAGCGCGCGCGACGCGCGACGACGTCACGGCAGAATGCCTATTGCTGTTTCGGTCATGAACAGCGGCAATCTATAGCTTTTCGACGCGTTCCGGCGTGATTTTTCCGAAAAGCACATCAACAATACCCAGCCAGTTCCCGCGCACCCGACCGATCCGATCGACCCAGGGTTCGGCCCGCAACGCCCGATAATGATTGGCCGAAACATTGCGAACGACAATATTGATCGCATAACGCCAGTCCATTGTTCCCTTGCGAACGAGATAGACGGGATTGACGACCTGCGAATAGCCAATTCTGAGGCCCGGCGATCGGCCCGCTTTCACGCCGCAATGCACCCCGGCAAAGGCGAAGCTCTTCACGATCCGTCCGCGCGGTCGCACGCGAACGGAGAAATCAATGTCCTCCTGCCAGCCGTAGAGCCGCAGGCGCTCGTCGAAGCGAACGTCGCCGATGGCGCTCGATCGGAACGCCATGTTACACCCATAAAGGCCGCCGAGATCGCGATAGGGCGCTGCCGGAGGAGCGGCTTCGCGATCATAGCGACGCAGCATGTCGCGCGCTTCGGGAACGCTGATCCCCGGGCTGTTCACGCCATCGGCCAGCAGATGCCCCGTGGCGCCGGCAATGTCGGGATTGGCTTCGAACAGCTTGACGATCCGCTCGATCGCGAAACGCGAGGGGACATAGTCGTCATCGCAAAACACGATGAGATCGCAGCTGTCGCCAAGATGATCGAGACCAGTGTTGCGCTGCACGCATGAACCTTTCGGCCCGACGATAACCTCGACCCGCGGATAGTCGGCAAGTCGTGGCGGGAGGTCCTCGCGTGTCGTCACGGACAAGACGATGCGGTCAGGCACGAGGCTCTGGTTGTGAAGATCGTCGAGCAGGTGGCCGAGAATTTCCGCCCGGCCGAGACTTGCGACAACGACGCCCACCCGAACGGACGCGTTCGCGATTGCCGAAGCCGCCGGGATCGGTTCCATTTTCACCGGGCGGTCGCCGCTGCGTAAAGGCTGAAGTCATCGCGGTAATAGTCGGCAAGAAAACCGTCGAGATAGCTTCCGGGCTTTGCAAAATTGCGCGTCTCGACGTCGCCATAGACCCCCGTCTTCACCAGATAATTACGGATGCGGTTGCGGGCTTCCAGCGGCACGAGGGCACCATAAGGCGCGCGCAGCGCGCGAACGATCGGCTGGAGCGATCCGAAGCGCAGCGCGGCGGTGCGGTTTTCACGCGCCTCGGTCTCAAGACGGACGCCCGTGCAGGCTTCGATGAACGCGGATGCATCTTCAAGTCGATCGAGCGCGAAGACTTCCGCGACGACGCGCTCGCCGTCATTGAACACGTAGTCCGACTGGCGATTGAAATGAACATGCGCGAGGTCGAGACGGTCGGTCGACGCGGTCAGATGCCGGGCAAGCGCATTCGCTTCGGTTTCGATCACCGTCTGGCTGATCTGCGACTGATCATAGCCCTTGAATTCGCGCAGGCGCTGAAACACCGCCGAAAAGAAGCGGTCGACCGGATGGCGCACGATCGCCATCGAGCGGAACGCTCGCACTTTGGCATAATGCTCGGGGAAATAGCGCGCCAGATCGGCAAGTGTTATGTGGCCGTAATGGATCGTGCCCATATCGGCGTGACTGCCGATCTGATCGAACTGGCCGATCGTCTCGTCAATCGGCCGCAATGCTTTGCGCACCGAGGTTCCGGCACATTTTGGAATGTGCACGAACGCAAAGCGGTGCTGGTCCGAAATGATCATGGTGAGCCCTTGTTCCGCGTCAGCTAGCGCGGACATGTTACAAGTGCGGGACGTCTTCCGCAGCGCAACACAGAATTCTCAGTGTTCGCGGCCTGAGCGCCAAAGGCTGCGCGTCAGCGGCTCGAGCAAATACCCCAGCACCGTGCGTTTGGCGATCGGGATCAGCACCTCGGCGGGAAGTCCCGGGCGGATTGGCGAGCTTGTCGAGGACAGATCGGTAATCTTGCGCAACTCCGACGTCGGCACCCGAACCTCGCCTTCGAAGAAGACGGCCCCGGTGCGTTCATCAGTCAGGCTGTCAGCCGAAAAGGCGACAAGCGATCCCTCCAGCGTCGGCGTGTTGCTGCTGCGGATCGTCGGGAAGCGCACTTTGGTCGCCATGCCGGTTGCAAGATCGTCCACGTCGTCGGGCGCGATCCGGGCCTTGATGACGAGTTCACGATCCTGCGGGACCACCTGCATCAGTGTTTGCCCCGGAGCGACCACGCCGCCCACCGTGAAGACCGACAGGCCGACGACTCGACCCGAGGCCGGTGCCCGCACGATCGAACGCGCGAGCCGCTCGCGCACCGCCGTCAGCCGCGGGCGCAGTTCGTTCAGGCGCAGCGCGATATCGCGAAGCTCGTTGTTCACTTCCTTGAGCACGTCACGGTCGAGCAGGTTCGCCTGCATCGCCTGTTCGCCGATCGCTTCCTGCGAGCGCGCCATGTCTGCGGCCATTGACCCGTAATCGCCGTCAAGCCCCGAAGCTGCCCGCTCGAGCGCGCGCAGCCGGGTCTTGGTGACATAGCCTTTGTCCGCGAGCGACTGGAGGCCGTCGAGCTCGTCGGCAATGGTGACGCGTTGCTGGCGATTGGCCGCGCGCTGCTGGGCAATGCCGCCGATCTGCGCGCGCGATTGGGCGGCGCGCTGGCCGAGCACGGCCTTTTGCGCGGCAACGGCCGTTCGCCGCACACGCAGAACGGCGGCCTGCGTCGCCATGGCCTCGGCAGCGATCGCCTCGTCTTCGGGCGGCAGTGCGGCAAACTCGGGCGGCGTTGCCAACGTCGCCGCGCCGCGCTGTTCGGCGATCAGCCGCGCATTCTGCGCGACGAGCATGTAATATTCGCTGGCCAGCCCGCGCTCTTCGGCCGCGATGTCGCCGCTGGCGATCTTGAGCAGCGGCTGCCCCTTGGTTACCGGCTGGTTGTCGCCGATGTACAGCGCGGCGACATTGCCGCCCTCGCGGTGCTGCACGGCCTGACGGTTCCCCGCGACCTCGATTGCGCCAACGGCATAAGCACCGGAATCAAGTGGAGTCAGCCCGGCCCAGAGCAGGAATCCGCCAAAAAACAGGCCGCCGAAGATCAGCGCAAGCCGCCCCTCGCGATTGACGTTGTCGTCGATCGAGGGGAGCGCGGGCGGCGCGCTGCGCTGCTCGACAATCGCGGTTGACGCCATCTCAAGCCACTCCTGTGTCAGCAAGTGCCGGTTTGGAAGACTTGCGTTGCAGCGCCGTGACAACCTCCTGATACGGGCCGAACATGCTCACGGCTCCGTTGACGAGCAGCAGCAGCCGCGTCGCGCTTGCGAGCAGCGGTGCGCGGTGCGTGACCATGAGCACAGTCGCGCCGCGCTTGCGCATCGTCGCCACGGCTTTAAGCAGCGCCACTTCGCCGTCGGCATCCAGCGCCGAATTGGGTTCATCCAAAATCAGCAGCGACGGATTTCCATAGATCGCGCGCGCCAGCGCAACCCGCTGGCGCTGTCCCGCCGAAAGTTCCTCGCCGCCCCAGCCGATCACGCGGTCATAACCGCCGGGAAGCGCGACGATCAGATCGTGCACGCCCGCGATCTGCGCCGCTTCGAGCACGGCTTTGGTCACCGCCTCGACCGACTCGCCGCGCGCGGTCGCAAAGCGGGCGATGTTTTCCGCGATCGTGCCGGGCAGCAGGCCTGCATCCTGCGGCAGATAACCGATATGCTGCGCAAGCCGCTCGGCATCCCAGTCGAGCATGTCCGACCCGTCGATCCGGACCGTCCCCGCGTCGGGCATGCGCGCGCACGCCAGCACGCGCGCCAGCGTCGATTTGCCCGCACCCGACGGTCCGATGACCCCGACAAATTCGCCCGCCTCGACGCTGAAATTGATGTCGCTCAGCAGTGGGCGCCCGCCCTCGATCGGGGCCTCAACCGTCACGCCGCTGACCGCCAGATCGCCGCGCGGGGCGGGCAATTCGAAATGCTGGCCGAGCGACTGTCCACGCCCCGCCTGCCGCGCCAGCAGATTGCCGAGTGAATCGATCGCCTGCCGCGCCAAGCCGATCCCGGCCCAACTGCCCACGATCAGTTCGATCGGCTGCAGCGCGCGGCTGATCAGCACCGAGGCAGCGATCACGGCTCCGGCAGAGATCAGGTTCATGATGGCCAGCCACGCGCCAAGGCCGAGCGCTGCCGACTGCAGGAACAGCCGTGCAAACTTCGCCATCGCGGCATAGCGGCTGTTTTCGAACTGTTGCTGCCCGGCAAATTGCAGCGCGCGATCGCGCTCGGCCAGCAACCGCGCGATCATCGAACGGCGCATCCCCAGCGCACGGACGAGTTCAGACCGCTGGGCAATCCGTTCTTGCGCAATATACGCAGCGGCACTCGCCTTCAGCGCCATCGCGCTGTTGGCGCGATTGGCGCGCTCGCTCATCACGGTGATCGCCAGCAGGATGAGCGACGCCACGATCGCCAGCGCGCCGACCGCAGGGTGAACGAGAAATGCCGCCAGAATGTAAATCGGCGTCCACAAGATATCGAACATAGCGATAGCGGGCGGCCCGGCCACGGCCTGGCGGAGATTGTCGAAATCGCGCATCGCCTGTTGTGATTGCCCTGCGGTCCCTGCGGATCGCTCGGCCATCACGCGCTCGAGAATGGTTTCGGACAGGCGGTTGTTCAGCCGGATGCCTGCACGGATCATCACCCGCGAGCGCAGCCCGTCCAGCACCGAAAGCAGCGCAAGGGCAAACCCCACGACCACCGTCAGCCACACCAGCGTTGTTACGCCACCGGTCGGCATCGCCCGGTCATAAACCTGCATCATGTAGAGTGTCGGCGCGAGGTAGAGGATGTTGACCAGCGCGCTCAGGATCGCCGCGAGCCGGAAATGATCCTTGCAGTCCGTCAACGCCGGCGTCAGCGCTTCGGGAACCTCGACACCAAACAAGCGCATCGGATCAGGCCGAAATGCTCGACAGTCGCGTCAACGCGCTGACAGCTGCGTTGGCGCGCCCGAGATCTTGCAGCTGCCCTGATAGATGCGCTGGAGATCCATCGTCGCCGCGTCCTTGACCGGTGCCATGAACAGATGCGCACGACCCGTCTTCGGATCGATCGGATCAACGATCATGACATGCTGCCAGGCCGAATCGCGGATTGCCGCGATGATCTCGACCCGCTGCGGCCACAGATCGACCACGCGCGAGAAGGTTTTCGCAACATTGGCAGTAATTCCGTCAGGATCCGAGACGATCTTCGTTTCAGGATCGATGGGCTCGGGCACATCAGTCGGGTCCGGCAGGTCGCCCACATGCGCCGGGCGCGCGGGCAAGCGCAGGACAATGCGGTGCTGCCCTTCGGACTTGACGTCCTTGGTCGTCTGCCACTTGTTTTGATCGACGCCGATCGAACGGCCGACGATGCACGTCAGCGTCCGGTCCGGCAGCATTGCAGCTTGCGGCCGTTCAGGCGCTCCGGCTCCGGCCGCGCTGGCCGACAACAATATGCTGGTCGTGAGAACCAAATGATGTGCAACCATGATGCGGCCCGATCTGTAAGACAACCACACGACCAAAGCGGATCATCGGCGCCAAGTGCTGGTCACCGAGTCCTGCATGCGATGCCGGAGCGCTAGTGCCGTCTGCGATTTCGTTCAAGTGGAATCGGATCGGAGCCTGTAACCGTTTTGCAATATTCATCGGCCCGTTGGCAGTTTTGCTTTGATTGCTGCTGATTGCCGAGCGCGACTATTTCTACCGGGTGGTCAGCGCCCCGCCGCGAATTGGCGTTGAAAGCGCGCGGGCACAGCGACAGCGTGTCGCGGAACGGCTGCGGTCCCCAGCCTGAGACCGAGCGCAATGCCCACAAGAAGGCCCCAATTGAGCCCCGGATCGGGCGACGGTGCTGAAACAAACGAGGGAATCGACATGGCAATGACGGTCCAGGCCGCCGCCACGCCCACATCCGTTCGCGTGTTGCCGGTCCGCACGAAGGTCGATTGCCGGAACGGCTGGATCACGCGCAGCATCTGCGCGGCATAGGTCGCGACCCCGATGACGCCCATCGACCCCAAAATGGCCGACCCGAGGCTCGACGAGCGAAAGCTGCCGATCCCCACGCCGATGCCGCCCGACACCCAGAACGCCTCGATGCCCTGCCGCGCCCACATCAACCGCACGAGACCCGATTCGGACTCGGATTTGTTGACCAGCATGATCCGGTAGATTGTCTCGACAATCTTGAGCGATTCCGGTCTCAAAACGAAAAGCGCGATGACAGACGCGGCCACGAAAAGACTCCCCGCCATGATCGTCACCACTTTCGAGAACGAAAGTGTGGATGGAAACAGAATTTGCCGCAGCGCGAGGATCGCGAAATAGCCCGCAAGACCGATATAGGCCGTCGTCGACGTCGAGATGATCAGCGCAGACAGCAAGAGCAGCGATGCCGTCCCGGTCCACCGCCGGTCGATATTGCGCAACCAGAGTTCGTTGGCGAACACGAAATAGATGAAGCCGTAGCCCGCAAAGTTCGATGCTTCGGCGAAGATGCCGTTCATGCGAGCGAGTCCGCCAATTTCCTGATCGAGCTGATTGTAAAGGCCGTTGCGGAAGAAATCGAGAACGGCCTGAAGCGGCGTTCCGGCAACGGCGATACCGATAAAGCCCAGTGTTGCGTGGACGATTGCGATGACCGCGACGGTGCGGGCCACCCGCAGTTCAGCTTCGGGCGCCTGGATGGCGACAAAGGCCATGATCGCACCCAGCATCGTCGTCAGCAGATAGCCCGCTGCCGTCAGGTTCTGGGGGGTGAACCCGAGTGGCGCGGTCGCAAATGGGTCGAGCGAAAAGATCGGACGCAACGGCGCGACGTCAATGGCGCCCGCAAAAATGAACGGCAGAACGAGCGCGCCGCCAATGCCATAGGCCGTGAACAGCAAAAGCGGCAGATTGGCGTCGAGCGCACCGCGCAGTGTTCCGATCCGCCGATGCGTTGGCATGATGCACCGGATCGTGAGCAGCAGCACCGCCTGGATCGACGGCAAGACCGATGACCCGTTCGCGAGATAAAAGGCCGCCGATCCGCCGAGCAGGGTCGTCATCATCACGAAAATCAGCATGGCGAGCGCCGAGGCCCGCAACATCAGATAGCCGCCGATCAACGCGACAAGAACGCCGAAGATCGTGATCGCCATGCGCGCTCAGTCTCCGACCGCAGCCGTCACCGCAGCACCAAAGGCGGCGTCGAAGTGCCGGGGCGCGAACCGCTCGGCATTGGCGACGGCGCGCCGCGGATCGAAGTCCGGCAACCAGCGCTCGAACGTCTCGACGGCAGAACAGAGCGAATCGGCGGTCTGTTCGCCGAAAAACACACCGGTCTCGCCCGGCACGATCGAGTCCGTCACGCCGCCGCGGCCATAGGCGATGACAGGGCGGCCTGCGGCATTGGCCTCGACCGGCACGATGCCGAAATCCTCCTCGGGCGTGAACACCAGCGCGCGGCAGGTCGCATAGGCGTTCTGGAGTTCGGCATAGGTCAGCCGCGTCTTGAACACGATGTTGGCCTTGGCTGCCTTGTGCAGTTCATCGGCCTGCGGCCCGTCACCCACGATCGTCAGCGGCAGGCCCAGCCGGTTGAACGCTTCGACCGCCAGCATCGCCCGCTTATAGGGCCGGAGCTGGCTGACCCACAGAAATCCCGGGCCGACCTCGGGCGCAATCGCAAAATCGTCGACCGCGACCGGGGGATGCACGACGTCCGAATCGCGGCCCCACGCGCGCTTGATGCGCTTCTGGATGAACGACGAGTTCGCTAGGATCGCATCGACCCGCGCTGCCGACGTCACGTCCCACTGGCGCAGGCGGCTGAACAGAACGGGCATCACCCGCCGCGAGACCGCTCCGGCGGTTTCGAGATATTCGTGATAATGATCCCACAAATAGCGCATCGGCGAATGACAATAGCAGATGTGCAAGGCATCGGGCGCGGCGATTACGCCCTTGGCCGGGCCCGACTCGCTGCTGATGACGAGATCATAGCCGCGCAGATCGAGCTGCTCGAGCGCGAGCGGCATCAGCGGCAGATACTTCTGGTAATGCTTTCGCGCGCCGGGCAGCCGATCGATGAACGTCGTGCGCACGGTGTGCCCGCGGATAAGTGCCGACACCGCCGACGGGTCATATACATGCGTGAAAATGTCGGCACCGGGATAGAGGTGCAGCAGCCGTTCGAGCACGCGCTCGCCGCCCCGCATGCCGACCAGCCAGTAATGGATGATCGCGACCCGCTTGAACGTCATGGCCATTCAGGCAGGCCTGGAAGCGTAATATTGTTTGTATTTCTTCGAAAACAGCTCGGGATCGCCATCGCCAAAGCGCAGCCGCTGGCGCAAGTCGATGGCGTTGAGCACCACGCCGATATCTCCCAAGCTATTGAGTGGCAGCAATTTGAGCGCGGCCCTGACCTCACGGTCGCTCGTCGCGCGCCACCGCGTCACCACGATGGCATTGTCGGCCAGCGCCACGAGATCGCGCGTCTCGGCGATGGGCAGGATCGGGCCGCAATCGAGGATGATCAGGTCGAACCGTTCGCGCAACTGCGCGATCAGCCGGTGCAGCTTGCCCTGTTCGAGCAGGCGCGCTCCGGGCGCGAACGGCGTCGTGATCGCGAAAAGCGTGGCCCCGCCGAGCGCCTGCGACAGCGTGAACGCATCGATCGCGATCTCGCCAGCAAAGAGCTGGCCCAGTCCGGGTGCCGATGGCGGCCCGCCGTATTCCACGCTCAGATGACGGCGAACCGCATCGCAATCGATGATCGCGATCCGCTCCTGCGCCATTGCGGCGGTGTAGGCGAGCGCGGCGGCCAGCGTCGATTTGCCCTCTTCGGGTAGCGCGGAGGTGACGGCGATCACCTGATTGCGGCTGTTCGACGACTGCCGACACGCCGTCAGCACGCTGCGGATGGCCTCGGTGAACGCACCGCCGGGATGCGCCGCGATCGTTGCCAGCGCGGTTTCGGCGTGGGCGTCGAGCGATTTGATGAGCGGCACGAGGCCGATACAGCGCACGAGAAGGCGCTGCTCGACGTCTTCGGCCGTGGTCATGCCGGAATACGCCCCCTCGACCGCGATTGCCGCGCCGGTGCCGACGAGGGCTCCGATGAGCAGCCCCAGCGTCAGGTTGAGCATCAGGTTCGGGCTGCTCGGCGCGCCCGGCACCACTGCCGCCGAGATCACGGTCGAATTCGGCTGCTCGGCCCCCGATCGCGCGACCACTTCCTTGTAACGATTGAGGTAGCTTTCGTAGAGGGCCTGCGAGGCGTTGGCGCGCCGCTCGAGATCGTCGAGATTGATAAGCGCCTGGTTGTTCCTGTCGAGCTTGCCGGTGGCGCCGCCGAGGCTGCCTTCAAGCGACTTGAGACGTGCGGCCGACGCCTGCGCCGTTGCCGCCAGCGTGCTGACCGCCCGGCCGACTTCGGCGCCGATCTGCGCATCGATGTCGGCAAGCTGTTGCCGCGCGGTCGCGAGATCGGGATGCGACGGCAGGTAGCGCTCGGACAGTTCGGCCACGCGAATGCTGAGCGCTGCGCGCTGGCTGCGCAACGCAATCACGGTTGCCGAAGTCGTCGAGTCGCCAAGCGAACCGCGGCTGCGCGCCGCCGCGAGCCGCGAGGCGTCCTGCGAAGCCTCGGCCCGCGCCATCGCGACCTGCTGGTTATATGCCGATATTTCCTGCTCGGTCAGCGACGTGCCCGATTTGCTCTGCAGCTCGTTCTGGATGCGATATTGCTGAACTGCACTGAAATCGCTCTGCGCCTGACGCCGCAGCTCTTCCATGCGCTGGCCCAGAATGCCGACAGCGGCCCGCGACGCTGCGACTTTTTCTTCAACCTGATTGTCGGAATATGCCCGCGCATAGCCGTTCGCGACGCGCGCTGCGATATCCGGATTGGGATTCGAGATACTCAGGCGCAGCGCGGAAGAATTGCTGATCCGCCGGACCGTAAGCCCGCCCTTCAGCGTATTGATAGCGCGCTCGCTCAGCCGTTTGGCGGCTTCGCTTCCGGGCGGCGGCACCGTGATCTCGCGCCCTTGTCCGATCAGGCGCATGAATCCATCCAGACGGCCGCCGCTCACCATCTGTCGGAGAAACACTGCGTCCTCCGCTAGCTTCAGCCGGTCATACACGCGTCCGGCAAGTTCACGCGATTGAATGAACTGGATCTCGGTCTCGATTTGCTCGGAACCGCGCGGACCATCGGTCTCGTTCTGATCGCTGTCGGGTATAACACTTTTGGTAGTCGCCTTGAGCAGAATATCGGCGCTGGCGGTGTAGAGCCGCGGCGTATTCTGGGTCACAATCAGGGCGAGTCCGAAACAGATGCTCACGACGATCGCGATCAGCAGCCATTGCCGACGGATCAGCGAGAGCAACGCACGCAGATTGAGCCGGTCAAGATTCTGATTGGGCGCAAGCTGAATCGCGAGGCTGGACGGCGGACGCGTGGTCAGTTCGGACCCCTGGTATTGCGACGGCAAGTTCAAACTCGGAGCCTTCCAACAGCGGGCGCGACACCCCTAAATGCACAAGCCACTACAGGCGACCGGTAAAGGCAACGCCAATGGCTAGGCTGCGATAGTCGTCGATCGTTTGCGGGTCCGACGATCCCTTGACCTGGAAACGACAAAAGGCCGACATGATCAGGTGCCGCCCCGCCAGATACTGGCCGGTCAGCGTGGCCGTCGCAGTATCAGTGGTGAGCGCGATCTCGCGATAATCGTCATGCTCGTGATCGAACCCGGCGATGATCCGAATATTGCGGCGCGGGTCGTAAAAACCCTTCAGCCCGAAACTCTGGCGGACCACACCGGCCACGGTCGCGATGCCACTGTTGACGATGTCCTGCCCGGCCTGCGCGCGAACGCTCATCAGTGGCGTCGGATACCAGTCGACCGTCGCATCATAAGTGAGGCCGCCGAAGTCGCTGAAGGCCGGATTGCGATAATTCTGCCGCCGCCAGCCAACGCCGATCTCGCCGACGATCAAGCGTTCGCCCTCCAGCCGCACGCCGCCGAGCAGCGCAATGCCGTTCGAATCGCGAAGCTGCCCCAAACGCCGGTCAAGCGACTCGCGCTTGGTTGCCGATCCGCCGATGAAAAACGAGGTCGCTGGCGTCAGCAGGAAACTCGCACGCGGTGCGACCGAAAGGGTGCGCGTGTCGCGAAACGATTGATCGAGCCGCGCGCCCGTCTCCAGCCGGATCGGCAGATAAGACTGTCGCGCCACCCCGGCCCCGGCCGAGACCGAAAGCCGACCGAATTCCGCCCGCCCGCTGCCCTGAATGTCGATCGTCCTGTATTCAGCCGGGCTGGCGTCGCGCACATTGGTTCCGGCTGATCCGCGCGATTCAACTTCGCGTGCGATCTGCGCGCGCCAGTTCACCTGCGCATCCTGGCTGAGCGATATCCGGCTGCTTGCAGTCAGGTCGAAGGTTTCGCTGTTTTCAGCCTCACGCCTAACATAACGCCTGAAATCGGCTCGACCCGCAAGCGAGATGCTGTCCGGGCCGACATTGCCGATCAGACGGATCGAAGGCACCAGCGCCAAATAAACGTCATCGATGCTGCCGTCCGAGGTCTTCAAAACATTGTTGTCGGCCACCGCGCTTGCCGCGAGCCTGATGTCGGCAAGCAGCGGACCGATCCGGATCGGCGTCGGCTCATATTGCGGTTCGATCCGCACACCCGCTGCATCGCTGCGAAAGAGCGCTGAGCCACCCCCCGACGCGCCTTGCGCGTGCGCGGGCTGAATTGCAGATAGCACCGCCAGCGATGCGCCAGCCCACAAGGCTTTCGAAACACGGCAATAAGGCATTGTTCTCGAAAACCTGACTACGCCACCGGGCGGGTCACACACCATGGCTCGCCGTTCCTTTTTCGGCCGGAAATGTGACAGGAATGTTACGAGGCTTTCGAAACACCAGGTGTTTCCAGTAAACCGCGACACTGCGCGCCCGCAGCTTCGCCCCGGTCGCCTTGGGGACGACCGCCGCCAGCCGCAGGGCATTCAGCCCGAACGCCCAGCGGCTGTGCGTCACCGTGCCGTCCCGGCGCACGCCCGCAAACGGAACGCAACTCAGCCAGGGCAGCCCGAACCGCGCGAGGATCGCGTGAATATCGTCCTCATAGCGCTTGCCGCCGGTAAAGCCGTTCGCTGCCTTGGACGTGCCGACGGTGCGCGTATGGCGGACCACCACATCGTCGATCACGGCAAAATCGCGATCGGTCGTGGCCACCAGATTGCACCAGATCAGATCGATCCCGCTTTCATAGCCCATCGCGTAGAGTGGCCGCACCGCAGCAAGAATGTCGCTGCGAAACACCGGGCACATCATTTCAATGTAATTCACATAGCGCAGGCGGAACGCAGAGTTCGCGAGCAGCGCAGCGTAGGTGAAATGGCTGTCATGCGAGAGCGCGGGCTGAGCAATCTTGAGATGATACGCATCGGCAATTTCGAACATCCGGGTCAGTTCGGCTGCGTCGATCGAAAGATCGTCGTCGAACAGGGCGACATAGTCATAGCCCGCGATCAGGTCCGCATGCGCGGCGAGTAAGGCGGCATAGCCTGCGACTTTGGAACCCGGGCGGAATTCGAGCGTGACGCCCGGCTGCTGGGGATCGGCCACCGCCCGATCATAGGACGAGAGCAGAACATCAAAGCCCCGTGCGGCGCGCGGCGCGAGCCATTCGGCGTGCAAGCTTTGGCCGCCCACGCGCGCGATGAGCAGATAGCGGCGGTTGCGATCGGCCATGGCGCGCGCGTTACCGGGCAAATGTGACACTGCCAATGGCGCGCGCCTTGCTGACAGGGTTGCGGCGCGCCGGACAATCGGTCACGCGCCTCGCGCTGCACGACGTGGCGAATCGCTCGCGACAGGACTTTTTCTTCGGATGCCCGTTCCCAAGCTGCCCTTGCGCTTGCTCGGCCTGAGCGACATCTACCACCTTTTGTGGTGGCAGCGCACAATCGCGCGCCGCTCGGTGCTGACCCCGTGGAACGAGACGCATCAGGCGATCTTCGTTCACATTCCCAAGACTGCGGGCACTTCGGTGCTGGCAGCGCTCGGGGCACCGCCGGTCTTCGACACGCATGCCCCTGCCCGCGCCTATGCCCGCGCTTATCCGGAGTTTTACGCCCGCGCCTACAAGTTCGCCTTCGTACGCAACCCGTGGGACCGGTTCGCATCGTCGTTTCATTTCATGAAGCACGGCACCGATTGGCCGATGCAGCAGGAGTGGGCCGCGCGGCACATCGGCGATCTCGATTTTGCCGCGTTCACCCATCGTCTGCGCAATCCGCTGTTCCGCGCCACGGTGCTCAGCGAACGCTTTTTCTGGCCGCAGACGATCTGGCTCGGCGGGCTCGGGAGTGCTGCCGGGGTCGATGCGCTGTTCCGGTTCGAGGCCGTCGACGCGGCCACGCGCGAGCTGTGCGACCGATTCGGCATCCCCGCACCCGCAACCGTGCCGCACCTGCGCAAGGTCGAGAAGGGCGATTTCCGCGATCTTTATGATGGCCCGATGATCGATATCGTGGGCAGGCTCTATCGTCACGACGTGACGGCGCTGGGGTATGCATTCGCCGGGTGATCGGCGCTAAGAGCTGCTATCACAGAACTGTCGTGAAGCCTGATTAGGGCGGACCATCATCATTTCCGGAGGTCCAATGTTAAGCTGGCTGGCAAAAGGCGAGAGCGGCGCGCGCAAGAAAGTCCTTGCGATGCTGCCCAAGGATGCGGCCGGGGCCGAAATCGGCGTCTGGAAAGGCGATTTCTCGGCTCAACTCCTGTCGGCCACCAAGCCGCGCATTCTCCATCTTGTCGATCCGTGGCTGGTTTCCGATGCCGCCGATCGCGCCGATGCGGCGTGGTATGGTGCCGACAAGATCACGCAAGCGGCAATGGATTCGATCCACGATCAGGTCAGCGCCCGTTTTGCGCAGGAGCGCGCCAAAGGCAGCGTTGCGATCCACCGTGCGGATGCGCGCGCGGCGCTTGGCGCGATGGCTGAGGACAGTCTCGACTATGTCTATGTCGATGGCGACCATTCCTATGAAGGCGTCTCGACCGATCTCGCCGAAGCCTTCCGCGTCACCAAGGTCGGCGGGTATCTGTGCTGCGACGATTATCTGCTTGGCGCGTGGTGGCAGGACGGCGTTGTCCGCGCGGTGCACGAACTGCTGGTGTCGAAGCCGGTGGTGATCGAGTTCAAGGCGAACACGCAGGTCGTTTTGCGCAAGCTTGCGACACCACTCGGCTGAGCGGCCGCGAGTGTTTTACGGGTTAGCGGGCAGGACCGCCTTGGGAAATCCGGCCCATGCGGCATCGTAGTCGGGCTGGGCGTGCTCGCGGGCGTAGGCAGTGGGGCGGAAGGGCCAGCAGCTTTCGACCATGAACGCCATGGTGCCGTCGATCTTGTGCGGCGCGAGGCTCGCCGCGCTGGCCGCGCGCCAGCTGGCGACATCGGGACCGTGTCCCGCCATCAGATTGTGCAGGCTCATCCCGCCCGGCGCGAACCCGTCGGCCTTGGCGTCATAGGCCCCATAGATCAGCCCCATGCACTCGCTCATCACGTTGCGGTGGAACCAGGGTGGCCGGAACGTGTCTTCAGCCACCATCCAGCGCGGCGGGAAGATCACGAAATCGGCATTGGCGCGACCGGGGACATCGCTCGGCGACGTCAGGACGGTGAATATCGAGGGATCGGGATGATCGACGCTCACCGTTCCCATCGTGTTGAAGCGCGCCAGATCATAGCGCCACGGCGCAAGATTGCCGTGCCACGCGACAACGTCGAGCGGCGACCGGTCGAGCATCGTCGTCCACAGCGTGCCGAGATATTTTTGGACCAATTCGAACGGTTCGTCGCGATCCTCAAACCACGCGACCGGCGTCTCGAAATCGCGGGCACTGGCGAGGCCGTTCGACCCGATCGGCCCAAGCTCAGGCAGGCGAAACAGGCTGCCAAAGTTTTCCGCCACATAGCCGCGCGCCTCGCCATCGGGCAGCAAAGCGCGGAAGCGGACGCCGCGCGGCACGAGTGCGATTTGTCCCGGTGCCACGTCGATGCCGCCCAGCTCGGTCAGCAAGGTCAGCCGCCCGGATTGGGGAATGAACAGCAGCTCGCCATCCGCATTGACGAACGCGCGGCGCGTCATGTCGCTGGTCGCTGCATAGAGATGCACCGAAACGCCTTCGAGATCGGCGGCATCGCGCGTGACGACCATGGTCGTCATGCCGTCGATCAGGTCGGTTCCCGGCGGCGCGCTTTCGAACGCTGACCAGCGCAGGCGATTGGGGGGTGCCGGCGCTTCTGGGGCTTCGGACGTGAATTTGGCGGCGCCAGTGTAGCGCACAAATAGCGGGTGCGCGGCGCTCGGGCGCATGCGGTAAAGCCAGCTCCGCCGGTTTTCATCGCGCGGCGCGGTGAACGCGGTCCCCGACAATTGTTCGGCATAAAGCCCGAAGGCGGGCCGCTGCGGCGAATTGCGCCCGACCGGGAGTGCCCCGGGGACGGCTTCGGTGGCGAAACTGTTGCCGAAGCCTGACTGATAGGCGCTCACGCCCCAGCTTTCGCCGGAATGACCCCGCGGCGCATCTGGTCGAGTTCGAGACTTTCGAACAGCGCCTTGAAATTGCCCTCGCCGAAGCCGTCATTGCCCTTGCGCTGGATGATCTCGAAGAAGATCGGGCCGACCATGTTCTCGGTGAAAATCTGGAGCAGCAGCCCGCCGCCGGTCTCAGGCGCGCCGTCGATCAGGATGCGGCGCGCGCGCATTTCGGCCACATCATGGCCGTGACCGGGCAGGCGCTGGTCGATGAGATCGAAATAGGCGTCGTTGGTATCCTGAAAGCGGATGCCGTTTGCGCGCAGCCGATCGACGGTCGCAAAGATATCGTCGGTCGCGAGCGCGACATGCTGGATACCCTCGCCATTATAGGCGCGCAGAAATTCCTCGATCTGCGAATGCTCGTCCTGGCTTTCGTTCAGCGGAATACGGATTTTGTCATCAGGCGCGGTCATCGCTTTGGAGAACAGGCCGGTCGAGGCACCCTCGATGTCGAAATAGCGGATTTCGCGGAAATTGAAGATGCGCTCGTAAAACTCGGCCCAGTGCGCCATCCGCCCGCGATTGACGTTGTGCGTCAGGTGATCGAGCGTGTGCAGCCCGACCGAATTGTCGTCGACGCCCGCACCCGTGGGCACGAAATCGACGTCATAAACGCTTTGGTCGCCGTGGCGATCGACCAGATACAGGTTCGATCCGCCGATGCCTTCGATCGCCGGGATGTTGAGTTCAGCGGGACCGCGCGCGCCGGTCACCGCGGTTGCGCCCTGCGCCACAGCATGCGCCAGCGCCGCCTGCGCATCGGCGACGCGAAACGCCATGGCATTGGCCGAAGGGCCATGCTCGGCGCGAAATCCCGCCACCTGGCCGCTGCTATCCATGTTCAGCAGGAAATTGATGTCGCCCTGCGCATAGCGGCGGACGGCTTTGGTTTTGTGATCGCCGACATGGGTGAACCCCATTGCGACGAAAAGCTGCGCAAGCGCATCCGAGCCTGTGAACTCCACAAACTCGAAACCATTGAGACCAATCGGATTTTCGCGTTCCACGGGGGTGTTCCTCAGTTACACTGCATAAAGCCTAATCTACGGCCGGGGCCGGTGCCGCGCAACACGCGCCACACCCATGATCACTCCCCCGTAAAGTGCGGCGCGCGCTTTTCGAGGAAAGCATCGATCGCCTCGTCGTTGTCGCGCGTGGCATGCGCCAGGCTCTGCATCGCGGCCGAAAGCTCGAGGTTGGTTGCGAGGGTTGTCGTCTGGCCCTCGCGCAGCAATCTTTTGGTCATGCGCACCGCGTGTGGCGGATTGACGGCGATTCGATCGGCAATCGTTCGTGCTGTGGGCAACAGGTCTTCGGCCGCGACCACGCGCGAAACCAGTCCGTAGGCGAGCGCCTCGTTGGCGTCGAACGTCTCGCCGGTCAGCGCAAGTTCGGTCGCGCGGCTGAAGCCCACGATCCGGGGGAGCAGCCAGGCGCCGCCATCGCCCGGGACGATCCCGAGCTTGACGAAACTCTCGGCAAACCGCGCGGTATCGGCGGCGATCCGGATGTCGCACAGGCAGGCGAGATCGAGACCGGCGCCGATCGCCGGACCGTTGATCGCCGCGATCACGGGCACTTCGAGCGCCTGAAAGACTGTCGGTATCCGCTGAATGCCGGTGCGATAGTTGCGCCGCGTCTGCGCGGGCAAAGGATCGCGCAGGCCGGTCCCGTCCTTCATAGCTTTCAAGTCGCCGCCCGATGAAAACGTGCCGCCGGCGCCGGTGAGGATGACGACGCGAATGGCGATATCGGCATCGGCGGCCAGCATCGTCGCGCACAGCGCATCGACCATGGCATCGTCCGAAATCGGATTGCGCTTTTCGGGCAAGTTGAGCGTGACGGTCAAGATCGCGCCGTCGCGCGCGGTGAGGATCGGCTGAGTCATGCCGCCGCTATGCCTGTTCGAACGGTGCGGAGCCAGTGCCCCGCCATTGCTCAAGGTCAGGAAATGGTGGGCGTGGCAAGGATTGAACTTGCGACCCCTGCGATGTCAACACAGTGCTCTACCACTGAGCTACACGCCCACGAACGGGTCAAGGCGGCGCTCCTAGCGCGCTCCCCCGGCACGCGCAACTGCTTAGAGCGAGTCGGCGTTGGGCCCTGCAAAAATCCGGTCAACCTCGAGAACAAGGTCGCGGAGGTGAAACGGTTTCGACAGGACTTTCGCATTCGGCAGCGCCTGGCCTGCGCGCAGCGACACCGCCGAAAAGCCGGTGATGAACATGACGCGCATCTCGGGCGCGATGAGCGCGGCCTTCTGCGCGAGCTCGATCCCGTCCATTTCGGGCATCACGATGTCGGTCAGCAGCAGATCGAACGCATCGCCGCGCTCGATCGCCGCGAGCGCCGTGGTGCCGCGATCGTGCGCCTCGACGGCATAGCCCGAGCGTTCGAGTGCGCGCACGAGGTAGCCGCGCATCGCATCGTCATCTTCCGCCAGCAGAATGCGTATCATGCGCCTCGTCGTCCCGTCACCCGCGCGTCCCTTATGCCGCCGAACCTTAAGAATTTCCAGCGGGCGCGACGAATGTGCCGCGCTCGGCTAGCGTCCGGCGCATGCGCGACGCTCCCTTCGTGATTCGCGGGTCCGGCACCGGCCCGGTGATCCTGTCGGTGCCCCACGCCGGTCGCGATTATGCGCCTTGGGTCACGCGCCTGCGGCTGCCGGTTTCGGCAGCGCGGCCGCTGGAGGATCGCTGGGCGGATCGCCTCGCCGAGGCCGCGATCGCTGCGGGAACGCCGGCCTTGATCGCGCAGGTGCCGCGTCTGGTCATCGATCTCAATCGTGAGGAAAGCGACCTCGATCCGGCGATGGTCGCAGGTCCGGGTTCGGGGCATCCGGTAAGCGCGCGGGCGCGCAGCGGGCTTGGGCTCATCCCGTCGCGCCTTTCCGGCTGCGGCACCTTGTGGCGCGGTCCGCTGTCCCCCCTCGACGTCGCGGCACGACTGTCGGGTATCTACCGGCCATGGCACGCGGCGCTGGCCACGCTGCTCCAGACGGCGCGGGCGCGCCACGGGACGGCGATCCTGATCGACCTGCATTCGATGCCTCCGCTCGACAGCGGGTATGACATTGTGATCGGTGACCGCTTCGGGGCCAGCGCGGACGACCGGATTGCTGCGACCGCCGAGGCCGTGCTCACAGGGCAGGGCTTCAGGGTGACGCGCAACGTGCCTTATGCGGGCGGCGCGATCGCGACGCGGCATGGCAAACCGATGTTCGGTGTCCACGCGCTGCAGATCGAGATCGACCGGCGGCTTTATCTCGATGCCGATTTCGACCAGCCCGGGCCGGGGTTGGCTTTTGTGCAGAATGCGGTGGCCGCAATCGTCAGCGCGCTGCGCGCCGAATGTCGGCCAAGCTATGCGGTTGCCGCTGAATAAAAAACCACCGCGTGCTGGATAGCACGCGGTGGCCAGGTTCAGGGAGGAACGCGCCCGAGAGCGCGTATCCGGCACGCGAAAGGGGGGACGCGAGGCCGGACAACAAAAAGATAGGTTAACCGGTCGCGGCTTTCAAGCGGCAACCTTCAACTTGTCATGCGCCGCCGCAACAACGGCAGAATGCGCGCAAGCGTATTGTCGCGGTCAATCAGGTGATGCTTGAGCGCGCCCGCGATGTGCAGCACGATCAGCGCGATCATCACATAGCCGAGCACCTCGTGGCGCTCGTTGAACGTGCCCGCAACGGCCCTGTCCTGCGCAATCGGCAGCCACGGCACCGTGAAAAGCCCGTAGAAGTCGATGGGAAACTTGCGCGACCCCGCCGAAACCATGAGCCAGCCCGTGACCGGCAAAGCGATCATCAGCACATAGAAAATCCAGTGGACGGCATGCGCCATCCCCTTTTCCCATGCCTTGACGGTCGCCGCGAGCGGCGGCGGCCGATGCGTGAGCCGCCACGCCAGCCGCCCGACGCTCAGCGCGAGGATCAGAATCCCGGTCGCCTTGTGCAGGCTCATGATCGGGCCGACCGCTGCCTCGCCGAACGATTCGTGCAGCAGCCCGCCCGCCAGATTGAGGATCATGAGAACGCCGATCGCCCAGTGAAACGCGATGGCACCGCGCGAATAGGCCGTTCGTTCCATGATCGCTGCTCCTCAGCTGGCGGGTTGTCCCTGCGGCATCTTGCCCTGCGCCATCTGCCGACCGAAAATCTCGCGCATGACCGACAGCGAGAAAAGGTGCGCATGGATCAGCGGGAGCATGCCCGACTGGTTCATCTTGCGCAGCTGATCGCCGCGCAGGTCGCGCAGCTTTTCCTCGTTCACCATCTGGAACCCGCGATAGACGAAGGGTGCCTCGGCACCTTCGGTCTGGATCGAGACTTCACCGTCCATGATCAGGTCGAGCGCTTTCAGCTCCTCCATGAACGCACCCGTGCGCTGGCCTGACTGCTCGAACTGCTCGCAGAACTGCAAGACCGCCTTGGTCGCGCCCGAAGGCTGGTCGCCGTCGAAGATCGGATCGCCATCGTCGAATTCGCCGATCGCGCCGCTCGTCGGATCGACACAAAGCGAAAGCTCGTCGCTGCCCTCGCGCAGCCGCGCCAGCAGGAACGGATAGCGGCGGATATAGGCGGGAACATAGGCTTCCTGCATCATCTTGCCGTCGTCACCGATGAAGGTGTTCACGCCCTCGTTCATGCCCATGAGCACCAGCGGCACGGGCGCATCGCCTGCCGAAAAGACGATCGGATAATAGCGCTGCGCAACTGCAAATTCCTCGACCGTGATCGGAATGGCGTGTTCGTTGCGCAGGAACATTGCCGAATCGGCTTGACGATAGCGCCAGCTGCCATGCTCCTGCTGCGAAATCGGCACGAGTTCCTTGTAGAAAAGCGGCAGGCTGGGGTTTTGCGGGGCCACGCTGGCCATCGGTTGATCTCCGGGAAAAACGGGGTTGAATGTCGCGGGTCGCCCTATGGTTCCGGCCATCGCGGCGCAAGGGTTTGTGGCATAGTCTAGGGCTGGCGGCACGAGCTTTCCCGGATTCATGATCGCCTGCGGATCGAGCGCGGCCTTGATCGCGCGCAGCGCTGTCAGCCGCGCGGGCGACGCCAGCCGCGCCAGTTCGTCGCGCTTCATCTGACCGATTCCGTGTTCGGCCGAGATCGAGCCGCCGGCCTGCGTGACGAGATCATAGACCATGTGGCTCGCCGCCTCGCCGATTTCAGCGCGCCAGCGCTCGCCATCCACCCCAGCCGACGCGCGCAAGTGGAAATGGACATTGCCGTCACCCAGATGGCCGAAGGCGCTGGCGATCGTGCCGGGAAACGCCGCTTCGACGGTGCGCGCCGCGTGCGTCATGAACGCTGGCATCGCATCGACCGGCACCGAAATGTCATGCGCGATCGTCGGACCCTCGGCGCGCTCGGCAGCTGAAATCGAATCGCGCAGGCGCCAGAAGGCCTCCGCCTGCGCCTCGCTCGCCGCGACGATCGCATCCTGCGCCAGACCCATGGTCAGCACGCCCTGCATCAGGTCCGAGAGCCGCTCGGTCGCGCTTTCGCCGACATATTCGATGAGGACGAGCCACGGGTAAGTGCCCCGCAGCGGGGGGCGCGTGCCCGGGATATGTCGGAGCACCAGCGCAAGCGCGTCCTGCGGCACGATTTCGAAACTCTCGACGGCATCGCCCGAGCGCCCCTCCATCACCCGCAGCGCCTTGAGCGCGTCGCCGGGCGAAGCAACGGCAAGCCAGCCGACCGCGCGGTCGCGAATCGCGGGAACGAGGCGCAGCGCCGCGGCGGTCACGACCCCAAGCGTTCCTTCGGCCCCGATCAGCAGCTGCGTCAGGTCATAGCCGCGGTTGTCCTTCTTGAGCGGCGCAAGACCGTCGTAGATTTCGCCATCGGGCAGCACCGCCTCGATGCCGAGCACCAGCGATCGCATCGTGCCGAAACGCAAGACCTGTGTGCCGCCCGCGTTGGTCGAAACGAGGCCGCCGATCGTCGCCGACCCTTTGGCTCCGAGCGACAGCGGAAAGCGGCGCTGCTTGCCTATCGCGGCGTCGTGCAGCGTCGCGAGGATCACACCGGCCTCGGCGATGGCGATATTGGCATCGGGATCGATCTGGCGAACGCGGTTCATCCGGCGCAGCGACAGGATGAGGGCGGTGCCGTCGGCGGGCGGCGTTGCTCCTGCGACCATGCCGGTGTTGCCCCCCTGCGGCACGAGCGGCACGCCGTGCGCCGCCGCCGCGCGCACCACTGTTGCGACTTCGTCGAGCGTGGCCGGGGACAGGATCGCCCGGGTGGTGCCGGTGTAGAGCCCGCGCCAGTCGGTCAGCCAGGGGGCCAGATCGTGCGCGTCTTCGCTGACGCCCTTTTCACCCAGCGCCACTTTCGCCAGCGCGATCACCGAATTAATCGCCTGTTCAACCACTTCGACGCATCGCCTTTCATCACCATGGTTATGCCGCAATGACGTTCGCCGCCTACGCGCTGCTCGCTGCTGCGACAAGCAGCGCGCCTGCGCTCCACGGCGAGGTTCTGCTTGCGCAATTGACGATCCGCCAGCGCGTCGTGGTTCGGGTGCCGGTCACTCCAACGGCCGCGACGGCGACCCCGCCAACGGTGCAGTGGCGCGAGGTGAAAGGGCCAAAGTGCATCGCTATTGCCAATCTGGCGGGGGCTGCGGTGCGCGGCGCCGAGCTGGTCGATCTCTACATGCGCGGTGGCAATCGCGTGCGCGCGCATCTTGACGATTGTGACCAGATCGATCTGCGCTACGGCTTTTACCTGCGCCCGACGAGCGATGGCCAGGTGTGCGGCGGGCGCGACCGGGTGCATGCGCGGACCGGCGGGCAATGCAAGATCGAGCGCTTTCGCGGGCTGGTCCCAAAGCGGTGACTTGACTTTGCGCGCTTGCGGGGTGCAGCGCATGCGGGCTTTCCCACACGGACGATTTCATGAATTTTGCCGATCTCGGCCTTTCGGACGAATTGCTGCGCGCCGTCGGTGATACGGGTTACACCGAGCCGACCCCCGTTCAGCAGCAGGCGATCCCCAGCGTGCTGATGATGCGCGACCTGATTGCGATTGCCCAGACCGGCACGGGCAAGACCGCGTCGTTCGTACTACCGATGATCGACATCCTCGCCGAGGGGCGCGCGCGGGCGCGGATGCCGCGCTCGCTGATCCTCGAGCCGACGCGCGAGCTAGCCGCGCAGGTCGCCGAGAATTTCGAGAAATACGGGAAATATCACAAGCTCTCGATGGCGCTGCTCATCGGCGGCGTGCAGATGGGCGATCAGGTTAAGGCGCTCGAAAAGGGCGTTGATGTGCTCATCGCGACGCCCGGACGACTGATGGACTTGTTCGAGCGCGGCAAGATTCTGCTCACCGGCTGCTCGCTGCTCGTCATCGACGAGGCTGACCGGATGCTCGACATGGGGTTTATCCCCGACATCGAGACGATCTGCACCAAATTGCCCGCGACGCGGCAGACCTTGTTGTTTTCAGCGACGATGCCGCCGCCAATCAAGAAGCTCGCCGACAAGTTTCTGAGCAATCCCAAGACGATCGAGGTTGCGCGACCCGCCAGCACCAATTTGAACATCGAGGCACGGCTCGTCGAATGCACCACCCGGACCAAGCGCGACGTGCTGATCGACCTGTTGCGCGCGCCCGACATGACGACCGCGATCGTCTTTTCGAACCGCAAGACGACGGTGCGCGATCTTGAAAAGGCGCTGAAGCGCGAAGGGTTTCGCGCGGGGCAAATCCAGGGCGACATGGAACAGTCCGAACGCATCCGCGAACTCGATCGTTTCAAGACCGGCGAGATCAGCGTGCTCGTGGCGAGCGACGTCGCCGCGCGCGGGCTCGACGTCAAAGGCGTCAGCCACGTGTTTAATTACGACGTGCCGTGGCACCCGGACGATTATGTGCACCGCGTCGGTCGCACGGGGCGCGCAGGGGCGACCGGCAAGGCGTTCACCCTGGCGACGCCCGACGATGCCGAGGCGGTGGCCAATATCGAGAAGCTGACCGGCACGAAGATCGAGCGTGTTGGCACCGTGGCGCGCGCCAAGGCGGCGGCGAAGGCCGAGCCCACCGTGGCGACGGCGAAACCGGTGAAGCCGAAAGCGGTCACTCCGGCGCCGCCAAGGATCGATGATGCGCCGGTCGCTGCAAAGTCGATGCCGGCTGCGCGCAAGCCCCGGAAAGCTGCGCCGAAAACCGAGCCTGCACCTGCTCCGCTCGGCGACGAGGCCGAGGACTGGAACGGCCCGCTGCCCGGCTTCCTGAACTTCGGGGTCGGCAGCTAGCGTCTGTCTCATTCATGCTGGATCGCCCCGATCCGTTCGTGAAGAGCGAAGTCGAGGCACCTGGCCGGGACCGTTCCCTCGACTGCGCTCGAGACGAACGGATTTGGCAAATCGGGGGTAGTCCCCAAGCGGGGACCGTCCCTGCACTTGCGGCAAATGCGCTATCGCTCGAGAGGAGCGATAGCGCGTATTCGTCAGGCCCCGACGACCCCGCCGTCGTCCTTGGTGATCACGATTGTTGCCGAGCGCGGCCGGGACGTTGGCGCGACCACCCCGCCCTGCGACGCAGGCCAGTTCGACGGCAGCGGGTTCGGCGGCGTTGGTGAGCTCGTTTCGCCGGGATGCTGGATGTTGACGAACACGGTCCGCCCATCGGGGGTCGAATCGATCCCCGTAATTTCGCAGCCGTCGGGGCCGACAAGGAACCGCCGCAGCGTCGTGCCCGGCAGCGCGCCGACCCGGGTCGTGATGCTCACCTGCGATCCGTTGGCGATCGTACTCGTGATCGTGCGCGTGCCGCCGTCGCCGACAACGCCGGGCTGGCCGACCAGCATCTGGTTGTTGGTGGCATAGGTGAAGTTGCCATCGTCGGTCTGGACCCAGAGGAGCGGCAGGCCAACGCCGCCGGCATTTTGCGACCGCGAGAACCAGAGACCATCGGGGGACGAGTGATCATTGTCCGCCGACAGGCCCGAGACGTTGATGTTGTTCGCATCGAGTGCCGAATTGGCCCCGAACGTGTAGATGTCCCAGGTGAAGGCCAGGGCTTCAGTCGTGTTGCCGGTTTCGCGCAAGCGGATGATGTGGCCGTTGCGATTGCCGCGCGAGCTGCTGGGCGAGAGGGTGTCAACATAGGCACGCGGGTTGGCCGCATCGAGCACGAGCGTGTTGCCACGCGCAGTCGCCGCGTTGGTCAGCGTGAGATACATCTCGCCATTTGCCGGATTGACCGCGGTCCACTCGGGACGGTCCATCCGGGTTGCGCCGAGCGCATCGCCCGCCAGGCGCGCATGCGTCAGCACATCGGCCTGATCGGCAAAGGCATAGGCAGGATTGGCCGCGGTCAGATTGCCCTGGCCGAACACCAGCGGCAGCCAGACGCCCGTGCCGTCGGCATCGAAGCGCGCCACGTAAAGCGTGCCGGTATCGAGATATTTGTCGCCGGTCGCGAGGCGATTGGCAGCGGTCGCATCGGCGGCGACCCAGGGCTGCGACGAGACGAACTTGTAGCAATAATCGCCTGTCGCATCGTCACCCATATACCAGGCGGGCCGGGTGCCGACGACGAAACGGCCGGGCCACGCGCCTTCGTGCGCCATGCGGCCGAGCGCGGTGCGCTTGCGCGGTGTCGACGCCGGATCGAACGGATCGATCTCGACAACCCAGCCGAACTGGTTGGCTTCGTTGCGGAAGTCATTGACCGCCGCTGCGCCCGAAACCTCTGCGGTCCAGCGTGCGTAGCTGGTGTCGCTTGCGTTCGCCGGGACGACGCTGAACCACGAATTGGCCCCGCCGCCGAGCGGACCGCCGCCCACGCTGTAGCGCGTCAAGGCCGTGATTTCCTTGGCCGTGCGCAGCGGATTGTCGGTCGTCGAACGACGACGGAAATAGCCCGCCCAATTCTCTTCGCAGGTGAGGTAAGTGCTCCACGGCGTGAAGCCGTTGGCGCAATTGTTGATCGTGCCGCGCCCGCGCGTACCATCAGCCGAAAAGACCGTCTGCACCAGCGGATGGCCGCGCACCGGGCCGTTGATGTCCATCGGCGTGAGCGGCGTGATACGGCGATTGAGCGCCGAGGCCTGAGCATAGCTCCAGGCGCCGTTGGCACCCGCGCGCGTCACTTCGATCACGCTGACGCCGTGGCACTCGATTTCCTTGATCGCTTCGGTTTCGGGGCGGACGCCTGCGGTGATCGTCACGCCGTTCGGGTGCAGATAGGATTCGGTGATGTTCTCGTGATTGATGCAGAGCAACCCGCGCGTGTTGCTGGTGGGATCGGGCGTGTTCGCGCTTGCCGCCAAGCCGAAATAATACATGCCGTCATGATGATCGCCGCCGCGCGCACCGAAGTTGGTATCGGTCCCGTCGCCCACATAGGCGGGCGTCGCGGCGTTGATTGGATCGCCCAGGCGATACAGGATGGTCACCGAATAGCCGGTCGGCACCGTCACGGTGTCGTCGCGGTTTTTCGCGATTGCGGTGAAGCCGAGCTGCACCGGGGTAACCGTAACCGTCGCCTGCGCCGAGGACCCGCCGCCGCCCGCCACTCCGGCCGAAAATGCAAACACGAGCGGCGTCGACGCTGCAACGCCGGGTGCCACGAAACTTGCATTGGCGGTTCCGGCATTGGTGAGCGTCACCGCCGGACCCGAAGTCTGGACCCAGTTCTGTGACGTCGGCGTGCCGCCGGTTACGGTTCCGACCAGGCTGACCCGACGACCGGCGCTGGTCTGCGCATTGGCCGCAGAGACTTGCAAGGCAGGCGGTGGGGCTGCGGGCTGATCGTCATCGCAGGCCGAAAGCGCGGCGGCGGGGACGACTGTTGCGGCCGACATGGCAAGGCCCGATTTCAGCGCGGCGCGACGCGAATAGCGCTGCTCGACCAGATCGTGGATGGAGGGACCAGTCGAACGATTGGTATCGACGTCACCGTCCGAATAAGGAACGAAATCGTAATCCGCCATGTCACCCACTCCCCCGGGATTATGCCCGTGGTAAATGAGGTGGCAGCAATATTTTGCAGCTTCTTTGCACTTACATCGCAAAATTGTGACGCTTGCTGCCGCGTGCTATGACAGTTTTCCGTAGCGTTGGCGAAACGAGGCACAGAAAACAGCCAGTTTACCATCTCGGATCGCGTCGCGCAGCGCCGTCATCAGCTGTTGATAAAACCACAGATTATGCTCGGTCATCAGCATCGCACCGAGCATTTCGCCTGATTTTACAAGGTGGTGGAGATAGGCCTTGCTCCACGCCGCCGTGGGCGATTCGGGATCGAGGGGACTTGCGTCCTCGGCAAACCTCGCATTCCGAAGGTTCAGCGGCCCGTCCCACGTAAACGCCTGTCCGTTGCGCCCTGAACGTGTGGGCAGCACGCAATCGAACATGTCGATCCCGCGTTCGACCGCGCCGACGATGTCGTCGGGCTTGCCGACGCCCATCAGGTAGCGCGGCCGATCGACGGGCAGCATCGGCACCGCAAAATCGAGCACGCGAAACATTTCCCCCTGCCCTTCGCCGACCGCCAGCCCGCCGACCGCATAGCCATCGAAGCCGATATCTGTGAGCGCTTGCGACGATACCGCGCGCAAATCCTCGAACATCGAGCCCTGCTGGATACCGAACAAGGCGCCTTCGCTGCGGAAGGCATCGCGCGAACGCTGCGCCCAGCGCATCGAAAGCGCCATCGATTTCGCCGCCTGTTCGTGCGTCGCGGGGTAGGGCGTGCATTCGTCGAACGCCATCACGATGTCCGATCCGAGCAGCGCCTGAATGTCCATCGAGCGCTCAGGCGTCAGCATGTGCCGTGAGCCATCGAGGTGCGATTTGAACGCGACCCCCTCCTCGGTGATTTTGGTCAGATCGCCAAGCGACATGACCTGATAGCCGCCGCTGTCGGTCAGAATCGGCCGATCCCAGCGCATGAACTGATGGAGCCCACCCAGCCGCGCCATGCGCTCGGCACCGGGGCGCAGCATGAGATGATAGGTGTTGCCCAGAATGATGTCCGCGCCGGTCGCGCGCACGTCGGCGGGCTTCATGCCCTTGACAGTCGCGGCCGTGCCGACCGGCATGAAGGCGGGGGTGCGGATCGTGCCGCGCGCCATCGTGATCGCGCCGGTGCGCGCGCGGCCGTCGGTTGCGGTTGTGGTGAATGCGAAATGTGATGCCATTGCGTCAGCCCCTGCCACGCTCCTGCCGCTGCGTCACGACCGGAACTGGACAGCCCCGCCAACCGCATGCCAAGCGCGAACGCGTGACCGAGGCCCATCCGCTCGACCGCCCCGTCTGGAGTGCGCTCAATTCGGAATGGAAGGGCCATGCACAGCGATATGCGCAGGCGCTGCGGCTCGATCCGGTTTTCGGCCCCTTCGGTGCGGCCGAACGCGTTGGCGATGGACAGGCGCTCGCGGCGCTGGTTCCCGCAGACGGAGAGCTGTGGACGGTGGAGCGTGATCGCTTCGCGGTCCCCGACGGTGTCTTCCTCGTTCGCGAAAACGCGATCGCGCAGATGGTCGCACCGACACTGGCGGAGGGCCATGCGCCGAACCTGCCGATCTTGTCGCTTGGCGATGCCGATGCGCCCGAAATGCGCGCACTCGCCGAACTCACCAAGCCCGGGCCGTTTGCCGAACGGACGCATCGCCTCGGTCGCTTCATCGGGATGCGGCGGAACGGGCAGCTTGTCGCGATGGCGGGGGAGCGGATGCGGCTGCCGGACTTTACCGAAATCACTGCCGTGTGCACGCACCCCGATCATCGCGGCCGGGGCTATGCCGCCGCGCTGATGCTCGACGCCGGCCGCCACATCCTGGCGCAGGGCGCACTGCCGTTTCTGCACTCCTATGCGGACAACGCGGTGGCCAATGCGCTTTATGAAAAGCTCGGTTTCCGCCTGCGCCGCGAACTGACCAATCTGGTGCTAAGCCGGGAGTAATAAAGCGGCATCGCCATAGCTGTAGAACCGGTAGCCTTCGGCAATCGCATGCGCATAAGCGGCCTGCATAGTGTCCAGCCCCATGAGCGCGCTGACCAGCATGAACAGCGTCGATTTGGGCAGGTGAAAGTTGGTCATCAGGCCGTCGACGCCCTTGAAGCGATAGCCAGGTGTGATGAAGATCGCGGTATCGCCTTCGAACGGCTGGATGCTGCCATCCCCGACGGCGGCGCTTTCAAGCAAGCGCAACGAGGTCGTGCCGACCGCGATGATCCGCCCGCCCGCGGCGCGGACAGCGTTCAGGCGCGCCGCCGTTGCCGCATCGATCCGGCCCCATTCGGCGTGCATGACATGATCGTCAGTATCGTCGGCCTTCACGGGCAGGAAGGTGCCCGCACCGACGTGCAGCGTGAGCGTTTCGCGCGCGATCCCCGCAGCGTCGATCGCCGCCACGAGGTCGGGCGTGAAATGCAGCGAGGCTGTGGGCGCGGCGACCGCTCCCGCTTCGCGGGCGAACATCGTCTGATAGTCTTGCGCATCGCGGGCGTCGACCGCGCGCTTCGACGCGATATAGGGCGGCAGTGGCATCGTTCCGGCGCGGACCAGCAGCGTTTCGACGGGTTCGGTGCCCGCAAAGTTCAGCAGCCAGCTGCCGTCGTCCGCGCGATCGCTCGCGACCGCCGTGACCTCTGCGCCAAAGTCGATGACATCGCCCGCGCGCAGCCGTTTGGCATTGCGCACGAACGCACGCCAGGCGCGCAGCCCTTCGCGCTTGTGGAGCGTCGCGCCGATCCGGGCGTCCCCGCGCCGCCCCTCGAGCTGCGCAGGGATGACGCGGGTGTCGTTGAAAACCAGGCAATCGCCTGCCCGCAGCAACCCTGGTAGATCGCGCACTGTGCGATCGACGCGCTCGGCAGGCGCCACGACCAGCAGCCGTGCCGCATCGCGCGGGACTGCAGGCCGCAGCGCGATTCGGTCGTCGGGAAGCGCGAAATCGAACTGGTCGACGCGCACTTACTGGGGCGTTGTGCCTGGCGGCAAAGCCTGCAGCGGCGCAACCATGGCCGCAGCGGGGAACGGCACACGGGCGGCATTGGGGCCGTCGGCTGCCACCCATGCCTTCACGATCTTCGCCGGATTGGCCGGTGGCTCGCCGCGCTCGATCGCATCGACGAACTCCATCCCTGAGACGACGCGGCCGACCGGCGTGTATTTTCCGTCAAGCCGCAGGACCGGCATGAAGCAGATGAAGAACTGGCTGTTTGCACTGTCCACACTTGCCGCGCGCGCCATCGAGACCGTGCCGCGCAGATGCGGCAGATCGTTGAATTCCGCCTTCAAGTCGGGGAGCGGCGAGCCGCCCTCGCCCGTTCCTTGCGGGTCGCCGGTCTGCGCCATGAAACCGTCGATCACCCGATGGAAAAGCAAACCGTCATAAAACCCGGCGCGCGTGAGTTGCTGGATCCGGGTCACGTGATTTGGAGCCTTATCGGGCCGCAACGCGACGACGACCTCGCCGCCAGTCGAGAGCTGGAGATGCCACAATGTGTCGGGGGTCGGCGCGGGCTCGGCCGCAACCGGAGCCGGCACCACGACCGGCTTTTTCTTGGCAGCCGCCGGACTGGCAAGCGCAAGCAGCGCCATTACACTCATGAGAATCTTCATCGAACCACTCCAGATTTCGGATGCGCGCATGGCGACGCGCGGCTGAGCCGGGGCTGAACGCATCAGCCGCCTTTGCGACCGAGTTGCGCCACCCGGGCGACCACCTCGGCCTCGACCGTCGGCGTCACAAATTTGTGGATCGCGCCGCCATAAAGCGCGATTTCCTTGACCAGACGGCTCGCGATCGGCTGCAGCGCGACATCGGCCATGAGGAAAACGGTTTCGACGCGGGCATTGAGCTGCTGGTTCATGCCCGCCATCTGATACTCATATTCGAAATCGGCGACCGCGCGCAGGCCGCGCACGATAATGCTCGCGCCCTGCTGCTCGGCGAAATCCATAAGGAGCAGATCAAAGCCGACGACGCTCACGCCAGCGATGTCGGCGGTCTCGCGGCGCACCGTGGCCAGCCGCTCCTCGACGCTGAACATCGGCGATTTGGACATGTTGGTCGTGACGCCGATCACCAGCCGATCGACCAGCTTTGCGCCGCGCCGGATGATGTCCATATGCCCGCGCGTCACGGGATCGAACGTGCCGGGATAGACGCCGATCCGCATGATGCTCACCTCCAAGCCTGCGCAATGATGAACGGGTAAACGATAACGATGACGGCAAACACGACGGTTGGGCCCCAGGGCGCGGCATGCCACCCTTTGGCGGCAATCAACGGACCGACATATGTGCCGAGGTAAATCGCCTTGTAGATGACCTGAAAAGCGAGGACCGCCACGAACGGGCGCGGCATCAAGACCCCGATTATCGACGTGAGAAACACTGCCGACCACACGGCACCGACCAGCAATCGCAAACCGTCCACATTGTGAATCTCGCCGCCGATTGCCGCGATCACGCCATCTCCCCGATGCGCGTACAGCCCTAACAGAACAGGGCCAAGCACAAGAAGGTTGAAGCTATAAGCCAAGCGCAGGGCCAACTCGACGCTCAACGATCGCGCTCAACAGAATAGCGCGCGATGGCGCGCAGGAGATCGGCCTCGGCGCCGAAACTCGCCAAATGGCCGATCGCCTGATCGACGAGCATCTGGGCCTGCATGCGGGCGCGCTCGATGCCGAGCAGCGACAGGAACGTCGCCTTGCCCGCCGCCGCATCCTTGTGCAGCGCCTTGCCCGCGAGCGCCTCGTCACCCTCTTCGTCAAGGATGTCGTCGGCGATCTGGAACGCGAGGCCGATGTCGCGTGCATAGCCGCGCAGCGCTGCCCGTCCTTCGGGCGGCACGCGACCGAGGATCGCGCCGGCCTCGACCGCAAAGGCGATCAGCGCACCGGTCTTCATCGCCTGCAAGCGCGTGACGCCGGCCAGATCGAACAGCTCGGTTTCGGCCGCAATGTCCATCATCTGCCCCCCGGCCATCCCTGCAGGGCCGCTCGCTCGCGCCAGCCCCTCGACCAGCTCGATGCGCGTGAACGGATCGGGTGCCACGCTGTCGTCGGCGACCAGCTCGAAGGCCAGCGCGTGGAGCGCGTCGCCCGCGAGCACTGCGATCGCCTCGCCATAGGCTTTGTGCACAGTGGGCTTGCCGCGCCGCATGTCATCATCGTCCATGCACGGCAGATCGTCGTGGATCAGCGAATAAACGTGGATCGCCTCGATCGCGACACCGACGCGCAATGCTGCCGCCGGATCGACATGGAAGAGTGCCGCCGATGCCGTCGTCAGCAACGGGCGCAACCGCTTGCCGCCGCCGATCGCGGCATGGCGCATCGCTTCGAACAGCGGCGCACGCTGATCGTCGGGCAGCGGCAGAAACATGTCGAACACCCGGTCGACATCCGCCGCGATCGCCACCAATGCCTGCGCCAGCCCCGGCGTCATTGCGGGCACAGGCGAGCCTCAGGCATCGAACGGCCGGGTTCCATCGGGCACGCCATCGGCACCGAGCGTGATCTTTTCGATCCGCGCCTGCGCATCCTTGAGCCGCGCGGTGCATTGCGCGCGCAGGGCATCGCCCTCGACGTAAAGCTCGATCGACCGATCAAGGCTTGCGCTGCCGCTTTCAAGTTGCTGCACAATCGCTTCCAGCCGCGCAAGCGCGTCCTCGAACGAAAGTGTGGCGGGATCCCCAGACATTGCGGCGCTTCTGGCGAGCGCAGCGCCGGGGGTCAAGGACGCCAGGCGAGCGGGTGCCCGAGGAGCTTGGTGTCGATGGTCAGGAATTGCATGCCCTCGATCTCGGCGATCGCCACGAACATGCGGTCGAACGGATCCTTGAGAACTCTGGGAAGAGCAGAGTCAGCCAGTGCGTGGAGAATGTTGAGCGGAAGGACCAAAATCCCAATGCTCCACAACCGCGCTTCGAGGTCACCGAAGGCATCCCCAATGTCGAGCTTCCCCTTGCGCTGCTTGATGGCCATTTCCCAAACGCTGATTGTGCTGACGCAAAACTCATTCTCAGGGTCATCGAGAACGGACAGATAAGCGCGCGAGAGCCGCTCAGTCTCATCGATCAGCATGATAATGATGTTGGTATCAAGCAGCAGCTTCAATCGTTGTGAGACCAAATATCATCGGGCAACGGATCGTCGAAATCGGGCGCGACATAGCGCACGATCGGCCCGCCGTTTTCGATCTTCCAGCGCTTGATCGCCTCAAAATCGATGCCACCCTTGCGCTTGATCGCCTTGAGTTCGTAGGTCGGTATACCGTATTTGGTGATGATCACCTGCTCACCGGCATCGACCATGCGTCCGAGCTCGCTCAGGCGGTCCTTTGCGGCCTTGATGGATACCTCGTAACCCATGGACACAAACGTAGCTACCGGTGGCTACCGCGTCAAGCGCGCGCGTTCCTCGGCGACCAGTTCCTTGCGGCTGAGCTTGCCGACCAGCGTTTTGGGCAGGCTCGCGCGGACCTCGACGGCGGCAACGCGTTCGTGCTTGCCGAGTTGGGGGTTGAGCCAGGCCTTGAGCGTTTCACCGGAAACATCGGTCTCAGCGAGCGTCACGAACGCCTTGGGCAGTTCGCCGTGATAATCGTCGGGGATGCCGATCACGATGGCCTCTTTCACCGCAGCGTGGCGATAGAGCAGCGCCTCGATCTGGCTGGGGAAGACCTTGAACCCGCCAACCGAGATCATGTCCTTCAGCCGGTCGACGATGCGGACATAGCCGTCGGCATCGATCGTCGCGACGTCGCCGGTGCGCAACCAGCCGTCGGCAAAGACTTCGGCATCGGCCTCGGGGCGGCCCCAATATCCCGTCATCATTTGCGGGCCCTGAAAAGCCAGTTCGCCCGGTTCGCCATTGGGGGCGGGATGCGCCGGGTCTTCGCGATCGAGCAGGCGGATACGCGTTCCCGGCAGCGGGTGCCCGATCGTGCCCGCCTTGCCGCCGCCCTCATAAGGATTGCACGCAACGACGCCCGCGCTCTCCGTGAGACCATAGCCTTCGACGACTTTCGCGCCGGTCGCGGCTTCGAATTTGGCGCGCAGTGCATCGGCGAGTGGCGCGCCGCCCGAGATGCAGGCGCGCAGCGACGAAAAGCTTGTTCTCGGCATCGCGGGATGGTCGAGCAGCGCCTGATACATCGTCGGCACGCCGGGCAGCGCGGTCGCGCCGATGCGGCCGATCGCCTGCAGCGTCGCTTTGGCGTCGAAGCGCGGCAGCATCGCGATCATGCCACCGGCCAGCACCGTCCGGTTGAGCACGCAGGTATTGGCGAACACATGGAAGAAGGGCAACACGCCGACGATCCGGTCGGCCAGATCGGGGTGCGGATCGATCGCATGAACCTGACGGGCGTTCGCTGTCAGGCTGGCGTGCGTCAGGATCGCGCCCTTGGGAACCCCGGTCGTGCCGCCGGTGTATTGGATCAGCGCCACATCGTCGGGCGCGACCGGGACCGGCACGAACGCCGTCTCCATGTTCCAGACCGACGCGATCGGGACGATGCGGGGGTCTTGCGGCAGCCGCGCGATCTGCTTGCGCTTGATGCTGCGATACAGCACCCGCTTGAGCGTCGGCAGCCAGTCTGCGACACAGCCGACAATGACACGATCGATTGCGCTGCGATCGAGCAGCGCGGTCGCCGTTGCCGTCAGCTGCGGCACATCGGTCGTGACTATCGTGCGCGTGCCGCTGTCGGCCACCTGGTGGACCAGTTCCTCGACCGAATAGAGCGGCGACATGTTGACCACGATCAGGCCGGCAGCGAGCGCCCCGTAGTAGGCGACGAGATAATCGGGGACGTTGGGCAGGAAGAGACCGATCCGGTCGCCCGGCTTCAAGCCCAGCGCCTGCGTCCCGGCCGCAAATCCATCAACCAGCTTGCCGATTTCGCCGTAGCTGCGGCGGCCACCGAGAAAATCGGTGAGCGGCGCGTCGGGATGCGCGGCGACGGCTGCCGCAAACATTGCGGGCAGCGTCAGGGGCGGAAATTCGGTGTCCCATGCGACCGGGTGAACATAGGCGGAGCGCCAGATCGCTTCGGCATGGATCATGAGCGCTGTCTAGCAGCCGGGGGCCGGTTCGCCAGCACCGCTTTTCAGACCGCGCGTCTCAAAAGCGGGCAGGCTGCCCAAGCGGATCAGCGTTTGAACGGATCGACGAAATTGCCGATCATCGCCGTTTCGGTGCCGACCTCGTCGGCGTGGCGCGCGGCTTCCTCGCGCTCGTAGCGGAGTTGCTCGATCAGTGCGGCGCGGTCGCCCTCAATGCGGTCATCGACCGGAGCTGCAAGCCCCGCCGCCTTGGCCGCCTTGGCAACCGTCGCGTCAAGCTCGCGCTGCGAGCACAGCCCCAGCGTCACCGGATCTTTGGGGACGATGTTCGCCATATTCCAGTGCGTGCGATCGCGGATCATCGTGATCGTCGCAACCGTCGTGCCAATGAGCTTGCTGATCTGGCCGTTGGTGATTTCGGGATGATTGCGGATGATCCAGGCGATGCCGTCAGGCTTGTCGGCGCGCTTCGAGACCGGGGTGTAGCGCGGGCCCTTGGTGCGCAGCCCGGCTTCGGGTTCACGCTCCATCTTCAGCCGGTAGTTCGGATCGGCCTGCCCGCGCTCGATCTCGGCCATCGTCAGCTCATGCGCGCGCAGCGGATCGCGCCCGGTCAGCTTGGTCGCGGCGGTATCGTCAGCGATGGCCTGCACTTCGAGGATGTGGAGGCCGCAGAATTCGGCAATCTGCTCGAACGTCAGCGAAGTGTTATCGACCAGCCACGACGCAGTGGCGTGAGGCATGAGCGGCTGGGCCATGAACGCAGATCCTTGCACGTAAAAGAAGGGCCGCCCCTTATCGGAGCGGCCTGTGTCACACAGATGTAGCGAAGCGCAGCACCGAGGGCAAGCGCTCAGGCTGCGAGCGCGGTCTCGCGCAAGGGCACCAGCGCCGAGAGAAACTGGCGCGCGCTCGCCTCCCAGGTGTAGCCCGCACCGTAGAGCGCGCAATCGGCGCGATCGCGGCCGAGCGCGTCGGCAATCGCCACATCGAGCGTCTCGTCGAGCGCCCCGGTGCGCGGCGTCACGATATCGATGGGGCCGCTGACCGGATAGGCCGCGACTGGCGTGCCGCACGCCAGCGCCTCGATCATCACCAGCCCGAACGTATCGGTCCGGCTGGGGAAAACGAACACATCGGCCCCGGCATAAGCACCGGCCAGGTCGCGCCCGCGCAGCGTGCCAAGGAAATGCACATCGGGGAAGCGCGCCGCCATGGCCGCGCGCGCCGGACCGTCGCCGACGATGACCTTGCTGCCGGGGTGGTTCGAACTCAGAAACGCCTCGATATTCTTTTCGACCGCAACCCGGCCGACGTAGAGCTGAATGGGCCGGGCGAGCGTTTCGAAAAGGTCAGGCGCAGGTGCGTCAGGCGTGAAATTGTCGAGATCGACGCCGCGGCTCCAGTGCACCGAATGCGGAACGCCATGTGTGCTCAGGATCTGGCGCACCGACGGCGTCGATACGAGCACCGACTGTGACGGCGCATGAAACCAGCGGATGTAGCGCCACACCCATTCGGGCGACATGCCGGTGCGCGCCGCGAAATAATCGGGGAACTGCGTGTGATAGGCGGTCGTGAACGGAAAACCACCGCGCAGACACCAGTAGCGTGCGGCGAGGCACAGCGGCCCTTCGGTCGACAGGTGGATGGCGTCGGGCGCGAAATCGGCGATCCGCTGACCGACCCAGGCCGGCCGCGTCATCGCTAGGCGGATTTCGGGGTAAGTCGGACAGGGCAGCGACGGGTAGAGATCGGGTGAAATGACGGTCACGACATGCCCGAGCCGTTCAAGCTCGGCGCGCGTCGCCATCAGCGTGCGGACGACACCGTTGACTTGCGGGCTCCAGGCATCAGTGACGATGGCGATCCGCACAGGGCCCCTATGCCGCCAGCTTCAGCTGCGCTTTGCGATCGGCCTGGCGGGCGTTGTAAACATCGGCCCAGTGCAGGATTTCCATCCGCCCGTCGAAATGTTCGACGAGCGCCGTGCAGCCCTCGACCCAGTCGCCATCGTTGTAATATTCGATGCCGTCGATCTCGCGGATTTCGGCATTGTGGATGTGCCCGCAGACGACGCCCTGGACGCCGCGTGCGCCCGCTTCATGCGCGACCACCTGCTCGAACCGCGAAATGAATTCGACCGCGTTCTTGACCTTGTTCTTGGCCGTTTTCGAGAGCGACCAATAGGGCTTGCCCATCCATGAGCGCACCTTGTTGACGAGGTGATTGCAGCGCATCAGCGTGACGTAAGCCGCATCACCGACGAACGCGAGCCAGCGATGCGCGAGCATGATCGCGTCGAACTCGTCGCCGTGGAGCACGAGGAGCTTGCGACCGTCGGCGGTCTCGTGGATCGCCTTGCGGCGGATTTCGACGCCGCCGAAGCTCATGCCGGTGAACTGCCGGAACATCTCGTCATGATTGCCGGGGATGTAAACGACGCGCGTGCCGCGCTTGGCGCGCTTCATGATCCGCCAGACGACATCATTGTGCGCATCGGGCCAGTAGAATTTTTTCTTGAGCCGCCAGCCGTCGATGATGTCGCCGACGAGATACATCGTCTCGCTGTCGACGTTGTCGAGAAAGTCGATCAGCATTTCGGCATTGCAGCCGCGCGTGCCCAGATGGATGTCACTTATCCAGATGGTCCGATACTTGCGGCGTTCGCGCGGACTTTCGGGAATCGACGGGCTCCGGCTCGAAAAATCGGCCATATCGGCGTCAAAAGGAACCCGTGTGATCGCGTCCATGTCGGCTCCTGCGGGCCAATTGCGTATAACGCTTGGCCTATGAGTCCCAAGTATGACAGAGGCTTCTCTTTTTCGTGAACTTATTGTGACATGGCTTGGTTGCAATGCAATCCCGCCAAATGCGTTCAGGCCGCAACCTGGAGGACAATCTTCCCGACATGTTCGCCTGAATCCATCAGTGCATGCGCGCCCGCCGCGTCGTCCAGCGGAAACACCCGATCGATGACCGGTCGCAGCCGCCCTGCCTCGACATGCGGCCAAACCGTGCGCGCAAGTTCCTCGGCGACGAGCGCCTTGAACCCCGCCGTGCGCGGGCGCAGCGTCGATCCGGTGAGTGTCAGGCGGCGCTGCATCAGGAGCGGAATGAACAAATCGGTCTTGGCACCGCCGAGAACGGCGATAGAGACGTGGCGACCGTCTTCGGCGAGGCACTGAAGATTGCGCGGCACATAATCGCCGCCGACCATGTCGAGCACCGCCTGGCACCCGGCACCGCCGGTGATCCGCGCGACTTCGGCGACATAATCCTGCGTCCGGTAATTGATCGCATGGTGCGCGCCGAGCGCAGTTGCCCGGGCGCATTTGTCGTCCGAGCCGCAGGTGACGATCATGGTCAATCCGAACACTCGGCCGAGCGCGATTGCCATTGTGCCGATCCCGCTCGTGCCGCCGTGGACGAGGACGGTATCGCCCTCGACGGCATAGGCGCGCTCGAAAAGATTGGTCCAGACGGTAAACAGCGTTTCGGGCATCGCCGCCGCTTCGATCATCGAAAGGCCATGCGGGACCGGAAGCAGCACTCCGGCATCGGCGACGCAATAGTGCGCATAGCCCCCGCCCGGGACAAGCGCGCAGACCGGCTGGCCGAGCAGCGCGGCCTCGACCCCCGCGCCGAGCGCAACGATTGCGCCCGCCACTTCGAGGCCCATGATCGAGGGCGCGCCCGGCGGCGGCGGATAATGCCCCTTGCGCTGAAGAACGTCGGGCCGGTTTACGCCTGCTGCACTGACCCGGATGAGCACCTGATCCGGACCCGGCTGCGGCACAGGCCGTTCGACCGCGACCAGCACCTCGGGACCGCCGGGTTGTGCCGGGTCGATCGCCATCATTGTCGCTGGAATATCGGTCATGCGCACCCCCGTTTGCGTGCGTTCCCTAGCGCGCCGATCCGCCGATTGACAGCGCCCGCATGGCACGCGAGGTTATCGCACATGGATGCCGACGATCTTGCACCACCCCCGCGCCAGGGCGATCCGCTCGCGCTTGTGATCGCGCAGGATCTGGAGCCGTTTTCGGTCGCCGAACTCGATGCGCGGATCGCACGCCTCGATGCTGAGCGCGCGCGGACGCAGGCACATCGCGACAAGGCCGTTCAGCACCGTGCAAGCGCCGAAGCGCTATTCGGGCGATGACGGTGCGGCGCCCTTGCGTTGAACTTCGCGACGCGGGGGCCGTTCTTGATTGGGGCCGGGCCACTCCCGACATAGTGAGGCAAGTGGGGCCGTATTCCCGGCCCCGGACAGGACATGACGATGCCATCCTTCGCGCGTGAACTCGAAACCACCCTCCACAATGCGCTCGCCGCCGCGGCCGGTCGCAAACACGAATATGCAACGCTCGAGCATCTGCTGCTCGCGCTGATCGACGACGAGCATGCCGCACAAGTCATGGTCGCGTGTGGCGTCGATACCGGCGAGATGAAAGCGACAGTAACGTCCTACCTCGACAGCGAGCTGGAAGCACTGCGCACCGAAGGGCAGACCGATCCGTCGCCGACCAGCGGCTTCCAGCGCGTCGTTCAGCGCGCAATCCTCCACGTCCAGAGTTCGGGCCGCGACGAGGTGACGGGCGCAAACGTCCTGGTCGCCTTGTTTAGTGAACGCGAGAGTTACGCCGTTTACTTTCTGCAACAGCAGGACATGAGCCGCCTCGATGCGGTGAGCTACATCAGCCACGGCGTCGGCAAGGGCGTGCCGCCGACCGAGGCTGCGGCTCCCAAAGGCGCCGAGGAAGAAAAGCCTGCCAAAGCGGACACGGGCAAAAAAGGTGAATCGGCGCTCAAGCAGTTCACCGTCGATCTCAACGAGAAGGCCAAGGCCGGCAAGGTCGATCCGCTGATCGGGCGCGGCCCCGAGGTTGATCGCACGATCCAGATTCTGTGCCGCCGCTCGAAGAACAATCCGCTCTATGTGGGCGATCCCGGCGTGGGCAAGACCGCGATTGCCGAGGGCCTCGCGCGCAAGATCG
Source organism: Sphingomonadaceae bacterium (assembly GCA_046153865.1). Taxonomy (GTDB): domain Bacteria; phylum Pseudomonadota; class Alphaproteobacteria; order Sphingomonadales; family Sphingomonadaceae; genus Sphingomonas_O. The sequence goes on from JBJXFA010000003.1 coordinate 143,634, forward strand.
TGGAAGGCAATGTGCCTGACGTGCTGCTGCCTGCGGTTATCTATTCGCTCGACATGGGCGCGCTGCTCGCGGGCACGCGCTATCGCGGCGATTTCGAGGAGCGGCTGAAAGCGGTCGTCAACGAGCTCGAAAAACTGCCGCACGCGATCCTCTTTATCGACGAGATCCACACCGTGATCGGCGCGGGCGCGACGAGCGGCGGGGCGATGGATGCGTCGAACCTGCTCAAGCCCGCGCTGTCGGGCGGCACGATCCGCTGCATCGGCTCGACGACCTACAAGGAATTCCGCAACCATTTCGAGAAGGACCGCGCGTTGCTGCGGCGCTTCCAGAAAATCGACGTCAACGAGCCGACGATCGAGGACACGATCAAGATCCTGGCGGGTTTGCGCAGTGCCTTCGAAGGGCACCACTCGGTCAAATACACGCCCGACGCGATCAAGTCGGCGGTCGAACTTTCGGCGCGCTACATCAACGACCGCAAGCTGCCCGACAAGGCGATCGACGTGATCGACGAAGTGGGCGCGATGCAGATGCTGGTGCCGCCCGCCAAGCGCAAGAAAGTGATCACGCCCAAGGAGATCGAGGCGGTGATCGCGACGATGGCGCGCATCCCGCCGAAATCGGTGAGCGCTGACGATACCAAGAGCCTCGCCAGCCTCGAGACCGATCTGAAGCGCGTCGTCTTCGGCCAGAACGCCGCGATCGAGAAGCTCGCCTCCGCGATCAAGCTCAGCCGCGCGGGGCTGCGCGATCCCGACAAGCCGATCGGCAATTATCTTTTCACCGGGCCGACCGGCGTGGGCAAGACCGAGGTGGCGCGCCAGCTCGCCTCGATCATGGGCATTCCGCTCCAGCGCTTCGACATGAGCGAATATATGGAGCGCCATTCGGTTTCGCGGCTGATCGGTGCGCCGCCGGGCTATGTCGGCTTCGATCAGGGCGGGCTGCTGACCGACGCGATCGACCAGCAGCCGCACTCGGTGCTGCTGCTCGACGAGATCGAGAAGGCGCACCCCGATCTGTTCAACATCCTGCTCCAGGTGATGGACAACGGCCGCCTGACCGATCAGCATGGCAAGTCCGTGGATTTCCGCAACACCATCCTGATCATGACGACCAATGCGGGCGCGTCCGACATGGCGCGCGAGGCAGTGGGCTTTGGCGCGATGACGCGCGAGGGCGAGGACGAGGAAGCGGTGAAACGCATGTTCACGCCCGAATTCCGCAACCGGCTCGATGCGATCGTCCCGTTCAGCTATCTGCCGACCGACGTGGTCGCCCGCGTCGTCGACAAGTTCATACTGCAGCTCGAACTGCAGCTTGCCGACCGCGAGGTGCACATCAAGCTCGACGATGCCGCCAAGGAATGGCTGACCACCAAAGGCTATGACAAGCTCTACGGCGCGCGCCCGATGGGTCGCCTGATCCAGGAAAAGATCAAGCAGCCGCTCGCCGAAGAGTTGCTGTTCGGCAAGCTCGTCCACGGTGGTGAAGTTATGGTCCACCTGAAGGATGAGGCGCTGGCGTTCGAGATCACAGCGGCCGCGCCCAAGAAGGGCAAGAAGGGCGGCAAGGCAAAGATCGCAGCCGGGGTCTGATAACGAAGGAGCGACGCCGCTTTCGCGCCGTCGCTCCACTCGCCGCCTCAGTTACCGCCGAAGCGGATATCGGGCTGGACCGATACCGTTTGGACCGTCCCCGCCCGGATCCGGGCCGCCGCAAAGGCGGTATCCAGTTGCGGGCGGACCGCGCTCTCGGCTGAGCGACGGCACCGCTGTTCCCGACGCATCTGGCTGACATCGCGCATCGAGTTTTCGCCACAAACGTCGCGGATCGCACGCGCGATCCGGCGATCGAGCGTCGCGGCACCGGCCTTCGTCATGATGTCGAGGTCGGCATAACTGACCCGCCGCGTCACAGTTTCGCCTTGTGCAAAAGCGCTCGTGGTAAAGGTCGCCGAAAACAAGCATGCGCACGCAATGATAGCTTTATTGGTCATGATTACCTCCATAGATTTAACAATAGAGTGGCGTTCTTCCACCACGAACAAGCGTTCGAAGCGGGATGGTTATTGTTTTGTTTGGAAGGGGTTATCGCCCTCACGACGCCTGGGAGTTTCTTTAGGCGCGCTGCACTGCAAATGATGGGGCAAAACCCACATCCGATTGCAGCCTATCGATGATTTTGAACGTTTGAGCGGCTATTCGATGCTCCAGGGGAGCGTGCTGCCGCCGTGAAACGTGACGATTGCGCCATGTTCGCCGCTGATCTCCGCCTCCACGACACAAGGCCGCCGCAACAGCGTCACGGTCGCCGCATTGACGGGCAGCTCGTAGAACCGCGGTCCGTGAACGCTTGCAAAGCCTTCTAGCCGATCGAGCGCATTCTCCTCGTCGAACACCGTCGTGTAGCTTTCAAGCGCATAAGGCGCGTTGAAAATCCCGGCGCAGCCGCACGCCGACTCCTTGGCGGCGATGACATGCGGCGCGCTGTCGGTGCCGAGGAAGAATTTGGGGTTGCCGCCGGTCGCTGCCGCGCGCAGTGCCCGCCGATGCGCCTCGCGCTTGGCGACGGGCAGGCAATAGGCATGCGGCCGGATGCCGCCTTCGAACATCGCGTTGCGATTGATGTGCAGATGATGTGGCGTGATCGTGGCGGCAACCTGCGGGCCGCTCGCGCGCACGAAATCGGCCGCATCGCTGGTCGTGATGTGCTCGAACACGACCTTGAGCGCCGGAAAGTCGCGGACGAGCGCGCCCAGCGTGCGATCAATGAATACCGCTTCGCGATCGAAGATATCGACGTCCGCATCGGTCACTTCGCCGTGCAAGAGCAGCGGCATGCCAATCCGCTGCATCGTCTCGAGCACTGCTGAAAGCGCCATGACATCAGTGACGCCATGCGCCGAATTGGTCGTGGCATGCGCGGGGTAGAGCTTGCACCCCGCAAAAACGCCCTCAGTGAAGCCTCGCTCGATTTCGGCGGGGTCCGAGGCGTCGGTCAGATAGCAGGTCATCAGCGGCGTGAAATCATGCCCGGCGGTCGCTGCAAGGATACGCTCGCGATAGGCGCGCGCCGCCGCCACGGTCGTCACCGGCGGCGCCAGATTTGGCATCACGATCGCGCGCGCGAACTGGCGCGCGGTGTAAGGCGCGACCGCCGCGAGCATCGCGCCATCGCGCAGGTGGACGTGCCAGTCGTCGGGGCGGCGGATGGTGATGCGATCGGTCAAGCGCGGCTCCGTGACTTTGCAGCGCCGCGCTCCTAACTGAACGCCATGACCGAAACCACCCTCACCGACCGCGCCATCATCCGCCTGTCGGGCGAGGACGGACGCGGCTTCCTGCAAGGCCTGGTCACGAACGACGTTGCGGGCATGCTTCCGGTTTATGCTGGGCTGCTGACGCCGCAGGGCAAGGCGCTGTTCGATTGTCTCATTTGGCCCGACGGTGCGGACGTGCTGATCGATTGCGAAGCGGCGCAGTCCGACGCGCTAGTGCGACGGCTCAAGATTTACCGGCTGCGGCTGCCAATCGAGATCGCGATCGATCCTGCGCTCGCCGTGCATTGGTCGCAAGACGACGCAAACGGCGTCCCCGACCCGCGCGATGCGCGTCTCGGATACCGCTGGATCGCACCGCCGTCGGCCCACGCGCAGGGCTGGCATGGGCATCGCCTCGCGCTCGGCATCGTCGAGGGGGTCGCCGAACTGGGCAGCGACAAGACGCTTTGGCTCGAAACCAATGCGCGCGAGCAAAATGGCGTGAGTTTCACCAAGGGCTGCTACGTCGGCCAGGAAAACACCGCGCGCATGCATTATCGCGGCAAGGTCAACCGGCGGCTCGCGGTCGTGGTCGCCACCAGCGATCCCGGCGAAGCGGCGCGAATCTGGTATCCCGAACTCGGGCTGGCCGTCGTTCAGGCGCGCGTCGGGGCGAGCGGCTAGCCCGAGGTCGCCAGCCGCGTCGCGCGCAGCGTGTCGGTGTTTTCGAGGCGTTCGGCCATCGAGGCCCAGGCAGCCTTGGCGCGCAGGCAGCGATCGCGGACATTGTCGAGGATCGCCGCATCGGCCTCGGCCTGTGCGCGGAGCGCCTGAGCGCGGTAGAATTCGAGCGTTGCCGTTGCCATGCTAAGCTCCTTGGAAGTGTGTGGTCGGCGTATTGCCCACCGGACGGGGTCGCCCCCGCCCGGTGCGCGGGTCGTTTAGGCAGCCTGCAGGTTGACGGCCGAGGTCTTGCCGCGCTTGTCGGTTTCGAGCTCGTAGGTCACGCGCTGGTCCTTATCGAGCGTGCGAAGGCCTGCGCGCTCGACCGCCGAGATATGGACGAAAGCATCGCCGCCGCCGCCCTCGGGCGCGATGAAGCCATAGCCCTTGTCGGCATTGAAGAATTTAACGGTTCCGGTAATCATTTGGGTATCCTTTGGCCCAATATGGCGGGCATGACACAAAGGCGCGTCATCCCGGCGTCGTGAAGCAAGTGGGGACAAAGGGGACGCAGGGAAGCGCAACCGGTATCCGTCGCAAGCGACGTTCAGCACGATGCGATATAGGGGATCGCGGGGGGAATAGCAAAAGCAGGGATCAGAACCGCTTGGCTATCGTGATTCCATACGTGCGCGGATCGCCTAATTGGCCAACGGCGAGGCCGTTGTTGCCCGGTTGGTTCGAGAGGAACTCGAGATACTCGGCATCGAGCAGGTTCTTTACCCAGCCGAACACGTTCCAATTGTTCCCGTCGCGATAGCCCAGCCGCACATTGGCGATCGAATAGCTGCCGACCACGAAGAACGGCGATGGCGTCGCGTTCGACGAATAGGACGAGCGATAGCTGGCGTCCGCGCCAATATAGATCTCGGCCGCGTTGCCGCCGACCGGCAGATTCGCCTCGCCGCCCCACGACAGCGACCATCTGGAGATGCCGGGCAGTTTCTGGCCCGAAATGATCTTGATGCCATCGAGGACGGTGTTTCCGATCGTTCCGTTTAGCCGGGGGCCGATCGAGACACAATTGGCCGGGACAGACACCGTTGTGGCCGAGATGCCGGTACATTCGGGCGGGCTCGGCGCATCGATGAAGCGCGTGTACTTGCCGTCGTTGTAGGCAAAATTCAGATAGGCGGAAAGGCGATCGATCGGCCGGATGCTCAGTTCGCCTTCGATGCCCTGAATACGGACATCGGCATTGGCGAGATAACCGCGCACGACGCCCAGCGCGCCGTTCGAGACCGTGGTCTGATAATCCTTCACATCGGTGCGATAGGCAGTGAGGTTGACCGTCGCGCGCTTGCCCCAGAACTGGGTCTTCACGCCCGCCTCGAAATGGTCCACCTTTTCGGGCCTCACCTGCGCAAGCTGGATGGCGGTATTGCCGTTCGCGTCGAAGGGCAGCCCGTTGAGGTTGATGCCGCCCGACTTGAAGGCACGCGAATAGACGCCGTAGATCAGCACATCGTCAACCGGCCGCCACGAGACGTTGATGTCGCCCGAAATATTGAAGTCGCGGTAACGCGCAGTGTAGAATTGCGGGGGAAGTGACGCCCGCTGCTGCGCCAGTTGCGCTGGCGTCGGGTTGGCGATGCCGCCCGTCACGCGGGCATCATAGATCGCGTCCTTCGTATCGTAATTGGCGCGCAAGCCGGGCTGGACGCGCAGGCGATCGGTGACGTTCCAGGTCAACTGGCCGTAGGCGGCGAGGCTGTTGTTCTCGAAATTGATCAATGCCCGTTGTCGCAGGCCATCGAGGACTGCCGCCTGCGTCGCGCGATTCGCCGACGTGTCGGGGCTGGGCGGTCCGTTCGAAAACAGATTGGCGGCCGCACCTTGCGCGGTGTTGCTGTCGGTTGCGATCGTCTGGCGATAGCCAAAGACTCCGCCGACGAAATCGAAGCGGTTCTTGCCCGAGGTCGCGAAGCGGAACTCTTGTGTCAGCTGGCGTTGGTCCGACTGATTCTGCGATAGCGTCGTGATCGGCAGCCCGATAAAATCGCGGTCGTTGGCGGGCCGCCAGGTCCAGAAGCGCCACGCGGTCACCGAAGTCAGCGTGTTCTCCCCCAGCGCCTGTTCGGCCACGAGCGAGACGCCGCCGAGATACTGCTTCGATTGGAGCGCACTGTCGACGTCGGTCACGCGGTTATAGGGGTTGAGCGACGGCAACGTGTAGCCGAGCGCGGTCGTCAGCGCGTTGAACTGACGGTTCGCCGCGCGCAGCGTCGGGAAGGTCCGCACCGCGACCTGAGTATAGCCGTCCGGGTTCTGCGTCGCATAGTCGCCGCCCAGCGTCAGCTTGAAATCCTCGAGGCCCACAAAAAGCAAACTGCCGCGAAAGCCGAGATTATCGAGCGAATTGGTCCATTCGTTATCGCGCACATTGCGCACGAGGCCACGCCGCGTTGTGCCGACGACGCCGAGGCGGATCGCCAGATCGTCGACGATCGGCCCCGAGACCGACGCTTTGCCCTGGAAGAAATCGTAATTGCCCCCGGTCAGCTCGACGCGCGCCTCGGGCGAAAAGCTCGGCGGCCGCGTGCGGATGTTGATCGCGCCCGCGGTCGTGTTCTTGCCATAGAGCGTGCCCTGCGGCCCGCGCAGCACCTCGACCTGCTGGGTATCGATGAAGTCGAACGCCGATGATGCGGGGCGGCTGTAATAGACCTGATCGATATACAGCCCGACGCCCTGTTCGATCCCGTCGTTGGTCAGCCCGAGCGGCGCGCCGAGCCCGCGGATGTTGATCGACGAATTGCGTGGGTTCGACGCGTAATATTGGATGACCGGCTGGATCTGCGCGACGCGGCTGATGTTGTAGGTGCCGGTCGAAGTAAGCTGCTTCTCGCTGAACACCGAGACCGGCAGCGGCACCTCCTGCAGCGTTTCCTCGCGGCGGCGCGCGGTGACGGTGATCGTCTCGGCAGCCTGCTCGCCACTTTCGGTAGCGGCGTTCGCGAACGCAGGGAGCGGCGCGAGGGCGGAGGCGAGGACAACACAATGCAGCAACGATGGGCGCATGAGACGACTCCAGTGACCGGCAACTCATACTATACCGATCGAGTAGGAGTTGAGCAACACTGAAAATTTGGCCCGGGTAAACTGCCAAGACCTGGACCGGCGAAGTCGCTTTGGATTACCGCCAAAAATGAAAAAGGTTGCCGATCCTTGCGGATCGGCAACCCCTGACATGGTCAGCGGCCGGAGACGTATCTCGAGCCCGGGAGACCCAATGTCGCGTTAGCCGCGCATCCCCCGAACGAAATTACCCGTGCCACTTGCTGAACCATGAGACATCGGATCACCTCCTTTCGCTAGTTGAAGAGCCGCGCCCGTGCGTCGGGCGCACCGCTGATGTGAATCATTGGCGACTCGCGATCAAGGCTTGTGGAAAAATATTTTTGGCCCCATGATTCGCGGTCTGGACGACGCGCTAGACATGGCTGCGAAACGGCGTGAAATCGGTGCCTTCGTCGAAAATGTCGAGCCCCTCGCGTCGCTTCAGAAAGCCGACGACGGCGTAGGTGACGGGCGTCAGCAGCACCTCCCACGCCACCTTGAGCGCCCAGTTCGTCACCATCACGGTGAGCACCTGCTCGGTTGTCCACACCCCGAGGAAGGCGATGGGATAGAAGATCAGGCTATCGACACCCTGGCCGAAAATGGTCGAGCCGATCGTGCGCGTCCAGAGATAGCGGCCGCGCGTCCAGAGCTTCATGCGCGCCAGAACGAAAGCATTGACGAACTCGCCCGCCCAGAACGCCGCGATCGACGCGCCGACGATCCGCACCGTCTGCACGCCGAACGTGCCGAACACGCCTTCATACGCCGCCTGCCCGCCCCAGCCCGGCGCGGGGGGGAGCGCGACGACCGTCACAGTCATGACCGCGAGGAAGATCAGCGCGCAAAAGCCCGCCCAGATGCAGCGCCGCGCGCGGGCATAGCCATACACCTCGGTCAGGAAATCGCCGATTACATAGCTAATCGGGAAAAACAAAATGCCCGCGCCGAAAATGAACGGCGTGCCGAAGACATCGACCGAAGCGAGCTTGGCCGCGCCGATCGTGTTTGACAGGACGAGGACAACGACGAAGGCTGCCATGACGAAATCGAAATAGCGCAGGCCGCCTGTTCCCACATCATTTGCGGCAATGGCGACCGGCGCATCTGCTGTGCTCATAGGCGTGGAGCCTTACGCAAATCCGCGCTATCAGCAAGTCGCGCGCGCCCGTAGCTCAGCTGGATAGAGCACGAGACTTCTAATCTTGAGGCCGCAGGTTCGACTCCTGCCGGGCGCGCCAATTTTCCGGCGGGCGCTAAGCGTTTTTGACGGCAGCGGCGAAGCCCGAGCGCCGCTTCGAGCTTGTGAACGAACTACGGAAAGCGAGGGGCTGAACGATACCCTTGTCGGCAGAAATTGGGCCTCGATTGCGCCGACTGAAATCTTCCGCCGTCAGCTTGGCGGAGCCTGCCAATTTGGCACGCTTTCAATCAGTTCCGCCACATAGGTTCGGCCAATCGGGAGGCGCTCGCCGCTGTTGATGCGAACCGCTGTATCGCGGTTTCGAGGCGAGCGATCGATATCGACGATATGCGCGATATTGACGATCAGCGTCCGGTGAATGCGCACAAAACCGTGCGGCTTGAGTCGATCAATAGCTTGCATCATTGTCATTCGGACAAGGTGCGCGCGATCCCTTCCATGGATCTCGCAGTAATTGCCCGCCGATCGGATCAGGCGGATGTCGGCAAGTTTCAAGTGCAGCGTCGGCGCTTCGGGAAATGTAATCCACTCGGCGTCGTTCGCGCGCAGCGGAGCGGCGAGTGCGCGGCGAAAAAGGAGGAAGCAGACGACAAACCCTGCAAGCGCCGCCGCTTCCGGCATCAGGTCGTACATCTGTTTCAGGAGCGTCGATGCATTGCCATCAAAAGCGTGACCACCGGCAAGCAGGTGCCCCGTGGCACCCACGAACGCGCCTGCAGCCAATAGCCCGGCCCACAGCGCAACGGCGGATACGGGCCCACGCCATGCCAGATCGGCCAGTCGAGCCTCCTGCTGCCAGACGAGTTGCCCGGCAGCTGCAGTCGGCAGGCCCATGGCCAAGCCCCATTGCAGCGAGATGGTGATGGGGACGGCTTGCGTGTCGAACCAGCTATGCGCCTGACAGTATGCGGTGAACAGCACGATGGCACCCAATGCCGTCGCCACAACGACGAAGGGTGCGCGCATCAGCGTTTGCGGGATCGCCAAGGAGTTCACGAACCGAGAATACCGCGCCCAGCCATCATCGGCAAACCCGGTTCGACGAATGGAAGCGCGCGCGTTCGTCCCATCAGCACCGCTTTCGTCCCGCGCCGATGGTGATGCGATACGGCTGCGACCATTTGCGGCGGCATGGCAAACGCACTCCCATTCGATCGTCGGCTCCGTGGCTCACGTGCTGCGGCAATCAGTCTCTGCTTACTCCTTGCCGGTCCGGCCCACGGCCAAGCAGCATCGAAAGCCGGGGGCGCGGCGGCTGCCGATGACGGCGATGTTGTCGCGGCGTCCGACGATGCGTTCGGTCGAAGAATCGGTGTCGAGTCGATCGGTCTCTATGGCGAAACCGACGTGCGCGGCTTCAACCTGCAAGTTGCCGGGAATTATCTTCTTGACGGGCATTACCTCGTCCGGGCGATCGACCTGCCAGTCGCAGCGTCCGGCCCGGTGACGCTCCGCGTCGGCGCCAACGGCTTGCGGACAGATTTCGCCGCCCCTTCGGGCGTCGTGCAATATGCATTTCCCGGTGACGACCGCGACATTGGCTCGATCGAAGCCGGATGGTGGGAGGGTTCAGGCCCTGTGTTGTTGGGGCGAGGCGCTGTGCGAACACCCGACGCGCGACTGTCCATTGCAGGCGGGGGACAGGTCAATCCTTGGCAGCGCTATACTGACGGTGCGGGTGGTCAATTCCATGGCCTGGGCGGCATCGCTCGCTGGCGACCGACCGACGATGTGCTGATTGCCGCCGTGGCCGTCGATAGCCGATTCGAACGCGATGCCACGACCGCATTCGCCAGCGCTGGTCGGGTCCCGCCACGCATTCGCCGATCCTATTTTCGCGGCCAGGACTGGATGCGGTCAGTTCAGAACAATTCGCTGATCGGCGGCTATGCCGAGCTTGGTTTGTCGGACGGCTGGCGCTTTGAAGCTTCAGGGTTTGTGTCGCGGAGCAAGCAACGCGGCGCAGTTTTCAATCTCGTGACGTTCGCGGGTTCGGTGCCCGTCGAACGTGCGGCTTCGAACAGCGCCGTCATTTTGCCAGCGGCGGATCTTCGCGCAACCGCGCTCGAGGCGAAGATCGAACGCGAGTTTCGCACGGGCAGTATCTCGCACCGCGCGATCGTCATGGCCCGCCATCGCGATAGCGGTTCGAATATCGGCACGGGTTCGCCTTTTTTGCTGGGATCCGTCGCAGATGTGGATGATTTTCCCGATTTTGAACGGCCCACAGCGGAGGCTCCCCCGCCTTCGGGACGCGATACGGTGCGGCAAACAGCGATCGGCCTGGGCTATCGAGCCACCTTCGGGTCTCGTCTCGAAATGCGTGGTGACATTCAACGCCAGCGCTATGCGAAACGGATCGCCAATGCGACGGGCGTGCGCGAGCAGGTTTCGACGCCGATCCTTTTCAGCGGTGCCGTCTCGCTTGCGCTTTCGTCGCGCACCACGGGCTTCCTGAGCATCGCGCGCGGCCTCGAAGAAGCAGGTGTCGCTCCCGGTAATGCGCTGAACCGCGGGGACGTGCTGAATGCCGTGGTCGGTCGACAGATCGAAGCCGGGGTCAAGCATGCTTTTCCGTCGGGTCCGACGATAATCGGCGGCGTGTTCGAGATTGAAAAGCCGCTGGCCGGCCTCGGTGCCGATGGCAATTTCGGATACGTCGGTCAGGTCAGGAATCGCGGCTTGGAAGTGTCGCTGGCCGGTCCGGTGACGCCACGACTGACCATCGTTGCCGGTGCCACCTACATCGACGCCCGCGTCAGCGGGGAGCAGGTTCGGGCCGGAGTCGTCGGATCGCGCCCCGTGGGACGGCCGCGCGTGATCGCGCTCGCCAACGCAACCTGGCAGGTCCCGGATGTGGCCGGATTGAGCATCGATGGTGGCATTAGCTTTCGCGGGTCGCGACCGGGCGACGCGCTGAACAGCTTCAGCCTGTCCCCCATCGTCACTGCATCGCTTGGTTTGCGACAATCATTCACAATCGAGCAGCAAAATTTCTTGCTGCGTTTTCGCGTCGCAAACGTGTTTGATCGCTTCGCGTGGAATGTCGGGCAATCGGGCCTCTTTTCGCACACCGCGCCACGCACGGCGACGCTGACATTGACGGCTGACGTGTAGCGTCTTCGGCCTGCGTCGACTCAATTACGGATGTTCGCATCCAACCTGTTGGACGACGGTCTTTGACCAGGGTCGCACCCCGTGTCGGCGTCCGCAATGGTGGCCTCAGACAACGGGACCATAGCGGCTGAGGCTCGCAAACCAGGCGATAATCTGTTCAATTTTGCCGAGGCGGACTAACAGTGTTTCACCGCCTCGGTGAGGCCTGACGCGCCTTTCAGCAGGAACTCGTGGTCCGATTGCAGAATGAAGAGGCTGGCACCCTTGTCGCGCCATCCAGGCACATCGTCGGTGCGCGCGAGGAACATCCCGACGGTGCGCCGCGCCGCCGTGGCCGCTGCGCAGATGCACGCGACCGCGGCGACGACCCGGGAATCGTCGGGCGAGTCTGCGCCGAACGAAATCGTGAGATCGGCGCGGCCGATGAAGAGCGCGTCGATACCGTCGACCGCCGCGATCGCGTCGATGGCGTCGAGCGCCTCGACGTCCTCGATCTGCGCGATGACCGTGATGTCCTCCGCCTGCGCGCGGTGTTTCGCCATGCCGAGCGTCGTGTAGGCCGCCGCACGGGTCGATCCGGCAAACCCCCGCCCGCCGGGCTCATAGTGGCAGGCGCGGACGATATCGCGGGCTTCGGCGGCCGAGCGCACATGCGGGACGATGATCCCGGCTGCGCCGCAATCGAGCGCGTTGAGGATGTGGTCGTGGCTTGCCGACGCGGGACGGACCAGCACCGGCATGTCACCGGCCCGCGCCGCCATGATGCACAAGTCAAGGCTAGTGCGATCGAACGGGGCATGTTCGGCGTCGAGCACCAGACAGTCGAGTGCGCTGAGGCTCAGCACCTCGACGACATGCGGATGCGGGGTCTTGATCCAGGTTCCGACGAGCAGTTCGCCGCCGCGCAGACGGTCCCGGAAGGTCATGCCGCGACTTTCCACAAGCGCGCGCTGGCCAGCGCCGCGCCATCGGCCAGCGCGCCCAGCTTGGCATAGACGATATCGGGATCGACCGCGCCGAAGCCTGCGAAGGTGGAGAAGCCGCAGTCGGTTCCCGCAATCACGCGGTCGCGACCGACAATCCCGGCAAAGCGCTCGATGCGTTCGCAGACGACGCGGGAGTGTTCGACGAAGTTGGTCGTCGAATCGATGACGCCGGGGATCAGTATCTTGTCGTCGGGGATGAGGTCGATCATCTCGGCGAAATAGTTCCAGTCGTGCTGGTGGCGCGGGTTCGAGGTTTCGAACAGCAACCCGGCTGGTTTCGCCGCCATCAGCGTCGGGAGGATCACGCCCATCTCGACATCGTGCGTGTGCGGCCCCTCGTAATTGCCCCAGCAGACATGCATCCGCACGCGATCGGCGGGAACATTGCGCAGCGCGTGATTGAGCACCTCGACGTGGATGCCGATCAGCGTCAGATAGTCGGCGTCGGACCGCCCCTTATACATCATGTGGCGCCCGAGGCCGAGATCGGGGCTGTCGAGCTGGAGGATCAGCCCGGCGGCCACGATCGCTTCATATTCGGGCCGCATCGCCTCAGCGAGCGCTTCGAGATAGGCGTCCTGCGTCAGGTAATGCTCGTTGGGCTGGAACAGCGCAATGACGCCGGGCGAGGCAGCATTCATGAAGCCGCCGACGGGGCGGTGTTTGGCCAGCGCAGCCACCATGTGAGCGAGATCGTGCTCGAGCGGGGCCAGCGTTTTCGGCGCGACTGGACCGACGCATTTCGGGCGGCGATAGGTCGGCGTGCCGCCGCTGCTGCTCTGGCGCGCGAGGAACGCCGGGAAATCTTCGAGATCGGCGGGCGGGGTGCGCGGGCTGTCGCCGTCGAAGCCGGTGATCCGGTCCTTGATGTAGGTCGCGTAGGAAATTTTCGACATTTCGCCGTCGCTGACGAGATCGATGCCGACCGCCACCTGTTTGGCGACCACGTCATCGACTGCGGCGCCGATCACGCGATCGAATTCGGACGCGTCGACCGGATCGCCGCGCTCGGCTGCAAAGACGAGATCGGTCACGGCTTTTGAGCGCGGCAGGCTGCCGACGTGCGTGGTGAGGATGCGGTCGGTCATGTCAGCTCCTTTTCGTCGATCCAGGCAGCAATCGTAGCGGCGAGTACTTGCGGCGCTTCAAGCGGCAGCATGTGCCCCGCGCTTGCAAATTCGGCAAAGCGCGCGTCGGTCGTCAGCGCTTCCCAGCGCCGGTGCCAGGCGGGCGGGCACAGCGCGTCTTCGGTGCCGCAACCGTAAAGGACAGCCACGTCGAGCATCGGCAACGTCTCGACCCGGTCCGCGCGCAGGCGAAGCGCCTCGCTCTGCCGGACGAAAACCTGCGCGCCGAGGTCCATACCCATGGCGCGCAACAGTTCGAGCAGCGGCGTGTTGCCGCGGTTTTCGAGCGCCACGTAATTGGGTTTCAGCTCGTCGACGAGGACGCGCTCGAGGCCACCGGCCTGCACTTCGGCTTGCTGCGCGGGCCGATGCGCTGCGCGTTCTGGCAGGTCGGCGGTGGCGTTGTAGCCGAGCAGGACCAGCCCGGCGATCCGCTCGGGGGCCTGCACCCACATTTCGACAGCCACGATGGCACCCATCGAAAAGCCGACGGGCAGCAGGGGTCCGGCGTTCGTGCTTAGCGCCCGCGCTGCCATTGCGGCGATGGACGTGTCGAATGAAAGGTCGGCATCGACCGCGCCGGGAAGCGCGTCCCGCACCTCTGCGGTCCACAAGCGCGCGTCACACATGTTGCCCGGCAGAAGGACCGGCGTCACACGCGTGGGGTCCAAGAGCTGGTGCCGAGTCCTGCCAGCCCGGCGGCATCGATCAGCGAGGTCGATGCTTTGGCTGACCAGAAAGCCGCCGCATTCACAAAGCCGTTTTGCGGCAGGCTGGCGTGCGCGGCATGGATCGCAAAGAGGGCGGCCCCTGCGTCCGCGTTGCCAAAAGCACGGATGACAAACGCGCGCGTTCGATAGCCTTCGATCCTGAGCGCCGAAGCGGCTTCGATCACGCGGTGTGCAGCGTTCGTGGTCAGCGCAGGGTGATCAGCGGCGTCGAAAAAGACCGCGCCCGGTGCCTGTGCCAGATCGACATGGAAGGCGACCGAAACTCCCGGTTCGCGTGTCCCCGGCAGCCCCGGTCCCAGCCGCCAGATGCGCCCGATCCCGCCTTCGGAGCAATCGGCGAACAGCGCCCGATTGTCGCCAAACAGGGCGATATGGCCGGGGGCCTCGATCACGCTGGCATCATCCACGCTGGCATCATCGAAGCGTTCGTCGGCGGCGGCGGCGAACATCGCGAAGATTGCCGCGACGCCATAGGCTTCGGTGCCAAAGCCTTCGTAGCGCGCATTGTGCAGCACGCCGCCCGTCCCGGCATCGCCCGACGCCAAGGCGATCAAGGCATCGCGTGCGGTCATGCGCCAAGCCCGCCGCGGATCTGGCGGAGAACGGCCAACTCGTCAAAGACCGTGATGTCTTCGAGGATGCGGTCGCCGCGCAGACGATAGTGCGAGACGGCGACGACGAGCAGGTCGCGCCCGCTGGCCGGACCCCAGAGCCCGTCTCCGCGATGCGTGCCTGCCAATGCCCAGCGCAGCCCGACCGCGACGTCGCCGCCGGGCAAGGGCCGCGCGGCGACATGCTCGAGCCGGAACGACACGTCGTGCAGCGCGCCGCGAATCTGCGTCCAGCAGCCGATCCAGAAGCCGCGACCATAGCCGTGCCGGTTGGTCGGCCAGCGCACTTCGGCCGCAGGCGACAGATGCGCGGCCGCGTCGCCGTAGCGGTCCTCACGCAGCGCGAGCGCGAGCATCCGGGCGGGGCCGTGCGCGGGATGGTCGGCCGGAATCGCAACGTCGCCTTCGCTGCGCGTCCGCGCGATCCAGTCGGTGCGCCAGCCGTGCCGCGCCTGATCGCCCTCGCCATCAGCCGCGGCCTGCGCCGCCGCCACCGCCCAGCCGTCGCCGCCGACCTGCAGCACGCCGCGCAGATTGTCGCGCACCAGCCATTCCTCGACGATGCGGTTTTCACGGCATAGACAATCGGCGATCGTCATCACGCCGTTCGCGCGCAGCGTTGCCGTGCCGAGCAGCGGATCGTCGCCCATATGCGTCGAGCGGCTGACGATTCGGTGCGACGAATAATGGTGGCCGTCGCCGTCATCGGACCAGATGACGTCCTCCCCGATGAGCAGGCGATCGGGCGTGGCGGCAAGCGTGGAGATCGTGTTCTGAACGACCGCCGCGACGCCGGTGACGGGCCCCGCCAGCGTGTGGATGCGGCAATCCTCGCTGTAATGCGAGCGACACAGGCCGACGTTCTTCTGCTCCCAGATCCGGTGCGTGCAGCGGATGATGTAATCGACGAAATCGCGATACACCGGCTCATAGCCGGGCAAGTCCTGCCGCTGCGGCCCTTCGGCAAGCAGATCGGCGAGCGACCGCCCGACCGGCGAGCGGACCTCGGGGCACGCGTCCCACGTCATGCCCGGTTCCGCACCAGCGTTTCGGGCAGCATCAGCCAGATGATGGCGGCGATGCCGAACGCGGCGCACCCCAGCAGCATGACCAGCGGCATGCCCCAGACGGGAACCAGCGCACCGGTGATGATCGGCGCGAAGATCGAGATGATCCGGCCCCAGTTGAAGATCGACGCCGCAGTCGAGCGCAGGTGCGGCGGATAGAGCTCGCTGAGCCACGGGCCCCAGACGGTGCTCGACGACAGCATGAAGCCGTAGGCGAAGCCCAGCGCCATGAACAGCGGCGGCGACAGCGGAACAAAGAGGTATATCGGAATGATAAAGGCCGCCGCGATGAAGCCGAACGCCGCCTTGCGCCGCCCGATCCGGTCCGAAATCCAGCCCCAGGCAAAGCCGCCGATCGCCGAAGCGATGAACTGGAACGCGAGCACAGTGCCCACGACATCGGCAGGCACGCCGCGCACGTCCTTGAGATAGGTCGAGGCCCAGCCGGTGAAGGCCTGATAGGCGAAGAA
Source organism: Sphingomonadaceae bacterium (assembly GCA_046153865.1). GTDB lineage: Bacteria > Pseudomonadota > Alphaproteobacteria > Sphingomonadales > Sphingomonadaceae > Sphingomonas_O. The sequence continues at coordinate 159,995 of JBJXFA010000003.1, forward strand.
GTTCAGCCCCGTCAGGCACACGAGCATCAGCGTCTGCCGCCGCACGCCGGGGGCGAACAGCTCGGTGATCGGCAATTTGCTGCGCGCGACCTTCGGCGCGTCAGGATCGGTGCCCCAGGGCACCATGCGCGTGTCATCGGGAATGAAGAAGCGCGCGAAGAACGCGGCGGTGAGCGGCACGACGCCTGCGTAGAGCATCAGCCGCCAATCATAGCCGGCGGCGATCATCTGGCCCGCGATAAAGCTCAGGGCGGCAACCGCGATGTTGTAAATCCCCATGATGAAGCCCGCGACCACGCCGCGCGTCTCACTGGCGAACAGCCCTGAATAAATGCCGACCGTGATCGGAAACATCGATCCCATGAAAAAGCCCATGATCGCGCGCTCGATCGCAAGCTCCCAGAAATGCTCGACAAGGATGCCTGTCAGCAGGCAGGTGCCATAGCCGATCATCGTAATCACCAGCGCGTTGCGCCGCCCGATGCGATCGGCCACCTGCCCCATCACGACGGCACCGACGAGCGCGCCTGCCGACTGGATCGAATAAAGCCAGCCCGATTGCTGCGTCGTCATGCCAACGCTGTCACGAATATAGGGGCGCAGGATATCGACTGTGTTCCAGGCCCAGGCGTAGAAAAAATAGGCGAGCATGAGGAACGCCAGCGCCGTGATCCGACGATTGAAAGACAGCTCGTCCGCGCGCATCATCACTGCTGTCGCCACCCGGTTTTCTCCCCATCGTCTGCGCGCGAGGATGGCGGCGAATGCAACGTTGCGCAAGGGGCCATACGGCCCGGAAATTCGACGGAAACCGATCATCGCATTCGGGCCTGTGCGGCGAAAATGCCACAATGAGTCACAATGTTATTGACTGCGATTGCAAAGCGCGTCGCCGTGACTTAGCATCGATCTGCGCAGCATGCTGCGATAAGGGGAGACTGATCATGACGAGCTACCGGATGATACCGTTCACGCGCACCGCGAGCATCCTCGCGCTCAGCATGATGGCGCTCGCAGCCCAGCCGACCCGTGCCCAGACAGCCGATGTCGAGGCCGCGGAGGGCGACATCATCGTGACCGCCCAGCGCGTCGCGGAGCGGCTGCAGGACGTGCCGCTCGCGATCACCGCGCTCAACAATGAGGCGCTCGAGAAGAACAACATCACCGATATCACCCGGCTTCAGGATCTGGCACCGGGCCTGTCGGTCGGCCGGTCGGGCTCGGACGCGCGGCCCAACATCCGCGGCATCAACACCGAAGCGATCGGCGCGAACTCGGACCCGCGCATCGCGTTTTACGTCGACGACGTCTATCAGTCGCGCACCAGTCAGGCGCTTGCCGCGTTCGTCGATCTCGAGCGCGTCGAAGTCCAGCGCGGACCGCAGGGCACGCTCTATGGCCGCAACAGCTTTGGCGGCAACATTGCGCTCTATTCGGCGGTGCCCAAGGAAGATTTCGGGGGCGGTCTGAACGTCCTTTATGGCCGCTACAACCGGTTTCGCGCCGAAGGCTATCTCAACCTTCCGATCACGACCGGGGTGCAGGCGCGCGTGGCTGCGATGTACGAGCGCGCCGATGGCTATGTGAAGAACACCTCGACCGGATCGGACCTGGGCGACGAGGATCAGTATTTCATCCGCGGAACGCTTCGGCTTGCTCCGGAAGACGGCGACCTCGAAATCCTGTTGCGCGGTTCCTACTGGAAGCAGGGCGGCAACGGCATTTCAGCGTTCGGCTACAAGTCGCTCGGCACGCCTTATGATCCCGCGCTGATCCGCGCACCCGGCGGCACGCTCACCGTCGGCGGCCGCACGCTCACATTCCCGGCCGGGTTCAACGGCGGCAGCGCCTTCGGGATCAACAGCTTCATCAACTCGCGCTTCCGCGACAATATCGTCGACGTGACCGTCAACGGGGTCGGCGCCGACCTTGGCGTGCCGATCGAGCGCGACCCCTACAAGATAAACTTCGACACGGTGACCATCCGCGACACTGACCAGACGCAGTTTACCGGCACGATCAATTTTGATGCCGGGCCGGTTAAAATCCGCTCGATCACCGGCTATTCGGACTTTTTTGCGCGCCGGTCTTCGGACAATGACTTCTCGCCGTTCCCGGTTGCGATCGACTACAACTGGACGCGGGTGAGCACCTACAGCCAGGAACTCCAGTTCCTCTCGAACGACAAGGCATCGCCGCTGCAGTGGATCGTCGGCGGGTATATCTTCAGCGACAAGGTCGAGGAGCGCTTTTTCAGCGACAACAATCTGGCGTTCCAGACAACCGGAACCGGGCCGCTCTATCCCGGCGGCGCCATCGGCCTGCTGCCGACGGGCTCGATTGGTGTGCGTGACGATGCGTTCGGGCCGGTGCAGGTGCGCACCAAGTCGCTCGCCGCATTCGGCCAGGCCTCGTATAACCTGACCGAGGCGCTGCGCCTCACGGCCGGTGCGCGCTACACGAGCGACCAGAAGCGCTATGCCGCGGGCGTCACTCGTGCGCGGCCAGCCGGGGTCACGAACTTCGCCTTTGGTCTCGAACAGCCGGTCAATTACACATGCGGCGCGCTTAACCCCGCACTCGGCACGACTGACGCGGCGCAAGGCGCAACTTCAGGAGCCGTATTCATCCAGTGTGGCCGCGACACTTTCGATTTCGCCACGTTCCGCGGCGCCATCGACTACAAGGTTTCGCGCGACAATCTGCTTTACGCCTCGGCATCGACCGGGCGGCGTTCGGGCGGTTTCAACAATGTGTTGCAGGACCCGGCCAATCCCGCGCTCGGCGTGATCGCGTTCACGCCCGAAAAAGTCACGGCGTTCGAAATCGGGTCGAAGAACCAGTTCTTCGGGCGGATGCTGACGCTCAATGTGGCCGCGTTCTACAACAAGTTCGCAGGCCTCCAGGTGCAGCGCCAGGTGCCCGCACCCAATGGTTTGACGACGTTTTCGATCATCGAGAATTCGGGCAAGGGTCGGTCATACGGCGTAGAGCTTGAAGCAGTTATCCGTCCGGTGCGCGCACTGACCCTCGGGATCACGGCGGTCTATCTCGATTCAAAATTCACCGACTATGAAACGGGCACGGCGGGGAATGGTCTCGGCGCACTGCTCGGCTGTCCGGTCGCGCCTGCCGCGCGCGATTATGCCTGCGAAGCGGGCGGGTTCAGCCCGAACGGCTTTCCCTTCCTGAACGGCCTGAGCGACCCCGACCGGTTCCGCCTCGTGACCGTGCTGCCCAACGGAAACCCGGTGTTCAACTACATCATCGCGGGCGGGCCGCGCGGCTACAAGGCCAATATTCCGCTCTCGCCCAAGCTCACGCTGACCGGATCGATCGCCTATGAGATCGACCTCGGTGGCGCGGGCACGATCACGCCATCGGGCCAGATTTATTACAATGACGGTTTCGACAATCTCGACCTCAACCTGCCGATCGCCAAGCAAGGCTCCTACACCAAGAGCGATGCGCGGCTGACCTATGCCAGCGAAAGCGGCAACATCACCGTGCAGGCGTTTGTTGAAAACATCGAGGACACGGCGGTGCTCAACCGCACGGCCATCGGCGCAAACCGCTCGATTAACGCGGTCTACAGCCTGCCGCGCACCTATGGCATCCGCGCCGGGGTGAAGTTCTGACGCGCTAGCGACTGATGATCTTCGTCTGATCGACTTACCTGATCGTCGCCCCGGACTTGATCCGGGGCTGGGCTTTCCTTCTGCGGGCTGCCGCGAGAAGAAGCCTTGGCCCGGGTCAAGCCCGGGCCCACGAGGAATTATGGATCAACCAAAAGCCGTCATGCTCTAGCGGGGGGCTTCGGCCCCTCGCTCATGCGCGATGATCTGTTTCCAGATCGCGACCTCGTCAAACAGCAACCATTCGGCGATGATCTGCTGGCCGCTCAAGTGAACGTGGGACAGGCCCATGATGTGCAGCGGCGCTCCGGCGGGCGTGCCGAAGCGGCCCCAGCCGCTGTGGGTGCCGTCGAGCGCCCAGCGCAGCGCAACGCGCACCGGGCGCTCGGGTTCGCGATTGACCGTGGCCGAATGGAGCGTGAGCACGGCATCGGGAACGCTCGCCAGCACCGAGATGACGAAGCGATCAAACTCGGCCCAGCCATTGGCGCGCGCGTGGCCGGGGAGCGCGACCTCGGTGCCGGGCGCATAGTGGTCGCGGATGGCAGACGGTGTCTGCGCGCCCCAGATTTCGCGATACGCCTCAGCAACACGCGCGCAGGCAGGATCGGTGTCCAAGCGCGGCCGATATTCGCGAACCACTTCGTCGTGTGCCGCAAAGAAGCGCACTTTACCGAACCGGGCAATATCCTCGGTGGCCAGCCGTTCCGCAAGCGCGCGCGGCGCTAGGCCGAGGGCCGCCGCAAAGGCAGCACCGTCACGCACCAGCCATTCTTCGGTGATGATGCCGTTCTTGACCCAGCAATCGGCAATGATCCGCGACTTGACCAGCGCGCCGCTCGCCGCGCCGAACGCGCCGTCGCCGGTGTGGCGCATCACGCTGATCAGGCGATGTGACGACAGGAACGACCCGTCGCCGCAATCGTCCCAGATGACGTCTTCGCCGACGAGTTCGCGATCGGGAAACTGGTGCAGCGTGGCCAGCGTATCGGCGGCCACACCCGCCATCGATGTCGTCAGCCCGGTCGGCGCGCGCACCAGACAGTCGGGCGCGTAATAGCGCGCGAGCTTCGTGCCGACGCCGCGATCTTCCCAGATCTCGCGCGTGCAGCCGAGGATGAAGGCGGGTATGTCGTCGTAGGGGGTGGTGTCGGGCTTCGTCATGTCAGGCGCGCCGAGCCGCCCGGCATGAGCGTGCCGGCAAAGGTGCGCACCTCGGGGGGAAGTTCCGGATCGGCAATCCGCTCGATAATCATCGCGACCGCAGCCTCGGTCATGCGCCGCACCGGCTGCCGGATCGTCGTCACCCGGTAACTGTCCCACGCCGCCGGTGCGACGCCGTCGAAACCGACGATCGAGAGCGTCTCGGGCAGTTGCAGGCCCAGATCGTTGCGCGCGGCATCGATGGCTCCGATCGCCATGAGATCGTTTGCGCAGATCAGCGCGTCGAGCGTTCCCGCGCTCTCTGCCCAGAGCGCGCGCAGGCCCGCCTTGCCGCTGTCATAGTCGAACTTTCCGGCCACGACGCGCGGCACCAGATCATGCGATGCCAGGCGCGCTTGCGCACCGGCGACGCGCTGTGCGCTGACATAGCTGTCATCGGGGCCGGAAATGATCCCGAATGACCGGTGGCCCGCCGCCACCAGCCGGTCGACAAGGATGTGCTCGCCCGCGCCCGAATCGCAGCAGACGCTGGCGACATGCTCGCCCTCCCCGAAGCGGTTGTAGAGCACCACGGGGACATGGTGCTGGCGGAAATCGCGCAGCTGCGCCTGGCTGAGGCGCGCGGCGACGATCGCCCCGTCCACCCGGTAACGCCAGACCTGCGCCAGCGCCGCATCGACATCGCTTTCGGCCTGCAGCGTGAACAGCAGCACACGAATGTCGCGCGCGGCAAGGCGCGTCGTCAGTTCGGCAAGCACTTCGGGATAGTAGAGGTTGGTGAGATTGGAAATCAGCACGGCGACAAGGCCGGTGCGCCGCGTGATCAACCCGGCGGCCATCGCGTTGGGATGATAGCCGAGCTCGCGGGCGGCAGCGAGCACGCGCGTGCGGGTGGCGGCCGCGATGCTTGCGCCCTCACGAAAGCAGCGCGACACGGCCGACTGCGAAACACCGGCGGCTTGCGCGACATCATAGGATGTCGGCCCGCCCTGGCGCGGCACGAGCGCGGTCGCGACCGATTGGCTCTTTCCTCTCACGACCTCATTCCGCTCCCTTGTTTCGTCGCATCCTAGCCAAGTCTGTGTCGTCAGACGAGCGCTACCGTGACGACCAACCCCTCGGGCTCGATGAACAATTCGATTAGTCCGTTATCCTCGAATAGCCGGAATGAGGAGGTTTCGGCCAGCCAGGTCGCGTCCGACATGTGCTCGAAGCCCGGCGCCTGAATGCGAAGTCTTCCGGTTGCGCGGTCCGCATCGACCGTTAGCGCGCCGTGGCTCAGTCGTTCCGCGAAGCTGCCGCTCCGATGCGGCAGGGCGAGCGCCGCCGGGACGGGCGCTTGGTGCAAGCGCCCGTCGCGCACGGTGACGTGCCGGGGCAGCGAGATCGGTCCGCCACGGGCCCCGCCGGGCCATGCGCGCGTGCGCGCCGCCCGCCAGTTCGACGCCCAGCCCACGATGACCGGGCGCTCGTCTGGCCAACCTGCGGCGAGATTGCCGATCGCCGCATAGAAATCGGGGCCATGATCGAGCCTGACGCCATCGCGGGGAAACCCGTCCGCGACCGAAAACGCCGCGCCATCGAACGCGCCCAACCAATAGCGGACCGAACAGTCGATGGCATCGTCGCGGCGGTCGATGAGCGACAGTATAAGCACATCGATGCCGTCCACCGTGATCAGCACCGGCACTTCCCACATAACCCCCGCCGGGTGCCACGGCCCGATTTCGCCGACGGGTTCCCACGCCGCGCGGTCGGGCGATCGCCACACGCCGAGGCGCGAGGGCGGGTCGCTCGCCGCCGTGCTCCAGCCACAGGGCAGCGCGATCAGTATCCGCCAGTCGCCCGAAGCGGCGCACCAGAAGACGAACGGATCGCGGCAATTGGCACTCTGAGGGCCGAGGGGTGCTGACTCCGCATCGAAGTCGGGGGCCAGGGCGCGGTGCTGGGTTTGCAGTCGGCGATCGGGATCATGGCGCGTGTAGAACGCCTCGATCCCATCTTGTCCGTGCACCAGACAGCCCGAAAAGGCCGATCCTGCGGCGGACGGCGGAATGGCGACGCCACCCCACGTCCATGCCAGCATGTCGTCGCTCGTCAGACGGCCCCAGCCGACATCGTGCCCGGCCGGTCCGGCCACGCTATGCTGCGCATAAAGCACGTAACGGCTATCGACGAAGGCGAGGCCATTGGGATCGTTGAGCCATTCGCCCGGCGGCGCGGCGGCGTGAAAGGCGAAGGTCAATCCGCGGTCCAGCCGCCATCGACGACAATGCTGGTGCCGGTCATCAGTGCCGACGCGTCGGAGGCGAGAAACACCACGGCCCCCATCAGATCCTCGACGCGCCCGATCCGCCCGAGCTTGATCTTGGCGAGCACCGATGCCTTGAACACCGCATCCTCGAAGAAGGGTTTGGTCATCGGCGTTTCGATGAAGGTCGGCGCGATCGTGTTGCTGCGGATATTGTGCGCGCCAAGATCGAGCGCGAATGCTTTCGACATGCCTTCGAGCGCCCATTTCGAGGCGCAATACAGGCTTCGGTTTACGCCGCCGACATGACCCATCTGGCTGCCGATGTGGATGAGACTGCCCCGCTTGCTTTCGCGCAGCAGCGCTTTGACGCAAGCCTGGGCCACGAAAAACGCCGCTTTGACGTTCAGGTCGAGCACCGCATCGTAATCGGCCTCGCTGACCGCGTGCATCGGCATGGGCCGGTTGGTGCCCGCATTGTTGACCAGAATGTCGAACGCGGGGCGTGTTTCGAAGAATGCCACCACCGCGCCGAGGTCCAACACGTCGAGCGTCGCCCAGTCGCCGCCCATCGCAGCCGCCGCCGCCTCGATCTCGCCGCCCGTGCGCGCAACCAACGTCACCGCAGCACCATGCTCGGCCAGCGCCGCCGCCGCCGCCAACCCGATGCCCCGTCCCGCCCCCGTGACAAGGGCGCGCTTCCCGTCGAGGCGGAAGGAGGGGGTGCGGGGCAGAGTCATTGCGGCTGAACCTCCGATTGGCTACATTCTCGACATGACGACGGCAACATTCGACACGCTCAGCGTGGCGAAACGCCTGCAAGCGGCGGGCTTCACACCCGACCAAGCCAAGGCGATGACCGCAGTCGTATCCGAAGCGTCCGATCCCGCATCGCGCGAGCTGGTAACCAAGAAAGACCTGCAGATCGAGTTGGCCCCGCTGAAGGCCGACATCGGGCTGCTGAAGTGGATGGCGGGCGTCAATTCGGCGCTGACTGTCGGCGTATTGCTCAAGCTCTTCCTTAGCTGACGCTCTCCCGCGGCTCCGCACGCCCCGCATAGGGAATGTTGCGCCCGCCATAGCGCCGTACGCGCAGATTGGCCTGCTCGCCGTGGCCCGCAAAGCCTTCGAGCGCGCACAACCGGCTGCAATATTCGCCGATCATCGCCGACGCCTCGTCGGTCAGGATGCGCTGATAGGTGTGCGTTTTGAGGAATTTGCCGACCCACAGCCCGCCGGTATAGCGCCCCGCCTTGCGGGTGGGCAGCGTGTGGTTCGTGCCGATCACCTTGTCGCCATAAGCGACGTTGGTGCGCGGGCCGAGGAACAATGCACCATAGTTCACGAGGCGGTTCAGGAACCAGTCGGGGTCGCGCGTCATGACCTGGACGTGCTCGTTGGCGATGACGTCGCTGACCTGCGCCATCTCTTCCTCGTCGGCGCACAGGATCACTTCGCCCCAATTCTCCCATGCGACGCGCGCGATCGGCGCGGTCGGCAGAATTTCGAGCAGGCGCACAACTTCGCGCATCGTGTCCTCGGCGAGCTTGCGCGACGTCGTGATGAGGATCGCGGGGCTGTCCGGCCCGTGCTCGGCCTGCCCCAGCAAGTCGGTCGCGCACATCTCGCCGTCGACGGTCTCGTCGGCGATCACCATCGTCTCGGTCGGCCCGGCGAACAGATCGATCCCGACGCGACCGAACAGCTGGCGCTTGGCCTCCGCCACGAACGCGTTGCCCGGCCCGACCAGCATATCGACGGGCGCCATGCTGTCGGTGCCCAGCGCCATCGCGCCGACTGCCTGGATGCCGCCGAGGCAGTAAATCTCGTCAGCGCCCGCCATCGCCTGCGCCGCGACGATCGCGGGCGCGAGCTTGCCCTCGAATGGCGGCGCGCAGGTGATGACGCGTCGCACGCCCGCGACTTTCGCGGTGATGACGCTCATGTGCGCGGACGCAAGCAGCGGATATTTGCCGCCGGGGACGTAGCAGCCCGCGTTCTGCACCGGGATCGTCTTGTGCCCGAGAACGACACCGGGGAGTGTTTCGACCTCGGTGTCGGTAATTGTGGCACGCTGGATTTCGGCAAAGTTGCGGACCTGCGCCTGCGCGAATTCGATGTCGATGATGTCTTGGCGATTGAGCAAACCGATGCACTGGTCGATCTCGGCCGACGTCAGGCGGTATGAGTCTCGGTCGAGGCCATCGAATTTGATGCTGAGGTCGCGCACCGCCGCATCGCCGCGCGCCTCGATATCGGCAAGCGTGACTTCGACCGTTTCACGGACGCGCGCATCCATCGCCGCTTTCTGATCCGCCATCGCGCCGCGCTTCAGCCATTCCGCCATCGTGTCCGCTCCTGTGTGGCATGGCAGCGAACACGTCGATGCCGATTTGATTAAGGACGTCGGGGATGTCGATCATCACCCAGTTTTCGACGAGCTTCGCATTTTCGGCCCGCCAGAAATCCATCACGCGCATTGTTACGGGCGTCCCGCTTGCGTCTGTCCCGAGCCAGCCGTCGCCCTTGTGCGTCGCGGTAATGCTCGGCCAGCCGGTCGAGGCCACATAATCGCCGTCGCCGAAGCGCGCGCGGTGATTGCCGCCGACGCGGTCGGGGAAGGCCGTGAGAAAGGGCGTTGCATGGCCGCGGTAATAGTCGTCGAAGCCGTGGAAGCAGCCAATCGGCGCGGGGCCATACCACCAGAAATCTTCGGCGAAAAAGTCGCGCATATTCATCGTTTTCAGCGATCCGTCGAACTTCATCAGCCCGCCGATCATGCCCTCGACAATCGCGAGCGCCGCTGCTCCGTCGCCCTCGGGCCAGATGCCATCTCGGCTTGCTGGCGGCGGTGCCAACCAGTCGGGACCGAGCGGCGCAGCCAGCGGCCAGACGCCGGCCTGAACCATCAGCGAGGGCAGATCGAGGATCAGGATCGTCTCGACGACCTGCGCGCTTTCCCAGCGCTGGAAGCACCCGAAGCGGAGATGCGCCACGCGCCCGGTCGCCGGAATGCCGAACAGCGGAGCCATGAACTGACCAAGCACATGGCCGCTCGATGCCCTCCAGCGCCCTTCGCCGAATACGCCCGAAAGCGCGATATCGGCGCGAATATCGGCGTTCGGAAACGCTGCCGCCAGGGGCGCAAGCACCGATACGGCGACAAAATCGCGACCGATCCCGCGCTCGACGGGGCGACACGCGTTGAGGATGTGACCTGCAGACAGTCGCTCGAGCGCACCGGGCGCGAAAATGCCGCGCGGGTCGGGATTTGAGGCGACATCCGGGATCACCACACCTTATTGACTGCGAATGCAAAAGGCTGCAACCCTTTGCGCATGGATGCCGAGACAATCGCGCCGAAGTTCTGGACCCGTGACGCGATGGAACGCCGCGTGGTCCGCTATCGCGACCTTAAGCCGTGTTACAACGCCTTCATCGACACGCGCACGCCGGGCAGCGAAGCCAAGGAGAATTTCACGATTATCGGGCCGGGCGTGTCCGAAAATCCCGAACAGCACGTTCACATCGCGGAAGCCCATGGCTTCAACATCGGCGGCGCGCGCCAGCCGCCGGGATGCGTCAATTCGCAGCACAGTCACGACACCGCCGAAGTCTTCGTCGTCCATTCGGGCGAGTGGCGGTTCGACCTCGGCGAGCATGGTAGCGACGCGCAGGTGCACTGTAATCCGGGGGACGTGATTTCCTTGCCCACCGGCATGTTTCGGGGCTTCACCGCGACGGCCCCGGCGGATGACGGCACACCCGGCTTCTTATGGGCTGTGCTTGGCGGCGACGATCCGGGCCGCGTGTTGTGGGCACCGCATGTGTTCGACATGGCGGCGGATTACGGGCTTGTCCTCCTCGAAAACGGCTCGCTCATCGATACGCGCGGCGGGCAGGCCGTTCCTTCGGGCGAGTGCCCGATGATGCGGACGACACCCGAGCAGGTCGCGGACCTGCGTGTCGCTTCGCAGGCTGTGGCCGACACCCTGGTCTGGCGCGCCGATCGGGCGTTGCAGCGAACGGCCGGAGACGGGCGCGGTGCTGTTGCGCCCTTGAGTGGAGTCACCCCGATCATCGGGCGCGGCGCAGCGCTCGATTGGGACCATCCCTTTGCGCTCGACCGGTTCGACGGCGTGGCTGAGCAATCGACCGGCGATACGCCGCAAGTGCTGTTCGTTCACAAAGGGGCGCTTGCCGTGTCTTGGGATGGGGGCGAACTGACAATCGGCGCGGGCGACACGCTGACTGTGCCCGTAAACCTCGAGCGATCGATCGGTGGCGATGCGATTGCCTATCGGGTCACCCGAAACCGATAAGGCGGCGGATCGCGGACCTGTCGGCGCTCGGCGTGCGGCTGCGTCATTCTGATGCAATTGTCCGGCTATTCGCGAATTGTGATGTGTTCTCGGTGCGAGAAACGCTGTATCCCGCGCGCGAGGAGATCACGCCGTGACCGAGCGATCTGCATCAAATGCTGCCAGCCTGCCTTTGGTGTCCGTCGTCATCGAGGGCTATAATCAGGGGCGCGATCTGGGCGTTGCCGATGCAACGATCAAGCGACTTGCGGCGCAGGATTATCCGACAAGCCGCGTCGAACTGGTCCTGGTGGGGAGCCCCCCGCAAATTGCCGATTGGCAGGCGCGTTATGCCGACGGGCACGGTTTCCGCGCCATCAAGTATCTGTCGTTCGACGAGATGCGCTATTATGATTTCAAGAATGCCGGAACGACGGTGGCGGCAGGCGAGATCGTCGCGATGACCGATTCAGATGTGCTGCCGCGGCGGCGCTGGATATCGGCGATCGTCGAGACCATTACGGGCGGTGCCGATGCGTCGATGGGGCCGTCGCTGTTCGGCGATGGCGTTACGTATCACGCGGACAGCGTTTTAATGCGGATGACCGCGTCGATCACCTGGGGCTGGATCCTCGGGCCGCCGGACCCCGAGACGGGCCGCCCACGGTCGCGCGGCTTTCACGATCACAATATCGCGATGCGCGCAGACGTGTGGCGCGACCACAAATACCGTACCGATCTCGGCCGCATCATGTCGTCGCCCCTGCTGTTTCATGATCTGCTCCGCGACGGCAAACGCGTCCGCTTCCACCCGCACCAGCAGGCCGAACATCAGTTTTCACTCCGCTACTGGCTGATTTCGCTCCAGTATCGCTATGGCCATGAAGTTTACCGCCTGCGCCGCGCCGACCGCAATTACCCCAATCAGTGGATTACCCGGACGGGCATTTTCGAGCCGCTGGTGACCTACGGCTGGCATGTGATGCTCGACGTTCCGAAATGGTTTCGGCTCAATCGCGCGCTGGGCAAGAATGTGGTCATCACGACGGCGCTGCTTCCGGCGTTCGTGCTCGTCTCGGCCTTCGCACGCTCGTTCGAAATGGCGGGAATGATCTGGACCATGGTCCGGCCGCAAGAGTCCAGGCGCTGGGCTGAATCGATTTAGGATCGTTACGATGGCCACGCTGGTAACGGGTGCGACGGGCTTCATCGGCAATCATCTTGCGCGTCGGCTACTGGCGCGGGGCGAAACCGTTCGCGTGCTGGCGCGCAATCCGGACAAGGCGCGCGCGCTGCGTGAGCTCGGTGCCGAAGTCTTCAAGGGCGATCTGCTCGATCCCGCCACCCTCGTGCAGCCGCTGGCGGGGAGCGTGCGCGTCTATCATGTCGCGGCGCAGATGCTGGCCGAAGGGATCTCGCGCAACGGCTATGAGCGCAGCAATGTCGAGGCGACGCAAAATCTGGTCGATGCCGCGCTTGCTGCCGGAAGTGTGCGCCGGTTCGTTCATACCAGTTCGGCGGGCGTGTATGGCAAGCTCACCGCGCCCGTCGATGAAGACGGCAAGGTTTCGCCCAGCTCGGCATATCGCCAGAGCAAGGCGCGCGCCGAAGATGTCTGCCAAAACGCCATCAAAAGCCGGGGATTGCCTGCGGTCATCGCGCGTATTTCGCCGGTGATCGGCGCGGGCTCGAACAACTATCTCGGCCTGGCGCGCGGCATTGCGAGCGGATCGTTCCGCCTGATCGGAGACGGCCGCAACTATGATCACATCACGCCGGTTGAGGATCTGGTTGAAGGGCTGATCCTATGCGGCGAAACGCCAGCCATCAATGCGCGAACCTATATCCTTGCAGGCGACACACGCGCGACGACGCGCGACATCGTCGACTGGTTCGCCGAGGCACTTGAGGTGTCACCACCGGCACCCGGCGGCCTGCCGCGCTGGCCCTATGCCGCCTACACCCAATTGTGCGAGTCGGCCTTCCATCTGACGGGCCGCGATCTGCCGTTTCATTACCGCTATGCGTTTTTTCTCGCCAACAAGACGCTTATCAATGCGCGGGCAAAGCGCGAACTCGGGTTTGCGCCGACCGTCGATCTGAAGGACGCGATCCGGCAGGCGGTCGTCCAGTATCGCAGCGAGGGGCTCGTTTAAGCCAGCGACGCAATTTGCCTGCTACCGGGCCTCGGTCATCATCATTCGGACATACAAGTCTAGGAAGCTGCTCGCGCATTTTTCGATGCTGAAATGTGCGACGAGCCGGTTTCGGCCCGCCTCGCCCATGGTCTGGCAGCGCTGAGGATCGGCGAGCAGCGCCGAAAGCCGGTCCGCCAGCACGGCCACATCCCCCGGCGGGACCAGATGGCCCGTCACCCCGTCGACGACGATCTCCTGCAGTCCCCCTGCTGCCGAGGCGATCACGGGACGCGCCTGCGCCATGCCATCAAGCGCTGCAATGCCGAACGGCTCATCCCACAGCGACGGCACGACCTGAACCCAGGCACGCCGCGTCTGCACCCGCAACGCGGCCCGCCCGAGATGCCCGAGAAACGTCACCGCATCGGCAATCCCGAGATCAGCGCATGCCGCCTCAAGCACCGCCCGGAACGGACCATCGCCCGCAACGACCAGCTGCACATAGGGAAAGCCCTGCCGCAGCCGAGCCACCGCCTGAAGCAGGTTCTGGCACCCCTTTTCGGACGTCAATCGTCCGGCGAACAGGATCGTCGGCTGGTCGGCGCGCGCCACTGTCTCGATCGGGTCGATCGCCACGCCGTTGTGAATCACGTCAGAAGCGATCCCATCGCGCGCCATCACGGTTTTGACGAAGGTGCTGTTGGCGATGACCGCCTGAAACCGGTCGAGGCGGCGGTGCGTCATCCGCAGTTGCGCCATCATCAGCGGCCAGTCGCGGAGTGGAACGCAGCCCTCCTTCAGACACGCCGTGCCCCAGGCGCGCTCGCATGGCATCCCGCCGGGCAGCATCTTGCGTCCCGTCGGGCAGATCGCGCGATACCAGGCCAGGTGATAGACGGCGCGGTGCCCGCGCAACCGGTTCAGAATGAGCGGCGAGAGCTGCGTGAGGAACATCCGGATGTGCACGATATCGGGTTTGAAGTCAGCGAGTGCTTGAGCAAAAGCGCGCGAGGCCCAAGGATTGGCCGTTTGCAGCAACGTGCGCAGCGGCGACGTGGTGCCCAAACAGCGATAATCGGCGAAGTTTTCGTTCGGCCGGGTTTCGAGCGCCGTACCAAAAACGCGGACATCGTGCCCATGCGACCGGAACTGGTCGCGCAGCAGTTGCAGCATCGTCTCCACGCCCCCGGCCGGATAGGCATAATCCGAGACAAGGAGAATTCGCACTGTCGGCCGCTCTAAACCCTGCCGCCGGAGGCGCAACCGTAACTATTTCGAGACCGGTTTTCGATACTGGGCGGGACTAAACATCGCGGTATTGCACGCGGACGGACAGCGGCCCGGTGCGGTCATGCCGCCAGAGTTTTTGGGAGCGATCGAGCGTATGGACGCCAAGCGGAATGCACTGGCCCCCACTGCCCTGTTCCTGTTCGCCTCCGCCACCCTGCTTTGGCCGGCGATCCTGAATGGCCGCGCGCTACTGCTCGAAGACAGCGCCAGCTATTATCGCGGCGGCGCACTTGGCGTTTCGACAGCGTTGTCGCTCGCGCGCGACTGGTTCTTATCGGTTTTCGCGACCACAACCGCCCCCGTCGGGGCTGGCGACACCGCGACAGTCGCAGCCACGGCGATCGGCAAGTCGGGCGGGGCGCGCTCGGTCATCTACAGCCTTGCGACGTATTTGTTGCGCGGCCCCGGCAACAGCCTGTTTCTGTTGGCGGCAGCGCAGGCCATCCTCGTCGGCTTCCTGCTCGTTCAGGCGCAGGCGCTTGCTGCGCCGCACGCGCGCTTTGCCCCCCGCGTCATCGCGCTCGCCGCGATCGGCGGGCTGACCGGTGCGGCTTGGTATGCGTCCACGGCCATGCCCGATATCTTTGCCGGGATCGCCATTCTGGCGATCATCCTCTTTGCGCTTTACTTTGAGCGGCTCGGGCTGTCGCTGCGGCTCATTTTCACGCTCATCATTGCAACGGCAGTCGCCGTGCATACGAGCCACTTGCTGCTGGCCGTCGGCTTGACATTGGCAAGTCTGGGCGCGCGCTTTTGGCTGGTGCGGCCCGGCTTGCGAAACGCGCTTGTGACCGCAGGCTGGATGGTCGCGCCGATCGGGCTTGGCATTGGCGTGTTGATGACCACCGCGCTTGCTGGGTTCGGCGAAGCCAGCGTCGCGCCCAAGCGCTATCCGATCACGCTGGCGCGATCGATCGACGACGGGCCCGGCCGGTGGCACCTCGAAAAGCACTGCGCGCGCGAGCGCTATGCCATCTGTGATGTGTTCGCAGGCGGCATCCCCCAGGGCATCGATGCGATCCTGTGGGGGCCCGGCGGCGTCCGCATGCAGGCTACGCCCGAGCAGATGGAACGGGTTCGCGAAGAGGAAATGCTGATCGTGCGCCGCGCCGCAAGCGAATACCCGCTCGCGCAGCTGGCCAGCGCAAGCACCAATCTGGCAGGGCAGCTTTGGGAAATGGGTCTCACAGGTTTACGGTTCGGCAACGCCCTCGATTTGCGTTCCGATGGCGCGGTGGACTTTGCGGAAATTTCACCGGATCGCCCGATGCTCAGGAAAACGTCTGAAGTGCTCGGCTATCTGGCGTTCGGGATCGCTCTCGCCTTTGCATGGGCGCGCCGCAAACGGCTGACCCGAACCGAAGTCGCGCTGCTTGGGCTGGCCGTCATCGGGCTGGTCTTGAATGCCGGTATTTGCGGGGTGCTGTCCGCTGTTACGGACCGGTATCAGGGGCGGGTGGCGTGGGTTCTGCCCGCAGTCGCGTTGGCAATCTGGCTGCAGATGCATGCCGGACGGGCTCGGGCATCAGCCTGACAACCGCGTAGGTGACGCTAGCGTAGAGATGATAGCACCAGTGCAGCCCAATCGCGCCGACGGCTTTGGTCCAGGGGAGCTTGCGCAGCAGAAACAGGTGGAAATTCCGGTTTAGCCAGATGTAGGTCATCAGCGCCGTCACGCTGAGCAGCAGGAAAACCGGCGCAACAAGCGCTGCCAACGCAAAAAACCACAGCAGATGGGCCGCCACCGCAGTCAGCCGCTCGCTGATCGAAATGTTGAGATCGTCGGCTGATCCGCGACCTTGCCGGATCAGCGTGGCCCAGGGGATCGCCCGGCGGACGATATCGGTGTGCCAGAGCTGGCGCAGGGTCCAGTCCTTGCAATGTGACCCCTGCGCGTCCTTGACCAAGCGAATGCGATGGCCACCTTCGATGATCCGTATACCGAATTCGACGTCTTCAATGCTCGGCTTGTCATAGGCGGGATCGAAGCCGCCATTGAGCAGAAAAACGTCACGATCGACCGCGCCAAGCCCCGACCAGAACGTGAAGGCCTCGTCGCGCCCACGCTGATGAACCCAGTGATGCCGCAGATTATAGTAGAATGCGGCGACACGGCGCGAGCGCGGCCGATCGTCATAGGAACCGAATGCGGCGCTCGCCGCCCCGTCGATCAGTGCGCGCTCGAGGCGGCCAATGGCTTCGGGGGCGACCACGACGTCGGCATCGACGAAAACGAGCGTTTGCGACTGCGCCGTGCGCGCAGCCGCATTGCGCCCGAACGCCGGCCCGCGCGGCCCCCGCGAGCCATTGATGACCCGTGCCCCGAACCGGGTTGCGACTGCGTCGGTGGTGTCGGTCGAACTGTCGTCAAACACGATGATTTCGTCCGGCGCCCGGTCCGAGCAGGCAATGGCTTCGAGGCAGGCAGCGAGCGTCGCTTCGGCATTATAGGCCGGGATGATCACCGTGACTGTCTTGGCCCGGTCCCGGGCGGTGCCAGCCGCCGTCATGACGCCGCCACCTTGCTGGCGCGCTTGTCCGAAACCGTGAACTCTTCATGATAGGACCGCTCGACATTAACGTCCCACAAGTCATGGCGTTCGCCCAGCATGTTGCGCACGGCGAGCATCGCCGTCAGCATCGAGTGATCCTGATTGTTATAGCGATGCATGCCGTTGCGCCCGACCACCTGGAGGTTCTCGAACCCGTCGAGCCAGGCACGGATGGTATCCAGCGCGCCGCGATAGATCGAATCATACACCGGATACGCCTTGGGCTGGCGGATGACGGTGCCGTCAACGACTGCCGATGCCTTGGCCAGACCGAGGCGCTCGAGCTCAAGCGACGCAAACGCGACAAGCTCTTCGCGCGACATCTGCCAGAGATCGCTGCCGATATCGCAGAAATATTCCATGCCGATGCTGGCCTTGCCACTGTCCGGAACCATTTCGGGCGACCAGGCCCTGAAGTTCTGGATGCGCCCGACCCTGACATCGGGGCTGTGAACGTAAATCCAGTTGTCGGGAAACGGATCGGGATCGTCGAGGATCAGGATGACGATCAAAAAGTCGCGGTATTTCAGTTGCTTGGCGGCAGCGCGCACGGCATCGGGGGCGGGCGGCAACATCGCCTCGACCAGCTCGACGATCGGCATCGATGAAATGAAATCGCTTCCGGCAACCGCGTAGCTTGTGTCGTTCTGCGTATCTTCGACATCAAGCCGGGTAATGCGGTTGTCATCGTGATGAACCGTGCGAACGACACTGTTCATGCGCACCGCGCCGCCCTTGGCGACGATCTGATCGCGGAATTTTTCCCACATCATGCCGGGTCCGAGGCGCGGATACTGGAATTCCTCGATCAGGCTGGCGGTATCGTTGCCGCCCGTCACGGCATTCATGACCGCTTTGCGCAGCGACAGATTCTTGATGCGCTGCGCCGCCCAGTCGGCACGGATTTCGGTGCAGGGAATGCCCCAGACCTTCTCGGTGTAGGTGCGAAAGAAATGGTGGAACAGGCGTCCACCAAAGCGGTTCGTGACCCATTGCTGAAGATTGTCCTCGACCTTGCTCGGCCGCACCTTCCATTTCACATAGCTCAGGCCAATGCGGACTGACTCGTAAACGCCCATGTTCGAGAGCGCATTGCCGATTTTCAGCGGATAAGCGTAATATTGCTCGCGGTAATAGATGCGGCTCAAACGCGGCCGCATAATGAAATCCGCGCCACAAACTTCCTTCCAAAGCGCATCGACAGCATCCACCTTGGTGAAGAAGCGATGCCCCCCGATGTCGAACCGAAAGCCCTTGTAAGCTTCGGTACGCGCGATGCCGCCAACATGATCGCTGGCTTCGAGCACGACGATGCGATGCGCGCTGCTCAGCTTGCCCAGTTCGTAAGCCGCCGTCAGTCCCGCGGGGCCACCGCCGATGATGACCGCGTTGCGTGCATGCGGATCAGCGCTGCGATCGTCACCAAGTTCGCCTGCGCGCGGCTGCGGCCCGCCCACCGTGGCGACGCTCGATTTGCTGCTACCCGCATAATACATAGGGTAATCCCCAAATGAAAATATCAATTTCGTAACAATATCGAGCGCTTGTTTTTGGCGACTAAACTTCTCTCAAATAGAATCCGCGCGCCATCGCGATTTGCGAGACGAGCATCAGGACAGATTTTGGAAGACCACGAACACCATAAGTCCTGACGGGGTATGCAAGCAGCTCAAGATAGAAATTGAGACGTTCAAAGCGCGGTTTTTCAAAGCCGCCTTTGTGCAAAGCCGTATGCAGATGATGCGCGCCGAAGCCGTAATTTCTGTGCTGACGCCAAAATTTCGGCAGGTCCAGATCATGCTGATGCAGCACCAGCGCGTCGTCGGCAAAGATCAGATCACGCCCCTGCCGCCGCCACCGCATGCCCAGCTCGCGATCTTCGGCAGCGGCGATCGGGAAGGTTTCGTCAAACCCTCCGGTGGCGAGGAACAGCTCGCGACTGCAGGCGAGATTGTTGCTGGTGAAAAACGGAACGCCGCCGTTTTCGGCGTTGAAATACTGATAGAGAAAATCGACCAGATCCTGGCTGGCCTCGGAGCATATCCGATCGACCCCGTTTTGAACCAGTCCGCCGATCAGGGCACCAGGCGAGCGCTCAAAGGCATGAGCAAGCCCGATCAGCCAGCGCTGGTCCGGCAGGCAGTCGTCATCGGTAAAGGCGAGCAGATCGCCCGTTGCGATTCGAGCTCCGGCATTGCGGGCAACCGCCGGTCCCTGATTGCGCTGCCGCGTCAGGCGCAGCGCAAAGGGCATCGATGCTGCAGCGACCACCGCGCCGAGGTCCTGCGGGCTGCCATCGTCGACGATTTCGATGCTCAGTCGTTTGGCGGGATAGTCCAGGTTGGCGAGCGCTCGGAGACAGGCTGCCAGCCGCTCCGGACGGTTGAATGTGGGGACAACAACGGTGGCCGTTGGCAGTGTCATACCGGCCGCGACCGGAGTGCCGCTGGGTGACATCGCGATGGAACTCAGCCCGGTCACAACTGCAAGAACTCCCGAAATCTTACCGGAAATACCACAATTCGGGCGGTCCTATGAGTCTATGCATGGGCGCAAATTTGCTTCGCCGTCTCAGTCTGGCGCAAAAACTTGGTAAACTGTCGGGCCGGATTTACACAGAAGCACGTTCTGCTGTCAGGTCAATGGCGAAAACCGCCCGTTCACCTGCGATCATCCATGTGCAACCGAATCGTTACAAAGTATCAGCGCGACCGGGCCGGGATCAACGCCGCCAGTGCGGCACTCCAGCTTACTGGACTGGCGCAAACGTAACCGATCGTGAGTACGACGAGCGCGGCCGCGCCGAATACCGGTGCCATAAGATCGAAGGCAACCAGCAAGATGGCCGCCAGCGCGGGGACCAGAATGAGGAGGGTCAACCCGTCGATCAAGGCGAGGCCTTCGACCTTGGCCATCGTTCGCCATAGCAAAACATTGGCGAGCGTGGCAGCAGCGAGCGAGGTCAGCGCCGCGCCCAGCGCGCCCATCATGGGGATCAGCACGATGTTCCCGGCGATGA
The DNA here is from genome assembly GCA_046153865.1 of Sphingomonadaceae bacterium. GTDB lineage: Bacteria > Pseudomonadota > Alphaproteobacteria > Sphingomonadales > Sphingomonadaceae > Sphingomonas_O. The sequence continues at coordinate 180,345 of JBJXFA010000003.1, forward strand.
GCGCCGCGAGCATCGTCAGCCGGATTGCCAGCAGGCGCGTCGGCTGATTTGCCAGTTTCAAGATGTTCCAGCTCGGCCCGAACGCGGCATTGATAAGGCCGCCGCCAATCAGGACCATGAAAGCAGGAATGGCGCTGCTGAAATCCCCGATCAGCGTGAGAAACGGCGCTCCGAGCAGCAGCAACCCACAGGCAATCACGAGGCTGATCAGCAGCGAGGTGCCTCGAACCGCATCATATTCGTCTTGCGCTGCCTCCTTCGATCCGAGCGCGAGCAGATTGCCGGCCCGCTTGATGAAGGCCGGCTGCAGCAGTTCGCGACCCAGATCGAGAAGGACGACAAGGCGTGCCGCGACATGATAGTCGGCCACAGCGACCGCAGTTCCGACCGCACCCAACATGAACACATCGATCCGGCGCGTACCTTCGTTCGTCAGGCGCGAGAGCAGCAATTGTGATCCGAAAGTCATCTCCTCGCGCGTCGGAGTGTGCGGGCGCAAAAACCCCGGTCGCGTCCGGTCGGCCAGAAACAGGCAGATCGGAACGACCGCAACGAGGATCTCGGCCACCACGATCCAGGCCATGCCGCCGTCCGTCAGAAAGGCGATCGCAAAGAGCGGCACGCGCACGGCATGGCCCAGCGCGGGATACAATTGCCCGCGCCAGGTATCGCCGCGCGCAATATACCAGCTTTCGAACAGCGCCGCGATTCCGATCAGCGGCACGGTGACGGCAAGCATTGCAAACCATGGCCCGACACCGGAAAGCCCCAGCAGCTTTGCCAGCGGATCGGCCATGACCATTAGACCGGCCGCGCCAAGACTGCCCGCGCACACCGTTGTGACCAACGCCGTCGACAGAAGGTTTGATTTGGCCTGCCCGGATTGAATACGCGCGACACGCACCAGCAAAGTCTGGTCCAGTCCCAGCGACGCGGCCACACTTAAGAACCACATCAGCGATACGGCAAGAACATAGTGGCCATATTCGGCCTTGTCCAAAATCTGGTTCGCCAGCCACAAGGCAATGAACGACGATCCATAGAAAATCGACTTGGCCAGCATGGTCGAATAGACGCTTTTTCTGTAAGCGTGCATCTCAGCCATTATATGTGCCGATCGCCATCGATGGCGTTTTGGCTGGTCGTGCGCGGGGCGCGTGCGGCAGTCGGCGCATCGGCAGGGTGCTGAGCGGAGCAATGGCGAGCGCGGGCATCGTGGGGACTTTCGTCGATCTTCACGGCGTAAGACAGCGCTTATCGGGTCGAAACCTTACAGAACGATGGTTTTGATCGTGGTTGGGGCATTGTTGCTGGCATTTCCGGCGGTCGGCATGGCAAGGAGAGCGTCGCGACCTCGCCAAAGGAACTGCCTGATGCCCCTGCGCCGCGCCGCCATCGTCGCACCGATCCGGACGCCGGTCGGCAAGTTTCTCGGCAGCCTGGCGGCGATGACGGCAGGAGATCTGGGCGCGGTTATTCTGAAGGCGCTGGTCGAACGCACCGGGATCGACCCCGAACGGATCGACGATGTGGTCTTCGCGCAAGGCTATGCCAGCGGCGAAGCGCCGTGCATCGCGCGCTGGTCGGCGCTGGCGGCGGGTCTGCCGATCAGCGTGCCGGGCTATCAGCTCGACCGGCGCTGCGGCTCGGGGCTGCAATCGGTGATCGATGCGGCAATGATGGTGCAGACCGGAGCCGCCGACGTCGTCGTCGCAGGCGGCGTCGAGAGCATGTCGAACGTCGAGCATTACACGACCGATATTCGGGGCGGCACGAAGATGGGCGGCATGACGCTGCATGACCGGCTTGCGCGCGGGCGGCTGATGTCGCAGCCGATCGCACGGTTCGGCGTGATCAGCGGCATGATCGCGACTGCTGACAATCTCGCGCGCGACTATGATATTTCCCGCGAGGCTGCAGACGCCTATGCGCTGCGCAGTCACCAGAATGCCGCGCGCGCGTGGGATGCGGGGGTGTTTGCCGATGAGATCGTCCGCGTCGCCGTGCCGCAAAAGCGCGGCGACCCCAAGTGGTTCGATCGTGACGAGGGCTATCGCGCCGATGCGACGCTCGAGACGCTGGCCGCGCTCGCGCCGATCGAGGGCGGGGTCGTTACGGCGGGAAACGCCAGTCAGCAAAACGATGCGGCGGCGGCTTGCCTTGTCGTCGCCGAGGACCGGCTCGACGCGCTGGGGCTCACGCCGCTGGCCTGGTTTCACAGCTGGGCCGCAGCGGGCTGCGATCCGTCGCGCATGGGGATCGGTCCGGTCCCGGCAGTTGCCCGCCTGTTTGCGCGCAGCGGTCTCGGCTGGGGCGACATTGATCTTGTCGAGCTCAACGAAGCCTTTGCCCCGCAGGTCCTCGCCGTCCTCAAGGGCTGGGGCTGGAGCGAGGACGACAACCGCCGCGACATGCTGAACGTCAACGGCTCGGGCATTTCGCTCGGCCACCCCATCGGCGCGACCGGCGGCCGCATCCTCGCCACTCTCACGCGCGAATTGCACCGGCGCGGCGGGCGCTACGGCCTCGAGACGATGTGCATCGGCGGCGGCCAGGGCCTCGCGGCGATCTTCGAGCGCGCCTGATGCACGATTACGCCGCGATCCGCGACGAGGTCGCCAAGCTTTGCGCGCACTATCCGGGCGAGTATTGGCGCGCCAAGGACCGCGAGCGCGCGTATCCAACCGAGTTCGTCGCTGCGCTTGGCGACGCGGGATATCTGTCGGCGCTGATCCCCGAGGCCTATGGCGGCGCAGGCCTGCCGCTGTCGGCGGCGGCGGCGATCCTCGACGAAATCCATCACCAGGGCTGCAATGGCGGCGCATGCCACGCGCAAATGTACATTATGGGGACGCTGCTGCGGCACGGATCCGACGCGCAAAAGGCGCAGTATCTTCCGAAGATCGCGGCCGGCGAACTGCGGCTGCAGGCGTTCGGCGTGACTGAGCCGACCAGCGGAACCGACACCCTCGCGCTCAAGACGACCGCCAAGCGCGATGGCAATGCCTATGTGATCAACGGCCAGAAAATCTGGACCAGCCGCGCCGATCATTCGGACCTGATGCTGCTGCTCGCGCGCACCACGCCGCGCGAGGATGCGGCGAGCCGCACCGCTGGCCTCTCAGTCTTCCTCATCGACATGCGCGAAAGCGTCGGCAACGGCCTCACCATCCGCCCGATCGAAACGATGATGAACCATGCGACGACCGAGATATTCTTCGACAATCTGCGCGTGCCCGCCGCAAACCTCGTCGGCGCGGAGGGCGAGGGCTTTCGCTACATTCTCTCGGGCATGAATGCCGAACGGCTGCTGATTGCAGCCGAATGCATTGGCGATGCCAAATGGTTCATCGACAAGGCGACCGCTTATGCGAAAGACCGCATGGTGTTCGGTCGCGCGATCGGGCAGAATCAGGGCGTGCAATTCCCGATTGCGCGCGCCTATGGGCAGATGCGCGCCGCCGCGCTGATGGTGCATGAGGGCTTGCGCAAATATGACGCGGGCGAGCCGGTCGGCGAAGAAGCGAACATTGCCAAGATGCTTGCCGCCGAGGCCAGTTGGGCGGCAGGCGAGGCCTGCATCCAGACGCACGGCGGCTTCGGTTTTGCGGTGGATTATGACATCGAACGCAAGTTCCGCGAGACGCGACTCTATCAGGTCGCGCCCATCTCGACGAACATGATCCTGAGTTTCGTCGCCGAGCATGTGCTCGGGCTGCCGAGGAGCTATTGATGGACTGGACCGACTGGATCGGCCGCGAGCAGGTGCAGCATGACATGCTGACCCCGGCGCTGCTCGCCCGCTTTCGCGCGACGTTCGACAGCAGCGAGACCGGCGACATCGCGCCGCAGGGCATTCACTGGTGCCTGTGCACGCCGGAGGCCGCAACGCATGCGCTCGATAGCGATGGCCATCCCCGGCGCGGCGGGTTCCTGCCGCCGATCCCGCTCCCGCGCCGGATGTGGGCATCGAGCACGCTGTCGTTCCATGCGCCAATCGCCGTCGGTGCCGCGATCGCACGGCGCTCGGTCATCGCGGGCGTTCAGAAGAAAATCGGGGGATCGGGGCCTTTGGTGTTCGTCCAGCTCGATCACGAAACGACCGCCGACGGCGCGCTTGTCGTGCGTGAGCAGCAGACGCTGGTTTATCGCGAGGCGAGCACGGCGGCCCCTGCTCCGCTGGGCAGCGGCGCGCCTGCGCTTGCGGATCACGCGTGGCACCGCGAAGTCACGCCGTCCGCCCCGCTGCTGTTCCGCTATTCGGCGCTGACTTTCAACAGCCACCGCATTCATTATGACGCCCCCTATGCGATAGCCGAGGAAGGCTATCGCGGCATCGTCGTCCATGGCCCGCTTACTGCGACCCTGCTGCTCGACCTCGCCGCGCGCGAACTTAGCGCGAACCGGCTCGCGAACTTTTCCTTCCGCGGCGTCTCGCCCGCCATTGCCGGGGAAGTGCTTCACCTCGTCGGCACAGTGGTCGATACGCTTGTAACCCTCACCGCGCTCGGCAGCGACGGGCGCGAGATCATGACGGCGACGGCTGAGATCGCGCGCTGACGAAGGATGCCTTGCAACTGATCATGCCATTTTCGTCGCCCCGGACTTGATCCGGGGCTGGGCTTTCCTTCGGTGAGCTGTCGCGAGAAGAAGCCTTGGCCCGGGTCAAGCCCGGGCCGACGAGGATTTATTGATCAATCTAAAGTCATCTTGCTCTACGCCCCCAGCGCCCCCGCAGCGCGCAGTTCCGCAATCCGCGCGCCGTCATACCCCATGCCAGCCAACACCGCATCGGTATCGCCGCCCGCGCGAGTCGGTGCGCGTGGCGGATCGTTAACCGTGTGCGAATAGCGCGGCGCTGGCATCGGCTGGACCGAAGGGCCAACTGCGGCAAACGTCGCTCGCGCGGCATTGTGCGGATGCAGCGGCGCTTCGGTCAGCGATAGCACCGGCGCAAAGCACACATCGGTCGCCGCCATGACCGCGTCCCATTCGTCGCGCGTCTTCTGCGCGATGACCTCGGCAACGCGCCGCTTTAGCTCGGGCCACATCGCGTGATTATATTGTGCATCGAAATCGGGATCGGCGTCGAGCCCGGTCTTCGCCCGCATAAGCGCATAGAATTGCGGCTCGATCGCGCCGATCGCGATGAACTTGCCATCGGCGCAGGTGTAGGTGTCATAAAAGGGCGCGCCGCCGTCGAGCCGGTTCACGCCCGCCCGGTCCTCGTGCAGCCCGATCGCGTGCGCTGAATAGGTCATGGCGGCGAGCAGCGCCGATCCGTCAGTCATCGCGCAATCGATCACCTGCCCCGCGCCGCCCGATTTCACCGCGAGCAACGCGCTGACCATCCCAAAGGCCAGCATCATGCCGCCGCCGCCGAAATCGCCGATATAGTTGACCGGGGGCACCGGCCGCTCGCCCACCCGCCCGACGGTGTGGAGCACGCCTGCGAGCGCGATATAGTTGATGTCATGGCCCGCCGCCTGCGCATAGGGACCATATTGGCCCCAGCCCGTTATCCGGCCGAACACGAGCTTGGGGTTGTCGACGAGCAGCACGTCCGGGCCGAGCCCGAGGCGCTCCATGACGCCGGGCCGATAGCCCTCGATGATGCCATCGGCCGTGCGGCAAAGATCGCGCGCAACCGAAACCGCCTCAGCTTTTTTCATGTCGAGGACGATTGACCGGCGCGAGCGGGCCAGCGCGTCCATCGGGTGCAGGATACCGCCGGGCCGCTCGATGCGGATCACCTCCGCGCCGTGATCGGCGAGCATCATGCCGCAGAAAGGCCCCGGTCCGATCCCGGCGAATTCGACGATCTTCAATCCCGCCAGCGGCCCCGCCATGCAACCCTCCCCGATGGTTTTCGCGCTGGCAGTGACTGATTCCTCAAGCCTCCGCAACGCATCGTTGACATCGCACCCGCGCGTGCGTATCGGCCCCCTTCCCGCGAGCGACTCCGTGTCGCGCGTGCAAGATGCTTTGTAGAGAAGATGAGAGCCATGTTCGCAGTCGTGCGCACAGGCGGCAAGCAATATCGGGTTGCCGCCGGAGACAAGATCGTCGTTGACCGCATGGACGGCGACGCGGGCGCGCAGATTGCGCTGACCGACGTGCTGTTTGCCAGCGAAGGTGCTGCCGCCGGGCTGACCGTGGCGGCCGAGATCGTCGCGCAGGCGAAGGCGGACAAGATCATCGTCTTCAAGAAGAAACGCCGTCATAACTACCGGCGCAAGAACGGGCACCGCCAGCAGCACACGATCCTCAAGATCCTGAGCGTCGGCGCGGCCGAAGACAAAAAGGCCCCGGCCAAGAAGGCAAAGGCGCAGGACGCCGAGCCTATGGTTGCAGCGGCAAGCGCGGAGTAAGGCGAGATGGCACATAAGAAAGCTGGCGGTTCATCGCGCAACGGTCGCGATTCGGCAGGGCGTCGTCTTGGCGTCAAGAAGTTCGGCGGCGAAGTCGCGCTCGCCGGCAACATCCTCGTCCGCCAGCGCGGCACGCGCGTGTGGCCGGGCCGTAATGTCGGCTGTGGCAAGGATCATACGCTGTTTGCCCTCGCAGGTGGACGCGTCGCGTTCCACTTGGGCAAGCAGGGTCGCAAATACGTCTCAGTCGATCCGATTATGATGGCGGCCGAATAACCGGCGATCCCATTTCCGGGTCGCCATAAGGGTGACCCGAATGCCTGTTGCGACAGGCGCTAGGGAGTAAGGGTCACCCCCTCGCTCCCTTTTTTGTATCTCCCTCGATCATTGTCGCGCAGCCGTCACAGCATGGCGGCACTGCGCACCGCAGGAGAGTTACAGATGTTCGTGCGTACCGAAAGACTGTTGCTTCGGCCCGGCTGGCCCGAAGATGCCGCCGCTTTGGCAGGTGCAATCGCGCGCGAGGCGATCGTCCTCAATCTGGCCTCGGCACCATGGCCCTATGAAACCAATGACGCCGAGGCCTATCTCGGCCGCGCGCGGGGCGAGGGCGAGGTCGATTTCTTGATCTTTGCCCGCACCATGGGCGCACCGCGCCTCATCGGCGGTATCGGCCTGGCGCGCGATGGCGACGATCTCGAGCTCGGCTACTGGATCGTGCCTTCGCACTGGGGCCTCGGCTTTGCGACCGAAGCGGGCCGCGCCGTAATCGAAACCGCGCGCGACACTCTGCGGCTCGAACGGCTCGTCGCGGGGCATTTCGTCGACAATCCGGCCTCGGGACGCGTGTTGCACAAGCTCGGGTTCGCACCCAGCGGCGAGGTGTATCCGCGCGTCAGCCGCGCGCGCGGGACGAGCGTGCCGTGCCGCCGCTTCGTGCTCAATCTGCAGGCGCTCGCGCTGGCGGCGTAGTGCGTCGCATCCGCTTCTGGTCGTATGCGCACTTAAAGCCTATCAGACCGGCATGCATTTCCTCGATCAAGCCAAAATCTACCTCAGTTCGGGCGCGGGCGGCCCCGGCGCGGTCGCGTTCCGGCGCGAAAAGTTCATCGAATATGGCGGGCCCGATGGCGGCAACGGCGGCAAGGGCGGCGACATCGTCTTCGAAACCGTCGCCGGGCTGAATACGCTCATCGACTTTCGCTACACGCAGCATTTCCGCGCGCCGCGCGGCAAGGGCGGTGCTGGCAGCAACATGACCGGCGCGGGCGGGCGCGATCTCGTCGTGCGCGTGCCCGTCGGAACGCAGGTGCTGAGCGAAGACAAGGAGCATGTCCTCGCCGATTTCACGAAGGCGGGCGACCGCTATGTGTTTCTGCGCGGCGGCGACGGCGGGCGCGGCAATGCCAGCTACAAGACCTCGACCAACCGTGCGCCGCGCCAGCACGGCACCGGCTGGCCCGGCGAGGAAGCCTGGGTGTGGCTGCGCCTGAAGTTGCTCGCCGACATCGGCCTGCTCGGCCTGCCCAATGCAGGAAAATCGACGTTCATCAACGCCGTCACCAACGCGAACGCCAAGGTCGGCGCTTATCCCTTCACCACGGTGCGCCCGCAGCTCGGCGTCGTCAGCCACCGCAACCGCGAATTCGTGATCGCCGACATCCCCGGGCTGATCGAGGGGGCGGCTGACGGCGCGGGCATCGGCGACCGGTTCCTCGGCCATATCGAGCGTTGCCGCGTGCTGCTTCACCTCATCGACGCGACTGGCGAAAACCCCGTCAAGGCGTGGCGCACCGTGCGCACGGAACTCGACATTTACGGCGCGGGATTGACCGACAAGCCTGAAGTGATCGGCCTCAACAAGATCGACGCGCTTGACGCTGCCGAACTCAAGGCAATCACCGCCAAGCTGAAACGCGCGGCCAAATGCGAGATCATGCCGCTGTCGGGAGCTGCCGGCACGGGGATCGAAGCCGTGCTCGACCGGCTGACCGATGCGATCCCCGCGCCCGAACACGCAGCGCAAGGCATCGGCGCGACCGAGGGCGAATGGTCGCCGTTGTGAAACTTGGTCTTCATACGAGTCGGTGATAGATTGCGAACATGCGGCACGATCCAAAATTCATCCCGATGACCGTCGATGAATTCCTGTCGATCGATTTCCCGAGCGACAAGAAATTTGAGCTTGTCGATGGCGTCATCCGAATGATGGCGGGTGGAAGCGTTGTCCATGCGCTCGTGGCCTCGAACGTCATGGCGTTCTTGCGTAATCAGCTTCGTGGCACGGGTTGTCGGCCGTTCGGATCGGACATGGGATTGATGGTCAATCAAACAAACCTCCGCTATCCCGACATCGCTGTCTATTGCCGGAGCGAATGGAGTGACAGCGAGCTGTTGGAACGGAAGCTCGGAGATCCGAGCGTGATATTCGAAATCTTGTCGCCAAGCACCGACCGAAACGATCAGGGTGCAAAGCTGGACGAATTCCGAACAATAGAATCGTTGCAGACCGTGGTTTTCGTCGATCCGATCAAGGAACTAACCCGCGTCGTGCAGCGCATCGGCCCGACATCTTGGCGTGACGACTTATTCGCGCAGCCCCACGACGTCGAACTCCCCTCGCTTGGCGTGACGATCCCCCACGCCGAAATCTTCGCGCGCGACTGATGGCGGCCAGCGAGCGCTTCGAGCGGCACCGCCAGCCCTGGACGACCGATGAAATCCAGAAGCTCCATACGCTCGCCAAAAAGGGCATGGCGCTGAAGGCGATTGCCAAGGCGATGACGCGCAGCGAAGAATCGGTGAAGGAGCGTGCGAAAGCCGACGGGCTGGCGATCGCCAAGCTCCGGTAAAGCGCGCGCCACGGGGTGCGTTGCCCAACGCCCGTCGCCGGTCTAACCGCCGGTCATGTCCGCGCATCCGCCCCGCTTGATCGTCAAGGTCGGCTCGTCGTTGCTCGTCGATCCGGCGGGCGATGTGCGGCGGGCGTGGCTCGGCGAGCTGGTGGCCGACATTGCAGCGCGGATCGCCGATGGCCAGCAGGTCGCGATCGTCTCCTCGGGCGCGATCGCGCTCGGCGCGCGGCGGCTGGCGCTGGCGAAGGGCGGACGCGCGAGCCTCGACGATGCGCAGGCGGCGGCCGCCGTCGGCCAGATCGCGCTGGCGGGTGTCTGGGCGGACCTGCTCGGCGGCCACGGCCTCACGGCGGCGCAGATCCTCGTGACGCTCGACGATCTCGAGGACCGGCGGCGCTATCTCAACGCCAGCGCCACGCTCGACCGGCTGATGTCTTTGGGCGTCGTGCCGGTGATCAACGAGAATGACAGCGTTGCCACCGAAGAAATCCGCTTCGGCGACAACGACCGGCTGGCCGCGCGCATTGCGCAGGTCGCAGGCGCGGGGCAGGTCGTGCTGCTGTCGGACGTCGATGGGCTGTTCACTGCCGATCCCGCCAAAGACCCCGGTGCGGCGCGGATCGCACGGGTCGAGCGCATCGATGCCCGGATCGAAGCGATGGCGACCGGCGGATCGCAATCGGGCATGGGATCGGGCGGGATGGCGTCGAAAATCGCTGCTGCGAAGATCGCGACGGCAAGCGGCGTCGATCTCGTGATCGTCTCGGGCCACGAAGCCCGCCCGCTCGCGCGCGTTGCCGACGGCGCGGGCACGCGTTTCGTGGCCGACAAGCGCGCGCGCTCGCGCAAGGCCTGGCTCGCGGGGCGGCTCACCGTCAAAGGCACGATCGAGGTCGATGCCGGTGCCGCCAGCGCACTGGCCCGCGGCGCGAGCCTGCTGCCGGCCGGTGCGCGCCATGTGACCGGCAGTTTCGCGCGCGGCGACGTGGTCGATATTATCGGTCCGCTCGGCACGGCGATCGCGCGCGGCCTAAGCGAATATCCGTCCGACGAGGCGGTGCGCATCGCCGGGCTCAAAAGCGACGCAATCGCCCAAGCGCTCGGCCATGCACCACGCTCCGCCCTCATTCACCGCGACCATATGGTCCTGCTGTGATCGTTGCGCTCACCGGCGCGACCGGGTTTCTGGGTGGCCATGTGCTCGCCCAGCTTGCCGGACATGACGTGCGCGCCCTCGCCCGTCGTCCGCAAGCGGCGCGCGCTGGCGTGACGTGGATCACCGGGGCGCTCGACGACGACGCGGCGCTCGGGCAGCTGTGCGCCGGAGCCGAGGCGGTCATTCATGTCGCAGGCGTCGTCAACGGCGACGCCGAAGCGTTCGACGCAGGCAACCGGCTCGGCACGATCGCGATGCTGAGCGCCGCTGCGGCTTCCGGCGCGCACCGCTTTATCCACGTCTCGTCGATCGCCGCGCGCGAGCCGCAGCTGTCGCTCTATGGCCGTTCGAAACGCGCCGCCGAAGATGCCGTCGTCGCCTCCCCGCTCGACTGGTGCGTCGTGCGCCCGCCCGCGATCTACGGGCCGGGCGACACCGACAATCTCGAGCTGTTTCGCTGCGCCCGGCGCGGTCTCTTCCCGCTCCCCCCGCGCGGTCGCATGTCGGTGATCCACGCCGCCGACATGGCGCGGCTGATTGTCACGCTCGCACGGGGCGGCCCCTCACGCACGATTTACGAAGCCGACGACGGGCTGCCCGGTGGCTGGAACCACGGCGATTTCGCGCGCGCCATCGGCTCGGCAGTAGGGCGCAGGGTGGCAACAGTCGCGCTGCCCGCTGCACTCGTTCGCGCAGGCGCTGCGATCGACCAGGCCTTGCGTGGACCGCGCGCCAAGCTGACCCGCGATCGCGCTGCCTATTTCTGCCACCCCGATTGGGTCATCGATCCGGCCAAGCGCCCGCCGCTTGCGCTCTGGACCCCGCAGATCGCCACCGTCGCCGGGCTTGCGGCAACCGCGCATTGGTATCGCACCGAGGGCTGGCTGTGAGCGCCCTCGCGCGCTAAGGCCATGCAATGAGCGACCGTGACACCATCAAAGCCGCCGTTCTGGCGCAGATCGAGCCCTTCAACGCCAAGGCCGTCGCCGTCGACGAGACGACCAGCTTCATGGGCGATCTCGAATGGGATTCGCTGACCGTGCTCGATTTCGTCGCCGCGATCGAGGACGAATTCGACGTGATGATCACGATGAACATGCAGGCCGAGATCGAGACGGTGGGCCAGCTGATCGAGGCGGTGGGCAAGCTGAAGGGCGCAGCTTGACGCCTGTAATTAGTGTCTTTACATAAATGGATGGATATATCGAGTTTGATTCCGCGAAGGATCGCGAAAACACGGAAAAGCATGGACTTTCGCTGAGCGAGTTTCCGGTCTTCGATAGCGAAGGCATCATTTTCGAGGATGACCGACAAGACTATGGTGAACGGCGCTATCGTGCCTATGGTCGGATCGCTGGCAAAGGTTATGCGATTGTTTTCACGCACCGTGAAAACCGCGTGCGCATGATCAGTTTCCGTCGGGCGCACGAAAAGGAGATGCGACGTTATGAGCGCTGAAACGAAACCTTGGGAAAGCCCGGATTGGGACGATAATCCCGAATGGACCGAGGAAGATTTTGCCAAGGCGCGACCGATGTCCGAAGTCCTGCCTCCCGAAATTGTCCGGCAACTCGTCCGCCAGCCCGGACGACCGCCGTTGCCATCTGGATAGCGCAAAAGGCCGGTCGGCATTCGCCTTTCGCCCGATGTGCTCGAAGCGCTGAAAGCGACCGGACCCAACTGGCAACGCCGCGCCGACGAAGCGTTGCGCAAGGCCTTTGTGCACAAGGATGTGGCATGAGCGATTATGAACCCGCGATCGACCTTTTCTCGAAATTTGATCCGCTCATCGCCCAGCGCGAAGCCCTGCTTGCCACCGGCCAGCGCGATCCGTTTTCGCTGGTCATGGAAAAGGTGCTCTCGCCCACGCGCGCGATCTGCAACGGGCAGGAGACGATCCTGCTCGGCACCTATAATTACATGGGGATGACGTTCGATCCCGACGTGCTCCAGGCGGGCGAAGCGGCGCTCGAGGCGTTTGGCGCGGGGACGACGGGCAGCCGCGTGCTCAACGGCACCTATCAGGGCCACCGCGCCTGCGAGGATGCGCTCCGCGAATTCTACGGCATGGACCATGCGATGGTCTTTTCCACCGGCTATCAGGCCAATCTCGGCATCATCTCGACGCTTGCCGGCAAGGATGATTTCGTCATCATCGATGCCGACAGTCACGCCTCGATCTACGACGGCTGCGCGCTCGGCAGCGCGCAGATCGTGCGCTTCCGCCACAATGACGTGGACGATCTCGACAAGCGCCTCGGTCGCATCCCGGCAGGCGCGGGCAAGCTGGTCGTGCTCGAAGGCGTTTATTCGATGCTGGGCGACATCGCGCCGCTCCCCGAAATGGTCGCGGTCTGCAAAAAACACGGCGCGATGATTCTCGTCGATGAAGCGCATGCCATGGGATTTTTCGGCGAGCACGGCCGCGGCGTCGCCGAAGATCAGGGCGTGCTCGATCAGGTCGATTTCGTCATCGGCACCTTTTCCAAATCGGTCGGCACCGTTGGCGGTTTCTGCGTCTCGAACCATCCCAAGTTCGAGATCATGCGCCTCGTGTGTCGCCCCTATGTGTTCACTGCCTCACTGCCGCCCAGCGTGGTCGCGACTGCAACCGTCTCGATCCGCAAGCTCATGCATGCGGGCAACAAGCGCGCGCATCTGTGGGAAAATTCGCGCACGCTGCACAAGGGCCTGCGCGACCTCGGCTTCGAACTCGGCACGCCCGAGGCGCAAAGCGCGATCATCGCGGTCATCATGCCCGATCTCGAGCGCGGTGCCGCGATGTGGCAGGCGCTGCTCGAAAACGGCGTTTACGTAAACCTCGCCCGCCCGCCTGCGACGCCCGCCAACATGACGCTGCTGCGCTGTTCGCTCTGCGCCGAACACAGCGCCGACGAAGTGCAGACGGTGCTCGAACGCTTCGCAGCCGCTGGTCGCGCGACCGGGATTCTGCGACCTGCATCCTGACACTGGCCGTTTCCCGCAGATCGGGCTAATTGGTTGCCATGGCAAGCGACGTGCGACGTCAGACTTCGGTCCGCTGGTGGGTTGTCGGCGGGATCGCGGGGGCCGTGATTGTCTTTGCGACGATTGCGGCGCTCGTCTTCACCTGGCGCGATGCCACACGGGAGCGCGACGCTGCGCTCGGCTGGCAGCGGCAGAGCTACGAAGTCATGGTCCTCTCGCGCACCCTCGATGCGAGCATCGGCAAATCCGAAGCGTCGCTCGGCCGCTTCGTCGTCAGCGGCGACAAGGCGGTCGGCCGCCTGTTCGTCGATCAATGGGCACAGGCCGGCACGCTGCTCGATCGGCTTGACCGGCAAATCACCGATCCGCGAACCCAGCGTCTCATCGATGCGCTCCGCGAGGCCTATGGCGCGCGCGGCACCGAGCTGACCGATATCGCGCTGCGCACGAATTACGAGCAGAACGCGCAGGCGCTCTCGAAATATTATACGGCGGGCAGATCGGACAGTTTGCGCCGCATCACGCAATTGCTCGACCGGGTCAGCGACAATGAGCGCGCCGTCCTCGCCCAGCGCACCGCGCGCGCCGAGGCCACGATCGCGCGATCGAACACCTTCGGCACGATCCTTTCGGGCTTCGGGTTCGTGCTCGTCGTCGGCATGGGCTTTCTGGTCTGGACCGCGCTCCGGGCGTGGTCGCAGCGGCTGACCGAAGAAGTCCGCAACGACGAACTGGAAGATGCGGTCGCCGCGCGGACGAGCGAACTGAGCGAGGTTGCAGCCCAGCTCCGCGCCGAGATGGCGACGCGCGAAGCGACCGAGGCTCGGCTCCGGCAGGCGCAGAAAATGGAAGCGGTCGGCCAGCTCACCGGCGGCATCGCGCATGATTTCAACAATATGCTGGCGGTCGTCATGGGTGGCATCGAGCTTGCTCAGCGCCGCATCGTGCGCGGTGGCGAGGCCGAGCCGCATCTCGCCAGCGCTCTCGAGGGCGCGACGCGCGCGGCGGCGCTCACCAAGCGCCTGCTTGCCTTTTCGCGCGCCGAACCCGCGATGCCGGCTGCTGCCGATCCCAACATGCTGCTGGCGGACATGGCCGAATTGCTCGATCGCACGATCGGCGACACGATCGAGGTTCGGGTCTTGCCCACGGCGCGGCCATGGCCGGTCTTCGTCGATCCGCACCAGTTCGAAAATGCCGTGCTCAACCTGTCAGTCAATGCGCGCGACGCGATGCCTGCGGGCGGGATCCTCACCATCGCGGTCGACAACACCAGCCTCGCGGCGGGGCAAGTCGATGGCGCGAGTGCGGGCGACTATATCAGGATCGCGGTGTCCGACACCGGAACCGGCATGAGCGAGGCGATCCGCGAGCGGGTGTTCGAACCGTTCTTCACGACCAAGCCGGTCGGTCAGGGGACGGGCCTTGGGCTGTCACAGGTCTTCGGCTTCGTCAAGCAATCGCGCGGCGCGGTGTCGGTCGAGTCGGTGCTGGGCCAAGGCACCACGGTGTCGCTGTTTCTCCCGCGCAGCGCCGCGCTGCCCAAGGTCGTCACACGCAGCGAGCGCAGCCTGCCCATGGGGCGGCCACGCGCGCCGCGAACGATCCTGGTGGTGGAAGACGATCCCCGCGTCCTCGCCGCGACGGCCGAGGCGCTGCGCGAGATTGGCCATCGCCCCATCGCGTGCGCGCTGCCGTCCGAAGCGCATCAATGCCTCATCGATCACCCCGATATCGCGTTGATCGTGAGCGATGTGCTGATGCCGGGCATGACCGGTCCCGAACTCGTCGAAGCATTGCGCCATGATCATGCGAGCATCCCGGTGCTGTTCGTAACCGGCTTTGCGGGGGACATCCCCGAGGGCGCATTCGGCGGCCACCGCGTCCTGCGCAAGCCTTTCACAATGGCCGAGCTCGACGCGGCGGTCGCCGATCTCATCGATCCGCGCGCGGCACGGGCAGCGTAAATCCTCCCCGGAACGGGGAGGTGCCCGAAGGGCGTAGGGGCCGCGCGTAGCGCATCGCTCCATCGTCGATCGAGAACGCGCGTCACCCGACCCCTCCACCACTGCGTGGTCCCCCTCCCCGTCGCGGAGAGGATTTTGCCTTCGCTTGAGCCTCGACTGTTTCCAACCCACCGAAACTGTGGCTAGGACGCAAAAGCAACGCCCAAGGACGCTCCCATCCCCGCCTTCCTCACCGCGACCGACAAATACATCGCACGCCTCATCTTCGTGCCGCTTGTGTCGTCGTTAATTGTCGCGGCGATGCTGCTGGTGCTCGATCGGATGCTGCGGCTGTTCGATTTCGTCGCGGCCGAAGGCGGGCCGGTCAGTGTGGTGTGGCGGATGCTGCTCAATCTGCTGCCCGAATATCTGTCGCTCGGCGTGCCGATCGGCGTCCTGCTCGGGATCCTGCTCGCCTTCCGCAAAATGGCGCTCTCGTCCGAACTCGATGCACTGCTCGCCGTAGGCCAGGGCTATTGGCGCTTGCTGCGCGTGCCCTTTCTCTACGCGATCGGCTTCATGTTGCTCAATCTGCTGATCGTCGGCTTCGTCCAGCCTTGGGCGCGCTACCAATATGAGGGCTTGCGTTTCGAACTGCGCTCGGGCGCGCTCGGTGCCTCGATCAAGGTCGGCGAATTCACGCGGCTCGGGCGCGATATGACGCTGCGGATCGAGGAAAGTGCCGATGACGGGCGGCGGCTGTCGGGCATTTTCGCGATGGTGCGCGCGTCGGGCGACCGCACGCTTTCGGTCGCCGCCGATCAGGGCCAGTTCCTTGCCACTGATGATCCCGACACCATCATCCTGCGCCTGCGCAACGGCACGCTGGTGCACGACGCCCCCGGCTTCGTCGCCCCGCGCATCCTGAGCTTCACGGCGCACGATCTGCCGATCGACCTACCCAAGATCGATGCGTTTCGCGGGCGGGGCAGCGGCGCGGATCGCGAGCTGACGCTGCCCGAACTGGTCCAGGTCGGCACCGACGCGCGCAGCACGCCCACGCTGAAAAACGAAAGCTGGTCGGCATTCCACTTCCGCATTGCCGAAGTGGCGATGATGCTGCTGCTGCCGATGCTCGGGGTCGCACTTGCCGTGCCGCCGAAGCGATCAACCTCGGGCGTCGGCGTGTTCCTCGCAATCGTGATGGTCGTGACCTATCACAAGATCAACGAATATGCGCAGGGGATGGGGGCCATCGGCACGTTCGATCCGTTCCTCGCGTTGTGGGTGCCGTTCGCGGTGTTTGCAGCGCTGATCATCTGGATGTTCCGCACGCTGGCCTATGTCCCCGGCGGCCAGCCCATCGGCGCGATCGACCGTGTGGCTGGCAAGATCACCAAATGGGTCGTCAGTCTGTTCCGCGTGTTCCGGCGCAGCCCGGCATGATGAGCAGCCTTTTCCCCTCGCGCACGCTCACGCTTTACATGGGCAAGATGTTCGTTGTGCGCACCTTTGCCGTGCTCGCCGTCCTCGTCCTCATTCTCCAGGTACTCGATCTGCTGAGCGAGACTGACAGCATCCTTGCCTACCCCGGCAACGGCCAGGCGCAGATCTTCACCTACGTCAGCCTGCGCCTGCCGCAGATCATCCAGCGATTCCTGCCCTTTTGCGTGCTGCTCGGCACGCTGATCACGCTGGCGACGCTCAATCAGAACAGCGAGGTCGTCGCGATGAAGGCGGCGGGGCTTTCGGCGCATCAGGTGCTCAGCCCGCTGTTTGCCGCCAGCATCGTCATCGCCGCCGGATCGTTCGTGTTCAACGAGCGCGTGGTTACGCGCTCGGCGGCGACGCTTGCGGCGTGGCAGAGCGCCGAATTCGGCAAAATGCCCAGCAATAGCGAAGCGCTGACCAACGTCTGGCTGCGCGAGGGCGACGATCTGATCCATGCCGATCTGGTCGAGGGCCGCGGGGCCGCCACGCGGCTGACCGACGTCGGGGTCTATGATCGCAGCGGCGGCACACTCGTGCGGATCATCACCGCGCCGCGCGCTCGCTATGTCGCGGGCGAAGGCTGGGTGCTCGAGCAGCCGCGCAATTTCGACGTGGCGAGCGGCAGTGTCACCCGGCCACCGACGCTGACCGTAGCGCGCGGCGTGCGGCCCGAGCAGTTCACGCTGGCGCAGGTCGATGGCAGCGGCACGCCGTTCTGGACGCTGCGCGGCGTGATCGACGATCTCGCGCGCGCCGGACGGCCCACTGCCGAGCTTGAGGCCGCCTGGTGGCACAAGATTTCGGGGCCGCTGTCCACTTTGCTGATGCCGCTGCTCGGCGCGGTCGCTGCGTTCGGCCTTGCCCGGTCAGGCAAGCTGTTCGTCCGCGCCGTCATCGGGATGATGCTGGGCTTTGCCTATTTCGTTGCCGACAATTTCGGCCTCGCCATGGGCAATCTCGGCGCATACCCGCCGCTGCTCGCGGCTTGGGGGCCGTTCTTCCTTTTCCTGCTCGTCGGCGAAGCGGTGCTCTACCGCTCGGAGGAATAACGTCCGCGCTTAGGAGAGGACGAGCAGATGGTTCGCCCCGTCGATCACGGCGTCGGCAGCCAGTCGGCGATCGAACGTCGCCAGCACGCCTCTATTCGCCCGCGCAAGGCCGAGTAGATAAATGTCGGTCAGACGGTGATGCGAACCGAAGCGGGTGCGGTCGAAGATGGTCGCGTCGCGCAGACTGACCGAGTCATTCCAGAACGAAAAACCCTCGATTGCGATAAAATGAGCAAGAGCTTCCGCTGTCAGTTCGGGAGCCACCGCATTGGGATAAGATGGTTGGGCGAGGATCCGGATCGCCCCGTTCTCAACGATCGGGCAGGTTGCCCAAGCGCGCGCACCCGATCCTTCGAACCACGCCGTTGCCCGCGCATGATGCGCATGGGCACGGTCGAGAAGAGCAATCAACACATTGGTGTCTAGGAGCGCCCGCAACTATTCGGATTCGTCGCGGAGCTTGTTGACCAGTTCCATGGTTGCCCGGCCAGCGCCAGGGCGAACGGGTAACAGCGGAAAACCATTCCGAAACTCCAGTTGATCGCTTGCGGGAACCGCCAGGCTCTTTCGGAGCAGCTCGGACACGACCGTCCCAATTGTCTTGCGTTCTTGCCGCGCGATGGCGGTGGCCACGCTCAGGACGTCATCGTCAATCGTCAAAGTCGTGCGCATGACCAAAACATCATGCGCCGCGCATCAGATGTCAATGTGTACTGTGCACGATTGACGCGACGCGCGACCCGATGATCGCGCGTCGCCGCCATGCGCAAAGTTCAGTTCGTGGTCGGAACCGTCGGTGCGGATGCCGCAGCAGGCTCTGCCGCCGGGCCGACCGTCGCGTTCGGGATCGGCACCGCGCCTGCCGGGATGATCACGGGAAGCGCCTCAGCGGTGCGCGCCGAAAGCTGCATGCCGTGCGGGATCTTGGCTGACTTGCCTGTCACGAGCACGCCGCCGATCAGCCCTGCGCCGACAATCGCGCCCACCGTTGCGCCGGTATTGCCATCACCCGACTGACGATGCGTGCCAACCAGGCCAACCTTGCGGCCGCTGATTTCGAGATGATCGAAGCGGACGTCCATCTTGGCCGATTTGCCGAACGCGCCTTTGCCCGTCCGCCAGACGACGGTGCCCTGGCCCGGCGTGCCCTTGGGGATTACGACATAGCCGTTGAGCATCACGTCGAACACGGTCGTCAGCGGGACGACATGGCCTTCCTTGATGCCCTTGCTGGTCAGATCGCTCGTCGGCGTGACGGCGACTTCGGTGTTGGCGGGCAGCATGAGCTGCGGTGCTTCGACCGGTGCCGCGCTCATCACTGCAGGCGCGGCGACCGGAGCGGGCGCTTCCATCTGCGCAAAGGCCGAAACAGGCGTGAGCGCAACAGCTACTGCCGCCAAATACTTCATTTTCATCGAACATCCCCCCTCATCGTGTGGACCCTGCGCCGCCCTGCCGTGCAAACATTGCGCCGTCAACGCCGGACTATACGCGCGCGTTTTTGCCCCGCATCGTGCTCGCCGCGATCCGCCCGACCAGCCTGCCAAGCCCGGGATGATTGCCGCGGTGATAGGGCGAGTCCGCGCCCAGCGCCGCCGCCAGCCGCCGGTGCGCTTCGCCCAGCGCGTGATAGGGCAGGCTCGGCAGCAGATGATGCAGCGCATGGTAGCGCAAGCCTACGGGCGCCCAGAGCGCAGGGAGCAGCGCAGGCGGTGGCACGTTGACCGAGTCGAGATATTGCGCCGTCACCGTCATCGGCTCGCCGTCATTCTCCCAGAGATGCGCGACCAGCGTGCGCACCTGATTGAGCACGGCGACGCTCGATGCGACCCCCAGAACGATGAGGAAGGTGCGCAGCGGCATTGCGCCGGTTGCCGCAAGCGCGAGCAGCGCGATTGCCCACAAGCTCGCGCCTGCCTCCTGCCAGCGCCACTGTGCGGCGAGGTCGCCCTCGGGTGCACGGCGGCGGAATGCGGGGTTGATCTGCAGGCTCGAATAACGCGCCACGATCGCCGCGCGCAGCGACGGGTTGACCAGCGAAAGCGGTGCGAGCAGCCCGTAGCGGAGCAGCAGCCCAACAGGCGCAAGCGCCGCCACGATCACGAACAGCGGCAGGCTCCATGGCTTCATCCGCGCGAGCGGCAGATATTCGGGATCGTCCGCCGTTCCGTAACGCACGCGGGTATGGTGGAGATTGTGGACGCCTTCATACATGAACGACGGGATGAGCAGCGGGATGCCGACAACGAGATTATAAGCGATGCGGAAACCCGGCAGCGTTGCATGCTTCACATGCGTCACTTCATGGATGAAGCTCATTCCCCGGTAAAGCGCCAGCACCGCGACGATGCCGCAAAGCACGGCCCAGCCGCCGCCCAGCGTCACGGCGCCATAAAGCCCCGCATAGCCAATCGCCGCCGATCCGAGGAAATCGCTCCAGTAAATCAGCGGCCGTGCATCGCCGAGGTCGCGGGTCAGTTCAGCCGCCGTGCGCAGCATTGCCACGTCATCGGGCAGCCGTGCCCGCGCGGCGGCAGCGCGTGTCGCCGTATCGGCACGATCGATCGTGAAGGCACTGTCCATCTGCATTTCGATAACAAGACATAGTGGCGGTGCGAAGGCATTGCCACCCTTGCGGTCGCGGGTAGTGTCTCAGTTTGAATTTTGACAGATCGGTTGTCGCCATCCGCCCCCGCATCCTATATGCTTAGCGCAAAGCATGGAGGCCGTATGCCAACGCGGGAAGAACTGGACGCGAAGCTAATCGAGGTTGGAGAGAAAGCGAGGGCGCGATTGCGCGAGCTTGGCTGGACAGACGCGCAGATCGAATCGGGGATCAAGAAGTCCGGGAAAAAGCCTCGTGCCTAAAGGCCCCAACGGACAGAAGCGCCCCGCCGACGCCATCGGGCTGGCGGTGATGATCGGCAAGATCGCGACCGGTGAAGTCGAGGACACGCGCGACGACGTATCGAGCGCGGCGGCTCAAATGGGCAAGCTGGGCGGCAAGGCGCGTAGTGTTTCGCTCAGTCCCGAGCGTCGCCGCGAGATCGCGTCCCTGGCAGCGCAAACTCGATGGGAAGCTCAGGCTCAACAGGCGTTGAAAGCACCGACAAAGACGAAGGCGGAATAAGCCGCTCCTCGATCCCTCGCATGATTACGTAAGGTTGCATCATGGGATCACGGAAGCGATATTTATAGGCCCGCTCCTTGCCCTTTCGGACAAGGATATTGCTGCGTTCCTCGGTTGTGAACATTTGCAAATGCTGCTGAAAATTTGCGATGGTGACTGGCCGCTCGAGAATGTTGGAGAGCGGCTCGATAACGGCGGTCGGGGCGAACTGGCCTCGAGGATCGGGCTTTGCCAAGGCGCAGGCTAGCAGCACCTGCCGATGCAAGCTGTCTGTCCGATTGCTATGGATTGCACTGTTGTAGTCGGCCTGAGTAGATTCCTGGGATTTTTCCAAAGCGCGCGCAATGGCCGCATCTACATCGCCCTCGATTATCTGGAGGCTTTTCCTCTGAATCGCGTTTTGAGTTGAATAGAGACCTAAAAGGTGGGCGTAGGAAGGAAGGCCTCGCGCAAGCTCTACAATTTTGTAGTAGGCGTCCCCGTGAAATTTCATTCCTAACCTTTGCGCACGCTTATCCAGAATCTGGCGCAGTTCGCCGTTATTCATGCGCGGCATAGGAATTTGCTCAATACAACGCGTTATGGAAGGGTGCTCTCCGATCAAGTCGTTGATGTCGTCCGCAACTCCCACTAGTATTATAGTAGCGTTAATTGAATAATCTGAAAGGTGTTTGATAGTATTTGCCATCAACTCATGAATTTTATTATCCGATGATTCCCGCGCTTTATCAAATTCGTCAATTACAATGATTGGAATGACGTTCGATGGAAAAAGCTCCTGAAATTCGCGGCGAATATCATCGGGCTGAATCGCTCCGGGATATTCTCGAGCCAGCGGCGAGAGCTGAGCTTCTTCTTCGCCAATCGGCCGAATATGCAGGTCTTTGAAAACCTTTCGCCAGATTGATGAAAAGTCATCCGATGGATCGACCTGCTCTCTAACTGCCAAAATTCGCCGAAGCGTCCTAGGGAACATCGACGAAAATACCTTCGCCAGCGATGTCTTACCGACGCCTCGCTCGCCGAACAGGACAGCGTGCTTTCCGCGCTCATTCACAGCTTCAAGCATTTTGCCAACCTGATGAGCGCGACCAGCGAAAAGGTCGCGCTCATCAATAGGCGCGGCGGGACTGTAGAGCTGCCCTGCCTCGAAGGATTTTGCGTCCCAGTCGTCGTCAGTGAGTTTGGGCATGCTCAGTTGATAAACTAACCGACTTACTTGATCAAGTGGCTTGCGAACTTGATAAAATATGCTTGCAAATTCATAAAGAGTTCATTATGAAATTTCGTATGAACAAGCTGCCTCTCGCCAAGCGCACTCAAATCCTCGCCATGCTGTGCGAAGGATCGTCCATGCGATCGATCAGTCGCGTTGCCGACGTGTCGATCAACACCGTGTCGAAGTTGCTGGTCGAAGCTGGGGAAGCCTGTCTCGCCATCCACGAAGAAACAGTTCGCAACGTGAATGCGAGCCGCGTCCAGTGTGACGAGATTTGGTCGTTCTGCCATGCCAAGCAAAAGAACGTGGCGACCGCGAAAGCTGCACCGGAAGGCGCGGGCGACGTGTGGACATGGACCGCAATCGACGCCGATACGAAATTGATCGTTTCCTATTTTGTCGGCGACCGTTCGGGTGACAGCGCAATCGAGCTTATGGACGATCTGCGCGACCGCATCGCCAATCGCGTCCAGATCACCACAGACGGCCACCGCGCCTATGTCGAGGCCGTTGAAGGCGCGTTCGGTGGCGATGTGGACTATGCGCAGCTCGTGAAGCTTTATGGCCCCACGATCACCGCGCCGGGTCGCTACAGCCCCGCCGAATGCACCGGCATCAAGAAAATCCGCCGTGAAGGAAACCCCGACATTGCGCATGTCTCGACGTCGTTTGTCGAGCGCCAGAACCTCACGATGCGCATGTCGATGCGGCGCTTCACCCGTCTAACCAACGGGTTCAGCAAGAAGCTCGGGAACCACGTCCACGCGCTGGCGCTCTATTTCGCGTTCTACAATTTCGTCCGCATCCACAAAACGCTTCGCATGTCGCCAGCGATGGCAGCGGGTATCACCAACCGACTTTGGTCGCTCGACGATATCGTTGCCAAGATCGACGCGATGGCACCGGCACCGAAGCCGCGCGGACCTTACAAAAAACGTGCAGTTTGAGCTGGGGCCGCATTTTCCGTTGACGGTTCGGTCACACTCACCATATACAGGCGTCACAAGATACTTGACGCCTCGTTGGTAGGCGATAATCCTGAGAACCTCGCTACAGCAATGTGGCGAGGTTCTTCGGTTTTGGGGTTACCGCTTGAAAACTGTGCTGCTAATCGATGGCGGGTATCTCCGAGCGTGTTCCAAGAACAGCGGTAGCGAATACAATAACGCTTTTATCGAAAAGTTTGCTCATGCATGTTTTATTGCGGACGAGTATCTTTTTCGGATATTTTATTATGATGCGCCACAATATCGTGGAAAGGCTACGTTGCCGGTATCTGGGAAGGAAACAAACTTCCAAGCAAGTGACAAGTGGCTTCACGACTTAGCAAGGCTAGAACGGTTCGCGGTTCGGCAGGGGACGCTTGGCTTTAGGGGGTGGCGACCCAAACAAATTCCGATTGCGGGTGGCGCGCTCAAGGATTCTGATTTCGAACCCATCTTTGAGCAAAAGGGGGTAGATATGCGGATAGGCCTCGACATTGCCATCTTTTCTGATCAACGATCTGCTCAGCGCATCGTGTTGGTGTCCGGTGATACGGACATGATTCCAGCTATGAAGCATGCTCGCAAATCCGGGCTTGAGGTTGGCTTGATCCAGCTACCCGCTCCCGCACGTGGAATCCATAACACGCTAAAAGCGCATGCGGACTTTATTCGCTATATCGGCTGGCCTGAGCCGCCAAATTCAAACTGAGACACTACCCGGTCGCGCGAGCGCTTGACAGCCGCGCGGCAAGCCGGAACGCTTGCCGCGCATGACCGTCATCCGCCCCGTCGTCACCAAAGCCGATCGCAAGGCCTTCGTCGATTTGCCCTCCCGTCTTTACGCCGATGACCCCGCCTGGGTGCCGCCGCTGAAAGACGAGGTTCACGCGCTGATCACGCCGGGTCGCAATCCCTGGTTCGAGCATGGCGAAGCGCAGCTTTTCCTTGCCGAGGCAAATGGTCGCATCACCGGGCGTATCTCGGCGCACATCGATCATCTGGCGCTCGCCCAGCCGCCCGAACAGGGCATGGGGCCCGGCACCGGCAACTGGGGCCTGATCGAAGCCGAGGACGAAGCCACCGCCGCCGCGCTGATCGCCGCCGCCGAAGACTGGCTGCGCGCAAGGGCGATGACCCGCATCCTCGCCCCGATTTCGCTCTCGATGTGGGACGAGCCCGGCCTGCTCGTTAAAGGTCACGATCACCCGCCGACCGTGATGATGGGGCACCACAGCCCCGCTTACGAAGGATGGATCGAGCGCGCGGGCTATGCCGGGGTCAAGGACTTGCTGACCTACGAGATCCCCATCGAGATCGATTTTCCGCCGCTCGTTCAGCGTATCGTCGCCTCGGGCGAACGCAATCCGCGCATCGTGATCCGCCGGGTGAACAAGCGGAAATTCGATGCGGAGGCAAAACTCATTCTCGGCATCCTCAACGATGCGTGGAGCAGCAACTGGGGCTTCGTGCCGATCACTGACAGCGAAGTCGCGCAGGTCGGCAAGAAGCTGAAGCCGATCGTCTATGAAGATCTGATCCGCGTCGTCGAAGTCGATGGCGAGGCAGTCGCGTTCATGATCACGCTGCCCGACATCAATGAAAAACTCAAAGGGTTCGGCGGTTCGCTTTTTCCGTTCAACTGGGCAAAATTGCTTTGGTGGCTCCGTGCACCGCAGGTGCGCACTACGCGCGTGCCGCTGATGGGGGTAATCAAACGCCTGCAGTCGACACGGCTCGCCAGCCAGCTTGCCTTCATGCTCGTCGAATTCACACGGCGCGACGCGACCACGCGTTACGGCGCAACGCGCGGCGAATTCGGCTGGGTGCTCGACGACAACGGCCCGATGCGCTCGGTCGGCGAAGCGATCAACGGGCGGATCAACAAGGTCTACCGGATTTACCTGAAAGCGCTGTGACCGGATTGACCGCAAGATCCGGGATGCGCCGTTTCGCGCGGCCGTCCAGTCTCACTGCAAAAGGAGCAATGATGATCGATTCGCACTGGCAAGCGCGGCGGAGCGCTTTTCGAACCCTCCATGCGCAGGGCTGCTTCTTGCTGCCCAATCCGTGGGACCGCGCGAGCGCGATCCGGCTTCAGCGCATGGGCTTTGAGGCACTCGCCTCGTCGAGCGCGGCCGCGGCATGGGCGCTCGGCAAACAGGACGGCGAGCTGACGCTCGACGAAGCCATTGCTCATCTCGATGACTTGTGCGCAGCGACCACACTGCCCGTAAACGCCGATTTCGAGAATGGTTTTGCCGACGCGCCCGACGGCGTTGCCGCGAACGTGACCCGCGCGCTCGCGACCGGGATCGCCGGGCTCTCGATCGAGGATCGGCCACAGGGCACGAGCAAACTCTACCTGTTCGACGATGCCGTCGCGCGCGTCACAGCGGCGCGATCCGCCATCGACCATGCCGGGGCCGACGTCATGCTCGTCGCAAGGACCGAAAGCTACCTCGTCGGGAACACCGATTTCGAAGCCACAATGGCGCGCCTTAGCGCCTTTGCCACGGCCGGTGCCGATGTGCTCTACGCGCCGGGGATGCGCGATCCCGAAGCGATCGCCGAATGCGTCCGCCGCCTTGCGCCTAAGCCGGTCAACGTCCTGCAGCTCGATCCCGGCATGCACATCGACGCGCTGGCCGCACTCGGGGTGCGCAGAGTCTCGACCGGGGGAAATCTGGCGCACGCCGCATGGGCAGCCTTTGACGCCGCCGCCAAAGCGCTACGCCCTTGAGGTACGACGCCATAAACCAGACCCAACCTCTTCCCTGAGCGCTGCGAAAACCTTTCATCCGGCGCAGGTCTCGCGGCGCTCGACAATGCCCCTCGCTTCGCTCGGGGAGGCGGACCTAGTTGGTATCGCCAGCTGTTAGCACCACCCATGTCGGCGCATGGTCGCTCGCCTTTTCGCGCCCGCGATGGTCGCGATCGACACCCGCATCGAGCAGCCGGTCGGCGGCCTCGGGAGAAAGCATCAGATGATCGATGCGGAAACCGGCATCGCGCGGCCAGGCGTTCATCTGATAGTCCCAGAAGGTCCACATCGGGGCCAGCGGATGCCGCGCGCGGAGCGCGTCGGTCCACCCTTGCGCGCTCAACCGGCGAAACGCGGCCCGGCTTTCGGGCTGCATCAGCGCGTCGGCTGCCATCGCCGACGGTTTCCAGACGTCTTCATCGGTGGGGATGACGTTGTAGTCGCCCGCCAGCACCACCGGGCGCTCTTCGGCGAGCAGCGCCGCTGCGCGGGCATTGAGGCGCTCGAACCAGGCGAGCTTGTAATCGAATTTCGGCCCCGGCTGCGGATTGCCGTTGGGCAGATAGATCGATGCCACCGTCAGTCCGTCGACCTCGGCTTCGAGGTAGCGGCTGTGCGTGTCGTCGGGATCGTCGGGCAGCCCGCGCATCCGCTCGACCGGGTCCGCCCCGCGCGCAAGCACCGCCACCCCGTTGAACCCCTTCTGCCCGTGCCAGATCGCGCCGTAACCGGCATCGCGGACATCCGCCTCGGGAAAGGTCTCGTCGCTCGATTTGAGTTCCTGGAGGCAAGCGATGTCGGGCGCGGTTTCGGCGAGCCATTCGAGCAATCGCGGCAGCCGCGCCTTGATGCCGTTGACGTTATAGGTCGCGATCTTCATCGCGCAGTCTTGGCCCAGATGGCTGCGAAACTAAACCGAAAAGCTCGATCCACAGCCGCAGCCCGAGGCCGCATTGGGATTGGTCACGCGAAATGCCGCGCCGCCGAGCGATTCGACATAATCGACCGCAGCGCCCGATACGAGATCGAGGCTCACCGGATCGACGACAAGCCGCACGCCTGCGGTTTCCGCAACGGAATCATCGGCCTCGATTGCCTCGGCCAGCCCGAATTTATATTGAAAGCCCGAACACCCGCCGCCTTCGACCGAGAGGCGCAAGATCGCAGGCTTGGCCTGCTTTGCTGCAATCGCGGCCACGCGTGCTGCTGCGCTTTCGGTCAAGTCCACTGTGCTCATGCAGCCAAGATAGGCGCGAACTGCACCAGCAACAAGGCGAAGCTATTCAGCCGGACCGCCCATCGCGACTTTGGGGCTCGCCGGGCTGCGCGCCTGCATCGCTGCCAGATATTCGGCCGATTGCAGGAACGGCATCGGATTGACCGCCTCGCCGTCGAGCCGCACTTCATAATGGAGATGCGTTCCGGTCGACCGGCCGGTCGATCCCATGCGCGCGATCAGGTCGCCGCGCTTTACGCGCTGGCCGGGCTGCACGAGGATCGCGGACAAATGCCCGTAGCGCGTTTGGATGCCGCGGCCATGCTCGAGTTCGACGAGGTTGCCATAGCCGCCGAGGCGACCGGTACGCCCGACCAGACCATCGGCAGTGGCATAGATCGCAGCACCGTGGGCACCCGGAATATCGACCCCGGCGTGCATCGCCGCGCTGCCGCGAAACGGATCGCGCCGCACGCCGAAACCACTGGTGAGCGTCATCACGTCGACAGGGCGCTGTGACGGGATCGCGACCGCACCGGTCTGCAACTGGTCGAGGCGCTTCCATGACTGGAACAACGCCTTGAACGCTGGGTCCGCCTGACCTTTGACCGCTGTAGTATCGACCGGCTCATAGGGGCCACCCATCGCCGCCCCGGCCTTGCCGACGAAGCGTGCCGGGCTGATTCCGAACCTGCCGAGCGCGGCCGCTGCCTTGGTGTAGCGCGCATCGAGCGCGGCCTGCGCTTTTGCCGCCAGCGCGACCTGCCGCGCTTCGGTCGCAGCAAGCGGCTGAACGATCGCGGCGGTCTTGCCCGAGACCTTGCCGGTCGCGGTCGGCAGCGTCGGCGCGCCCTTGCCGGTCAGTACGGCGTCGAGAAATGCCTGCCGCTGGTCGAGCGCTGCAGCGTGAACTGCGGCTTCCTTGCGGATTGTTGCCATGTCGGCGCGCATTGAGGCGACCTGCGCCTCCATCCGGCTGACCGCTGCATCGCGCGACATCACGGCGGCAACCATCGGGGCGCTGCCCGCGATCTGTGCAGTGCCAATGAGCGACAAGCCAAGGAGCGCCGCAGTCGCCGTCGCGGCCACGGTCTGCGTCCTTGCCGAAACGTGCACCCGGCGCATCGCATTGCCGTCATGGAAGAAAAGATCGCGCGGGCGAAACATCGCGCGGAACCGGGAGATGATCCCGACGTTATTGATGTTGCAACCCAGCATTCAAATCCCCCAGCGACCAACAGGGATGCGCGTTCGCGCGCACATTATCTAAACGGGAACGCCTGCGGTTTGCCCGGCCACCTGCGCCCGCATGCTGTGTGCGAGAACCCACAAATGCTGACAAGTCATTCAGGTTGATACCGGGGCAGGGCGCAGCATCGCTGCGATGAGTCGTTAAACTATTGTGCGATTCGTGTGACGCAACGGAGTCACAACCGCCGAATCATGCCCCCGCTTGGGCGGCCGCCAGCACATCGGCGGCGTGTCCGGGCACTTTCACCTTGCGCCAGATCCGGGCGATCTTGCCGTCCGCACCGATCAGAAACGTCGCGCGTTCGATGCCCATGTAGGTTTTTCCATACATCGATTTCTCGACCCACACGCCAAACGCGTCGCACACGCTGCCGTCTCCGTCCGAGCCGAGCAGCACCTGCAATCCGTATTTGCCCGCAAACTTGGCATGGCTTGCCACCGAATCCTTCGAAATGCCGATGACGACGGTATCGGCAGCGGCAAAATCGCCCGCGAGTTCGGTAAACCCTTGCGCTTCCTTTGTGCAGCCGGGCGTATCGTCCTTGGGATAGAAATAGACGACGAGCTTGCGTCCCAGCCAGTCGCTCGCGCGGCTCTGCTTGCCATCGCTCAGATCGAATGCCGCATCGGGTGCCGTGTCGCCGACCTCCACCATCATTTACGCTCCCGAATCGCTGCGCGCCGCCGCCCAGGCCCGCGTAACGCACTGCCGCGCAGCATCGACCTGCGCAAGCAAATCGGCCCAGTCGCGCGCGCCGCACGCCCGCGCCACGATCGCGCCGGTCGCCGCCGGGGGCGCCTCCATCCGCGGAGAAACGAGACGCAGCGTAACGAGCAGCCGCGTCAGCAGCGCATGCGCCGCAGCCACGCCGTCGTCGAGCAGACCGGCGGCGCTCAGCGCCGCGATCGCCCGCGCCAGATCGGGATCGAGGCCCACGCCGCGCGTGAGCTGCAGCACATGCACGGCAAATTCGAGATCGACGAGCCCGCCCGCGCCCAGCTTGACGTCGAGCGCGCCCAGCGGCGGCTTGTGCGTCGCGATGTCGGCCCGCATCTTGATCGCGTCGGCGTGCAGCACGGCAGCGTCGCGCGGCCCGGAAAGCACCGCATCGATCACCGCTGCCACCTCCGCACGCGCCCCAGCACTCCCGAAAATCGGTCGCGCCCGCGTCAGCGCCATATGCTCCCAGCTCCACGCCGCTTCGCGCTGATAGCGCGCAAACGAGTCGAGCGAGACGACGAGCGGCCCCTGCGCGCCCGACGGCCGCAGCCGCGTATCGACTTCGTAAAGCGCTCCCGCCGACGTCGGCGCGCTCAGCCCGCTGCTGATGCGCTGTGCAAGCCGGTTGTAGTAATGCGTCGCGCCGAGCGGCTTGGCCCCGTCGGACTCAGCCGCAAAATCGCCGGTGAAGAGATAGATCAGGTCGAGATCGGAGGCATGCGTCAGCGCCGCGCCGCCAAGCCGCCCGAGCGCGAGGATCACCAGCTCCGACTCTGCGATCCGTCCGTGCGCATCCTCGAAACCCGCGATCACGGCATCCGCAACCGTCACGACAGCAGCTTCGGCAACCCGCGCATAGCCGCCCGCAACGTCGATCGGATCGGCAACCCCGCGCACGATCTGGGTGCCCAGCGCAAACCGGTGTTCGCTCACCAGATGTCGCACCCGGTCGAGCCGCGCCTCCAGCTCGCCCGCCCCCCGCATCGCGTCAGCGAGCTGCGCGACGCTGCCGACAGACTCGAACGCCGTCGCATCGAGCAGCCGGTCGAGCAGCGCCGGTTTGGCGGCGAGCGCTTCAGCCAGCGTCGGCGCATGCGCCATCACGTCAACGAGGATGCCGAGCAGCGCCGGTCGCGCCTGCAACAAGCGAAACAGGTTGATGGCGCTCGGCAATCGCTCGACGAGCCGCTCAAAGCTGCCGAGCGCCGTATCGGGATCGGGGGCCGCGCCGAATGCGGCGATCAGTTCGGGCAGCACCCCGTCGAATGCTGCAATCGCTGCCGGACTGCGCAGCGCGCGCACCCGCCCGCCGCGCCAGCCCGCGATCCGCGCCGCCGCGCCTTGTGGATCGGCAAAACCGGCGGTCGTGATCGCCGCGGCCACCGCATCGGTGCCGCGCGGCACGCTGGCCGTGGGCGGACCGTCGAGCCCGTCGTAAAGCAGCCCCACCGCCTCGACATGCGGTTGCAGCAGCGCGAGCAGCCCCGCGCCATCGCCCAGCCCGTGCAGCCGCGCCACGACATCGAGCGCCGCTACATCGCGCGGCAACTCATGCGTCTGCCGGTCCTCCATCATCTGCAGCCGGTGCTCGATCGTCCGCAGC
This sequence comes from Sphingomonadaceae bacterium, assembly GCA_046153865.1. Lineage (GTDB taxonomy): Bacteria > Pseudomonadota > Alphaproteobacteria > Sphingomonadales > Sphingomonadaceae > Sphingomonas_O. The sequence continues at coordinate 211,067 of JBJXFA010000003.1, forward strand.
ACGCGATAGGCCTCAGCCAAAGTCTGCGCTGCCGCAGCATCGATCCGGCCAGCCCCGGCGAGCGCGGCAATCGCGCCCAGCGTATCGGGCACGCGCAAATCCGGCTCGCGCCCGCCATGGATCAGCTGATGAATTTGCACGAAGAATTCGACCTCGCGGATGCCGCCGCGCCCGCGCTTTAGGTCATAGCCCGGCCCGAACGCCTGGCCGCCGGCGTGATGATTGCGGATCCGGCGCGACAGCGCGCGCAGCGCCTCGACCGCGCCGAAATCGATGCTCCGCCGCCAGATGAACGGCTGGATCGCGGTGAGGAAGCGGTCGCCGAGCGCACGATCGCCTGCCGCCGCCCGCGCGCGGATGAACGCCGCTCGCTCCCAATCGAGCGCGCTCGATTCATAGTGCGAGATCGCCGCATTGAGCGGCAGCGCGAGCGGCGTCGCTTCCGAGGCCGGTCGCAACCGCAGATCGACCCGGAAGACATAGCCGTCGGCATCGCGCGTTTGCAGCAGGTCAACCACGCCGCGCGCTACCCGTACCGCGGCCTCGCCCGCATCGTCGCGCGCGCGGCGCGGCAGCGTTTCGGGATCGAAGAGCAAAATGGGGTCGATGTCCGAGCTGTAATTCAGTTCGCGGCTGCCGTGCTTGCCGAGCGCCACGCCCACGAACCCGGCCGGATCGGCGTCAGGCAACCGCTGCCGGATCGCGTCGCCGATCGCGGCATCGAGCGCGGCATCGGCAAAGTCGGACAGGATCGCCACCACGCGTTCGAGCGGCAGCACGCCCGCCAGATCGCCCGCCGCCACCGCCAGCGCCAGCGCGTCGCGCCGCATCCGCAATTGCCTGCGCAGCGGCTCCCCATCGCCGCAAGCGAGCGCGAGCCGCAGCGCCGTTTCGATATCGCCGTCCTGAAGGCGTGCCCAAACCGCAGGGTGTCGCAGCGAAGCCCCCGCCAGAAACGGCGAGATCGCCGCCCGCGCAAGCGCCGCCGTCAACATGCCCGCGTGCAACCGCAGGTCGCAAAGCGCGTTTTCAATGGATGAGCGATCCCGTTGAACCGATTGGCACGCACGGCGAGGAAGGTCCGCATCTCGTTCCCTTGCCACACCGCAGCGACGGTGTCGCCACGGCGTTGCGCGCGGTGTTCACTGATAGCGGCGGCCTGCCCGCCGATCTCGCGGCCATGCTCCTGAAACTTGACGCCGAGCAAGCAGGGATCAACGCTCGCCGCTGATCGCGCGCACCTGCTGCATGATCGCCTCGAGCACGCCTTCGCCCGCATTGCCGCCCCGGCGCGACGGAATGCCGGACGAGGCGAGCGCGGCGGTCAGCGCCATCCGCCCCCGCGCCACCCGGCTTTTGACCGTCCCGACCGCCGCGCCGCAAATTTCGGACGCCTCTTCGTAGGACATGCCGCCCGCGCCGATAAGAATGATCGCCTCGCGCTGCGCTTCGGGAATTTGCTGCAGCGCGCGATAGACGTCACCCAGCTCGATCGGTTTGTCCTGCGCCGCGGGCGCGGAGAGCGTGCGCTCGGCAACCTGCTCGTCCCATTCGCCGTGGAAGCGACTGCGGCGCACCTGCGAAAGAAACAGATTGCGCAGGATGATGAACGTCCAGGCGCGCATGCTCGTGCCCGCAGCAAACCGGTCACGCGCCGACCATGCGCGGAGCAACGTATCCTGCACCAGATCGTCGGCAACGTCGCGGTCTCCGGCAAGCGTGCGCCCGAACGCGCGCAGTTGCGGCACGATCAGCGCAAGTTCGGCCTTGAACGCTTCGTCAGACAGCGTCGGCATAACGGAGACAGGATCGGTGACGAGCAGCATGGGCTATCCGGCGGGCGCCGTCTCCCGGTCGAAAAACAGGGCCTGCGCGATTGCCGCTTTCACGGTGGCGCGCTGGAACGGTTTGGTGATGAGGAACGTCGGCTCGGTCCGCGCGCCGGTCAGCAGCCGTTCGGGAAACGCTGTGATGAAGATCGCGGGCACCGCGAACTGCTCGAGGATGTCGGCCACCGCTTCGATGCCCGAGCTGTCGTCAGCCAGCTGGATATCGGCAAGGATCAGCCCGGGGCGATGCGCGCGCGCGGCGGCCACTGCCTCGTCGCGCGTCACCGCGACCGCACTCACGTCATGGCCAAGGTCGCGCACGATCGTCTCGAGGTCCATCGCGATCATCGGCTCGTCCTCGATGATCAGCACTTCGGCGCGCGTCTGCTGCTCGATCTCGGCGAGCGCTTCGTCCACGAGCGCGTCGATGGCGTCGGGCGTCCGGTCGAGCAGATAGGCGGCATCCTCCGCCATGAACCCCTCCATTGCGGTCAACAGCAATGCCTGCCGCGACACGGGGGTGATTCGCGCCAGCCGCGCCTGCGCCACGGCTTCGGCATCGGACGCCGCAACCGACCGTGACCCGTCCACCGCGCTCGATGTCCAGATCGCCTGAAATGTCCGATAAAGGCCCAGGCGCACATCGACCTCGGACGGAAAGTCTTCAGGCGACGCGATAATTGCTTCGAGCGTGGCCCGGACATAGGCGTCCCCGCTCGTCTGACCGCCGGTCAGGGCCCGCGCATAGCGACGCAGAAACGGAAGATGCGGCGCGAGCTGCTGGCCGAGCGACATGAACGATGCAATCCTTTCGCGACAGGGTGTCCACCAGGTGCGACCCGAACGCAAGCGCCTCGAACGCGACGCCCGCGCGGATTATGGACAACCGTTGGGAAAGGAACCAACGAGCGGCGAAAGAGTTTCAGCTCTCTAAACCTTTCGCTTCGCGAAACGGGCGGCGCAGTTGTAAGGTCATGGGCGCACAGGGAAGCGCCGCAAGAATGCAAGGGGATCGCGTGAGCCAGACCAAAGGCCAGAAGGTCGTGCCCGAATCGTCGGCCCCGCTTGCCGAAAAACCGCCGCGCGATCCTGATGCCGTGGGCCAGGCGCTGCGCGCCGCCTACCAGCAGGCGATCGACGAGCCCGTGCCGCCCGAAATCCTCGATCTGCTCGGACGGCTGCGCTGACCGAAGCGGTGGCGCTCATGCGCTCGGCACGCACGGGACTTCGCGGACGGTTCCGGCGACTGCCCACCGGTTTCAAATTGTTTGCGATCGTCAGCATCGCGCTCTTGCCCCTGGGACTCGTCGCGCTGCTCGCCTCGCTCGAGGCCAATCGTGCCGCCCAGCATCAGAGGCTCATCGAACTCAACGTTGTAGCCACCGATTCGGCGCGGCGGCTGGCGACCGAGCTCGTCGCCGAAATGGCGGCGTTGCGCTTCGCGGCGAACTGGCTCGAAAACGGCGGCGATCCGGCGCAGATCTGCGTCCGCCTCGCCGCCACGCTCGGCGTGCGTGCCGGGCAGCCCACGCCGTTTGCGCTGTTTGGCGCGAGCAGCGCGCCTGTGTGTTCGGGCCAGGAACTGCGCGCGCTGCGCCCACCCACGATCGGCCTTGCCACCGCGCCATCGGGTGACATGACCGAGACGGAGCTCGACGTCCGGGTGCCGTCGCGCACGGGCAGCGCGGTCGGCGTTTTACGCTATTCGCCCGCGCTGCTCGCCGAATTTGCCCACCCCGCGCTCGCCGCCAGCCGACATTCGCTGGTGCTGTCGAGTGCGCGCGGCACGCTCGTTTTGCGCGGGACCGGTAGCGGGTTCGGCATCGGCGAACGCAGCGTGACGACCCCCGTTGGCCTGATGCGCCTCGACTTGACCGTCGCCCAGCCCGAGCCTGCGCCGCAAACGGTGAGCCTCCTCCTCCTCCCCTTCCTTCCGCTGCTGATGTGGGCGTCCGCCGCGGCAATCACCTTCTTCGTGGCCGACCGGTTGCTGATCCGGCCCTTGCGCGCGCTCCGCGCCGCCGTCAGCGCTCACGAGATCGGCGCGGATTTCCGCTTTGCCAAGGCCACAAGCAGCGCGCGCGAAATCCGCGAGCTCGGCGATGCCTTTGCCCGCTATGCCCAGCAGATCGCCACCAAAGAGGCAACCCTGGCACAGGCGCTGGCCGCCCAAACGCGCGCGACCCGCGAAGTGCATCACCGCGTCAAAAACAACATCCAGATCGTCGCGAGCCTCATTAGCCTTCACGCGCGCGCCGCATCCTCCGCCGACGCCGCGACCGCCTATGCCGCGATCCAGCGCCGCGTCGACGCGATGGCCGTCGTCCAGCGCAATCATTATGCCGATGCCGATAGCGCGGCGGGCATCGACATGAAGCCGCTGATCGCCGAAATCGCGATGAACCTGCGGATCAGTTTCGGGGCAACCAGTCCGCACATCGCGTTGAGCGCCTCACCGTTACGCGTGTCGCAGGATGGCGCGATCGCGCTCGCCTTCCTCGCCACCGAACTTGTCGAACTCGCGGTCGCCGTCGATCCGACGGCAGCGATTGCAATCGAACTCGGCAGCGCGGACGGCGGCGGCCAGTTTACGGTCCAGTCGAACGCGCTCGCTGACGGGCCAGCCTACACTGCGCAATATGCGGAGCGCTACGGGCGGGTGATCGACGGTCTCGTCCGCCAGCTGCGCGCACACATCGAGCGCGATCGCACGGCGGGCAGCTTCGTGATCGTTTTCCCCTCGATCCTCGGGCAGGGCTAAAAAAAGGCGCCGATTTTCCGGAACCACTCCTCAAGTGACACGTTTGGAATAACGGACAGCGACTTTTTGCCCCCCCGCTTTCGCTGTCCGGAACACGGGTCCGGAAACCGCATTCATCCCCCAGAGTGCGTGTTTCCGGACCCAAATTGTTTCTGCGCCTCAGGCTTCTGCCGCCTCTCGTACGCGTTTCCGCCGCTTTTCGGTGAACCAGGTCGCGATTAACGTCAGCTCGTAAAGCAGGCACAAGGGGATAGCGAGCAGCAGCTGCGATCCGATGTCGGGCGGGGTCAGCACCGCCGCAATCGCAAACGCCGCCACAATTGCATAGCGCCGTGCCGAAACCAGTTGCGCGCGCGTCACGATCCCGGCGGCTTCGAGCAGCATCAGCATGACCGGCATCAGGAACGCAAGACCAAAGCCGAACATGAACTGCATGATGAAGCTGAGATAATTGCCGACACCCGGCAGCGCCTCCTGCGTCACGCCGCCGACATCGCCCTGAAAGCTCAGCAGAAAACTGAGCGCAACCGGAACCGCGACATAATAGGCCAGCGCCGCCCCCGCCATGAAGAACACCGGGGTGGCAAAAAGAAACGGCAGCACCGCGCGCTTCTCCTGCTTGTAAAGCCCCGGTGCCACGAACTGCCACAGCTGGTTGGCGATCACCGGAAACGAAATCATCAACGCGGCAAACAGCGCGACCTTCACCTCGACGAAGAACGCCTCGAAAATCTGCGTGTAGATGATCTTTTCCTGCCCAGCATGGAGCAGCGGCTGAACGAGGAACGCAAAGATCTGTTTGGCGAAATAAAAGCTCACGCCGAACGCCAGCGCAATCGCGAGGACCGAGCGCAGCAACCGTGTCCGCAGTTCAATCAGATGATCGAGCAGCGGTGCCTTGCTGGCTTCGAGATCGTCGGCATTGTCGCGAAACTTCATGCCGGTTTCGCCTGGTCGATCGGATCCGGGGGGTCGAGCGGCCCGGTCAGCATCTGCGGCTCAGCTGCCACGCGCGGGGGTTCAGGCGCGTCGAGCGACGGCGGGGGGTAGGCCGCCATGATGCGCGCATTCTCCTCCTGCCATTTCTTTTCGAGCTCTTCGAGTTCGGCCTCGCGCACCATGGCGTCGAAGCCGGTACGGAAATGGCGCGCCATGCCGCGCGCCTTGCCCACCCAATTGCCCACGACACGCATCGCCTTGGGCAAGTCCTTGGGGCCGATCACGACCAGCGCGACGACAGCCACAAGCAGCAATTCGGTCGGCGCAATATCAAACATGACGGCTTCCTAGCCCGACAACCGACCCCGTAAACAGGCTTAAGCGGCGGCGTCCTTGGCGGCGGCTGCCTTTTTCGCTTCGTGCTCGGCAATGATGTCAGCCGCCGACTTGCCCTCGATCAGCGTCGGCTGCACCGCAGGCGTCGCCGCATTGGCCTCGTCCTCGGACATACCTTTCTTGAAGCTTTTCAGCCCCTTGGCGACATCGCCCATCATATCGGAAAACCGCCCTTTGCCAAACAGCAGCAGGACGATGATCCCCACGACCAGCCAATGCCAAATGCTGAGACCACCCACGTCAGTTCTCCTTCACTCGCGGCCCTAGCCGCACGTGGTTAACTTAGTCTTCTTGTGCGCCGGTTTCCAGTTCGCCCGAAAACAAGTCGTCGGAGACCGGATCGAGCATGCCCGCCGCGCGCAGATCGTCGATCCCGGGCAGGTCGCGGCGGTCCTCAAGGCCGAAATGCGCCAGAAACGCAGGCGTCGTCGCATAGGTCAGCGGACGGCCGGGAACCTGCCTCCGCCCGGCAGGCGCAATCCACCCCGCCTCGATCAGCACGTCGATCGTGCCTTTCGAAATCTGCACGCCCCGTATCGCCTCGATTTCGGCGCGACTCACCGGCTGATGATAGGCAATGATCGCGAGCGTCTCGACGCCTGCCCGGCTCAGGCGGCGCGGCGCGGCGCGCGTCTCGCGAAGCAGATGCGCCATGTCGGCGGCGGTCTGGAAATGCCAGCGCTGCGCCCGCTCGACCAGATTGATCCCGCGTCCGGCATAATGCGCCGCCAGCGCCACAAGCGCCGCCTCGACGTTCGCCGCGCCCAGCCGTCGCGCAATCTCGCTCGCGGCCAGCGGCTCCTCGCTGGCAAACAGCAGCGCCTCGACCGCGCGTTCAAGCTCGGATGTCACGCCGCGCGCACCAGCAGCGGCCCGAACGGCGCATCCTGCCGCAGCTCGATCGTGCCCCGGCGGGCCAGCTCGAGGGTCGCCACCAAAGTGGATGCCAACGCCGAGCGCCCATAGCCCTCGATCCGTTCAAGCGGCAGCAGTGCGGCGATCGCGGTCCAGTCGCCCAGCCGCCCCAGCATTGCTTCGATCCGCTGCAGCGCCGCCTCGATGCTGACGACCGGGCGGCGCGAAACCTGATGCAGCACCGGCGTCGTGCGCGCCCGCACCCGGCCATAGGCGCTCAGCACGTCATAGAGCGCGGCTTGCCACGTCACCGCGCGCTCGGTCCGCAATCCCTCGGGGCACCCGCGCAGGAACACATCGCGGTCGATCCGGTCGCGCGCCATCAGCCGTGCGCCCGCCTCGCGCATCGCGTCGAGCCGCCGGAGCCGTTGCTGCAAGCGGTCGGCAAGCTCCTCGGGGCTCGGCGCTTCCTGCTCGGCGCGCGGAAGCAACAGGCAGGATTTGAGATAGGCCAGCCACGCCGCCATCACGAGATAGTCCGCCGACTGCTCAAGCCGCGCCGCCCCTGCCCGCTCGAGATAATCGAGATACTGATCGACCAGCGCCAGGATCGAGATCGCCAGCAGATCGACCTTCTGCGCCCGTGCCAGTGCGAGCAGCAGGTCGAGCGGCCCCTCCCAGCTCCCGAGATCGAGAGTCAGCTGTTCGTCAGGCATTCAAGCAAAACCCGCATTTGCCATGCTTCCTCTTCGTCGGCCCGGACTTGATCCGGGCCTTGGCTTTCTTTCTGCTGCACCGCGAGAAGAAAAGCCCAGGCCCGGATCAAGTCCGGGCCGACGCGGCGATAATGCAGTATCGATCTGAGATGGCGAATTGCGTCACACAAGCGCCAACAGCGCATCGCGATGCGCGATCAGATCCGCCATCTCGGCAAACTCAGTCGCCGGAACCACCGTCGCCATCGCCGCCGCCAGCCGCTCGGCACCGCGCGCAGTGATGTCGGGGAGCGCGTCAGCGATCGCAATCATCTCGTCCATGGCCCCCGAGCATTTGAGCGCCACGTCGCACCCTGCAGCGACACATCCCGCCGCCCGGCTCGCGACATTGCCGGTCAGCGCCTTCATGTCGAGATCGTCGCTCATCAGGAGCCCGTCGAAGCCGATCCGCCCGCGAATGATCTCGCGGATTATGACCGGCGACAGCGTGGCGCAGTGCTCGGCATCCCAGACCGGAAACATGATGTGCCCCGTCATCCCCATCGGTGCGTCGTTCAACCGCTCGAACGCGAACAGATCGCCGACGAGCGTCGCTTCATCGGCGTTCACCACCGGCAATTCGTGATGGCTGTCGACGACCGCGCGCCCCTGCCCGGGCATATGCTTGACGACGCCGACCACGCCGCCCTCGCGCAACCCATCGACAACCGCACGCCCGAGCGAGGCGACGCGGATCGGATCGCTGCCCAGCGATCGGTCACCGATCGCCGCATGCGTGTCGGCAGTGCGCACATCAAGCAGCGGCAGGAAATTGACAGTCATGCCGACCTCGCCGATCATCAGCGCCAACGCCTTGGCATTCGCGCGCGCCGCTTCCATCGCCGAAATCGGTGCCAACTCATAGAGCGCCTCGAACACGGCTTGCGCCGGAAACGCAGGCCATTCGGGTGGCTGCATCCGCGCCACACGCCCGCCCTCCTGATCGATCGCGATCGCCAGATTGTCGCGGCCGTGCAGGCTCCGCAATGCGTCGGTGAGCCGACTGAGCTGCGCCCGATCAACGCAATTGCGCTTGAACAAGGCATACCCCGCCGGGTCCGCCTCGCGGAAAAACGCGGCTTCGTCTGCAGTGAGTTCAGCGCCGGACAGGCCGAAAATGACGGGCTTCATGCCCGCTGCTATTCCCCGAATGCGATCAGTTTACAATGAGGCACGCTTCGCCCGCGACCTTCAGCTTGCCACAGATATCGGCCGCCTGCCCCGGTGCCACTGCGCGCAGCCGGTAAACCGTGCGCCCGTTGACCTGCGCCACCTCGACCGACTTTTGCGCACTGCCCAGATACGCAAAGCGCTTGGTCATCCGCGTCCATGCGCCATTGGCGATGGCTTCCGAATTATACGCACCGAGCTGCACCGTCGAGCCTTCGGGTGCGTTCGCCACAGCGGTTGCCACCGGCCTCGGCGGCGGCGGGGCGACGAGCCTGCCGCCGGTTGCGGGCACGGCAGCGGTCGCCGTCGCCTTGGCGGGGGCTGCGGCGGTGGCGGGCGCAGGCGCGGCCTTGCCACCGGTGATCGGGGCTTCGGGTGCCGCTGCGGTATCGATCTTGCCTTTGGGTTCCGCCCCTTCGGACGCGGCGAACGCACTGTCGCCCTGCCCCTCGACCTTCATGCCGCCGGGCGCGTCGGGCTTGACCTTGTAATCGCCGGGGGCCGCCGCGATCAGCTTGCCGTCGCCCTGCGGCGTCGGCGTTCCCGAGCGCAGCAGCATCAGCCCACCGATGACTGCGCCGATCGCCAGCAGCGCCGCAATTGCGAAACCGATCAGCTTGGTGGTCGAGACCTGATCGTCCTTGTCTTCGTCCTCCACGGCTTCGAGCCAGGGCAGCCGGTCCTCGTCGCGCGTGTCGAGAATGTCGTCGCGAGTGTTGTCGGTCACGTGCTTACATCTCCTCGGCCGCGCTGACCCCCATGATCGCCAGACCGTTACGGATAATCTGCCCGATCCTATTCGCCAAGAAAAGGCGGGCGCTGGCCAGTTCTGGGACATTAACCACCAGAACCCGCCGATCGGGCCGATCATTGCCGATGTTGAAATAGGCGTGAAACGCGGCCGCAAGGTCATAAAGATAGAAAGCAATGCGATGCGGCTCGCGACTCGCCGCAGCAGATTCGACGATTCGCGGAAACTGCGCCGCGATTTTCACGATCTCGAGGTCCTCGGCATCGAGCCTTGAGAGATCGACCGGCCCCTCGCCGATCCCTGCTTCCAGCGCCTTGCGGCCGAGCGATTTGATCCGCGCATGCGCATATTGCACGTAGAAAACGGGATTGTCCTTCGACGCCTCTACGACCTTGGCGAAGTCGAAATCCATCTGCGCATCGGCCTTGCGCGTCAGCATCGTGAACCGGACGACATCCCTGCCCACTTCCTCGACGACATCGGCCAGCGTCACGAAATTGCCCGAGCGCTTGGACATTTTCACCGGCTCGCCGTCGCGCAGCAGCCGGACCATCTGGATGAGCTTCACGTCGAAGGGCTTGCCGCCCGTCAGCGCCGTCACCGCCGCCTTGATCCGCTTCACCGTACCGGCATGGTCCGCGCCCCAGATGTCGATCAGCGCGTCGGCGCGCTCCGCTTTCTGATAATGATAGGCCATGTCCGCGCCGAAATAAGTCCAGCTCCCGTCGGACTTGCGGATCGGCCGGTCCTGATCGTCGCCGAATGCGGTCGAGCGGAACAGCGCCAGCGTTACCGGTTCCCAATCGGGATCGCTCTCCCCCTTGGGCGCTTCGAGCACGCCGTCATACACCAGCCCCTCGGCGCGCAGCCGCGCTTCGGCCGCCTCGGGCTTGTGCGCCGCCTGCACTTCGGCTTCGCTTGCGAACACATCGTGATGAATGCCGAGCAGCGCCAGATCGGCGCGGATCAGCGCCAGCATTGCGGCGACGGCGCGCTTGCGGAACAGCGCAAGCCATTCGGCTTCGGGCTGATCGCGATACGCGTCGCCGAATTCGGCCGCCAGCGCCTGTCCCACCGGCACGAGATAATCGCCCGGATACAGCCCTTCCGGAATCGTAACCGTCTCGCCCAGCGCTTCGCGGTAACGCAAATGCGCCGAGCGCGCGAGCATGTCGACCTGCCCGCCGGCATCGTTGACATAGTATTCGCGGATCACCCGGTAGCCGACCCACTCGAGCAGGTTTGCGAGCGCATCGCCGACGACCGCGCCGCGGCAGTGACCCATGTGCATTGGCCCGGTCGGGTTGGCGGAGACATATTCGACGTTCACCGTCGTGCCGTCGCCACTGTCGGCGCGGCCATAGCTGTCGCCCGCCGCGTGGATCGTCGCCAGCTCCTCGCGCCAGATGCCGCTTGCCAACCGCAGGTTGATGAACCCCGGCCCCGCGATCTCGACCGCCATGACGCCGCGGATGCTCTCGAGCTCGGGGCGCAGCGCTTCGGCCAGCGCGCGCGGATTGGTGCCCGCGCCCTTGGCGAGCACCATCGCGGCGTTCGTTGCCAGATCGCCATGCGCCGGATCGCGCGGCGGCTCGACGGTGACATGCGCACGATCGAGCCCGGCCACCAGCGGCACCCGATCCAGCGCGCTCCCCAGCGCACGCGCAAAATCCCTGTAGAGCGTCATAATGTCGCCCTTAGCGGGAAAACCCATGTGCGCGATAGCCTTAGCCAATTTCGGCAACTGGTCGCGAAACGGGCGCGCTGTCACCGATCGGTCGCGGCAGCGTCACACGACTCGGATAGTCTCATTTTGGGACAGTTGAGGAGGAGGACACCGTCATGCAACCGAAATTCCGCACCTTTACAACGTTATTCGCCACGACCGGCACGATCCTGAGCGCGACACCCGCGCTGGCGCAGTTTCCGTTTCCGGCGGTTCAATTGGACGCCGTCGGGAGCAGCGAAGGCGCTGACATGAACGGCAAGGTGCAGGGCTGCATCGGCGTCGATACGCTGATCAACAATGCGCCGCCACCGGTCGTGCTGTTCGATTTCACGGCGTCCCCCACGCTCATCTGCAGCGTCGGTGACGACATCTACAACGCCGGACCGGCCAACACCTACACGGGCAACTATCTGATCACCGGATCGGCGCTCGCCCGTCAGCAATGGCGCAAATTCACCAATCAGATCGCAGCGAACCCGTTCGGCTTCTGGCCGAACGTCCAATATGCCTTGTCAGCTGCGCCGGTCACCTCGGGCGACATCATCGATTATGGGGCCAACGCCGCGCCGCAAGCCGGACCTGGCATCCAGATCCCGCTCTACGTCGTGCCGATCGCATTCGCCTACAACGGGTCGTACGGAAAGAACGCAGCCAACCAGACGATGAACTTCAACAACAAGTTCCCCATCGTAGGGGCCGGTGGACAGCGGCTCAAGAAAGCGACCTATTGCGGCATCTGGAACGGCACGATCACCAATTGGAACGCGCTCGCAATCCGCACTGACAATGGCAATCAGGCCTTGTTCGATCCGCTGACCGACACGGCGAGCCGCTGGGCCACGGAGGGCGCACCGATCCGGCTGATTGGCAATGCCAACAGTTCGGGCGAGACCAGCGTCTTCACCCGCGCCCTTGCGGCACAGTGCGGCGTCACCGTGCCCAATGGCGGCACCAACAAGTTCGAGCGCTCGGCGGGCGGGCTTCCTTATAATTCGCCAACAATCGACATTTCGCCGCTGACCTCGAGCACGCCCTACAAGCCGGTCAATAGCGGCAACCTGACGCTGGTCGCTGGCACGACCAATGCCATCGGCGGCGTCGTTTTCGATCAGCTCGGGACGTTTTGCGATTACACCGCCCTCGTCGCCGGAATTTGCTCGGCACCCCTCGCCAATCCCGGGGTGGCAACGCCGGGCATGTTCATCGTCGCCGATGGCACGCGGCGGGTCGCGCAGGCCATCGCCACGACTTCGCCCGCATCGTCAATATTGCTCCCGAGCGGCGTCACGATCGACGGCAAGTTCGGCTATGTCGGCGGCGATTACGTAGCACCGGTCGTCGGGCGGACGCTGTTTTCGGCGGCGTTGCAGGTCGGCAGCGGAGCGGCGTACGCCATTGCGAACACCGCAAATTCGGTGACTGCAGTCAGTCCGTTCCGCCCCCCCGAATCCACCGCAGCCAGCGGCGCCTTCAATCGCAAAAACGGTCTGGCGGGAGACCAGCGCGTTGTCCTTAAAGACGTCAACGATCCGCTGAGCGGCACCGACCCCGTCGATCGCGCCGATCCGAGGCACTGGATCAACGTGCTCTATCCGCTGACCGGGCCGACGCTTGCCAATCCCGCGACCGGCTATCCTGTCGTCGGCACGATCAACATGCTGACCTACACCTGCTTTGGCAGCAATGCGAAGCGCCATGGCCTCGCCAATTTCATCCAATACACCATCGCCCGGATAACCAAGAAAAACGCAATCGGCGGAACCTCGGGCAGCATAAACCTCAGTGCAAACACGTTCATCGGCACCGCGCCCCTCGCGCGCGGCATCCTCACGCAGGCCAATGTCGGCGTGATGCCGATCGGCTGGCGGACCGCCTATGTCGAGACGTTCTTCAAAAAATCGTCTCAGACGTCAGCTTCGGGCGCGCCCGGAACGCTCGGCTCGCTCAATCTCTGGCTCCAGACCGCGCAACCCTTGACGCCTGCCGGAAGCGCCCCGACCTCGCTCACCGTCATCGATGACGGCGCAGGCGGCATTCCCGGTGTCGACAATCGCAATCCGCAATGTGTGGTCGGGGGCATCGCAGACGACGTCTCGCCTTCGCTCCCCGGCGCGTAAAGCCTGGCACGGCGGCCCCGGATAACCTCCGGGGCCGTTACCCGCTAAAACCCCTCGGGCAATTCCAGCGGCCCCACGCGCTCGCGGTAGCGCGCGGCCGCATAGCGATCGGTCATCCCTGCGATGAAATCGCCGATATGCCGCGCGCGTCCCGGCTCGCTCTCGGGCAGTGTCGCGCGCCAGTTCGCGGGCAGGGTATCGGCGTCCGTCGCATAGGCCTCAAACAGGCCGCTCACCACCGTGCTCGCCACATCCGCCACCGCCATCTGGCGCGGATGGTGATAGAGCTTTTCATACATGAAGCGCTTGAGCGTGCGCTCGTCGGCCGCCATTTGCTCGGAGAACGCGACCAGTGGTCCGTCCGCCGCACGCACCTCGTCGACTCGCGTCACGCGCGCCGCCGCCAGCCGCCCGCGCGTCTCGACGAGCACGTCGTTCACCATCGCTCCGATCTGCTGTCGCACGAGTTCGCGCAGCAGCCGCCGGTCGGACACATCGGGGTAGCGCCGCCGCACGACATCCCAGCGCGAGCCGACAAACGGCAGCGCGAGCAGGGCCTCGCGGTCGAGGATGCCTGCGCGCAGGCCATCGTCGATATCGTGATTGTCGTAAGCAATATCGTCGGCGATTGCCGCAATCTGCGCTTCGAGCGACGGCTGCCCGTCCAGATCGAGCGGCCATTGCGCGTCAACCTCGCGCATAGCCCAGCTCGGCTCCGCCACCGGCCCGTTGTGCTTGGCCAGCCCCTCGAGCATTTCCCAGCTCAGATTAAGCCCGTCGAAACGCGGATATGTGGCCTCGAGCTTGGTCAGCACGCGCAGCGTCTGCGCATTGTGATCGAAGCCGCCGGCCGCAGCGAGGCACGCCGTCAGCGCCTCTTCGCCGGCATGGCCGAACGGCGCATGGCCGATATCGTGCGCCAGCGCGAGCGCTTCGGTCAGATCTTCGTCGAGCCCCAGCGCGCGCGCCATCGTTCGCGCGATCTGCGCCACTTCGAGGCTGTGGGTCAGGCGGACGCGGAAATGATCGCCGTCGGGCGCCACGAACACCTGTGTCTTGTGGCGCAGTCGCCGAAACCCGGTCGAATGCACGATCCGGTCGCGGTCGCGCTGGAATACGGTGCGGGGCCCGCGCAATTCGCCCAGCGTTTCGAGGTGAAACCGGCCCCGGCTCAGCGCGGGATCACAAGCATAGGGCGCGCGCTGCATCATTGTGCGGCGAGCTTTATGACCTCCTGCCCCGCTTCGCTACTGTAAGTCGTCGCCGAAACATCATTCTTGGCAAGCGCATTGATCAGCGCACGTGCGTCGCTTGCCGATTTCAGCGGGCCCGCCAGCACGCGGTTCGTCGCCTTGAAAGGCACGCTGTAGCCACTCAGACCCTTGAGCGCCTTGGCATTGGCCGTGCGGATGCGCGTCCAGGTGCCTGCCAGCCCGCGCGTATTGCTGCCCGTCGCGACCTGAACCCAAAGCCGCGCCGGGTGCGCGCGCGCCT
>JBJXFA010000019.1:0-2613 GCA_046153865.1 Sphingomonadaceae bacterium
CCCGTGGCCGCGCCCTCAATGTCGAGCGTTGTTCGTGCTTCCGCGGCTCCGCTGATGAGCAGCGGCACTGCAGCAATCATGCATGGCAGGGCCTTTTCAAGTGTGAAGCCCGTGTTCATTTTGCGCCAACCGCTCAAGGTACGATGACCGTATCGCCGCTTTCGATCGCGGGCACGCTGCCCTGGCTCAGCCCTCCGGCGGGAATATTGCCCTTGAACACACCTTGAAGCCGGACCTTGATGTTTACGAGGCCAGTGCCCGATTTACGAAGAATCTGGATATTATCGAGATTGGCGAACTCATCGGGCCCGCCTGCAAGCGTCAATGCTTCGAGCACGTTGACGTAGCGGCCTGGCGTGAAAGTCCCAGGCGTGCGAACGCGCCCCGCTACCGAAAATTGCAGCCCTGCGGGCGCGCGCACTGACACCGTCACTTGCGGTACCTGACCGCGATACTGGCTTTCGAGGCCCTTGGAAACGAGCGCTTCGATCTCGGTGATGGTCTTGCCCGTAGCAACGATCCGGCCAGTGAGCGGAAATGAGAAACTGCCGTCGGGCAGAATGCGCATCGCGCGCTGCAGGCGCTCCTCGCCCCACACATAGACTTCGATTTCATCGCCGGCAGTCAGCGTGTAATCGCGAGTAACGGATGCCGGAACTGCCGTCTGGGCGATAGCCAGCTGCGGCAGGAGGGCCAAAGCAAAGAAGCTGAAAATAGTACGCACACGATCCCCCGATCAAAAATCGAATGTTGCTATAGCGTGGAAATTGGCACTTACCATCCAAAATGCGCCGGGATAAGGCAACATGACGATGCACAATGGCACAGCTCTCTGCCGCACAACAGTGCAACTCGGCCGCCGGGCGACCATTGGCGCCCTTGGCTTCCTGGCGCTTCTGGCTACCGCGTGCGGGCCAGACAGCGAACTCGCGGCACGCAAGTCGGCCGAAGCGACGGCCCTGCTCGAGGCAGGCGATCCTTTTGGTGCGCGGCAGGCGGCGCTTGCTGCGGTCGAGGCGCGCGATGACGTCGCCGCACACTGGATCGGACTGGGACGCGTGGAGCTCGCCAGTGGCCGCATCGGCGACGCCTACAGCGCCTATTCACGCGCGATCGAGCTCGACGCGACCAATGTCGAAGCCCTGCAAGTGATTTCGCAGATCGCCCTGCAGGCCGGTCGCCCGCGCGACGCGACACGCTTTGCCGACCAATTGCTGGCGCTTCAGCCCGACCAGACCGGTGCCAAGCTGACCAAGGGATTCGTCGCCCTGCTGGAGAATCGTTTGGCGGAAGCCGATGGACTCGCCGACGCAATTCTTGCCGCTGCCCCGCGCGACGATGGTGGAATTGTCCTCAAGGCGCGGGTGCTCGCGCGCCAGAACAAGCTCGACGACGCCGCAACGCTTCTCGAAGGGCATCTTCCGACAGCCTCGAGCGACGTTGTGCTCACGATGTTGATCGAGGTCCGGCGCCGGCAAGGCGATGGTGCCGCGCTCGAAGCGGCGCTGGCCAGGCTGGTGGCCAAAGCGCCGACGGGCGAGCGCGTTTTCGATCTGGCCTCGGTTCAATACAAGCGCGGGAAAGCCGAAGTCGCTCGGGGAACGATCCTCGCGCGGCTGGAAGCCAGCCCCAATGATGCAGAGATGCACGATCAGGCAGCCGAGTTTTGGATCGAGAACGATCCTGACGTCTTCACGCCGCCGCGCATCGCCGATATCTCGCGACGCGGCACGCTGCCGATCCGCACCGTGGCTGCGCGGGTTCTGTTGGCGAACGGCCGGGCAGGCGACGCGATGCGCGTGATCCAGCCCGTCATGAATGCCGGTACGCCGCCCGATTTAAGAGCGCTGTTTGCCGTCGCGCGTTCGGCGCAGGGCGCACACGACGAAGCTCTCGCGATCGCCGATGAGGTCATCAAAACCGACGAGACCAATGCGATCGCACGCCTCGAGCGTGCGCGCCTACAGCGCGATCGCGGCGAGCTGGCCCAGGCAATGCAAGATGCGCAAATCGTGCTGCGCGACGATCCGCGCTCGGTTGAAGGCCGACTACTCGTGATCGACGTTTATCGTCGGCGCAACGAAGCGAATCGCGCGCGCCGCCTGTTCGAAGAGGCCGTCCGGCAAATGCCGCAAAGTCTTCGGATCACGCGTGCCTACATCGCCTTTCTCAATGCCTCCGGCGACGCGCAGCGAGCCTTTGCGATCGCCGATGGTTATACCAAACTTAACCCTGCCCGCTTAGGAGGATGGAGCCTGTTGAGGGGGCAGTGCCGCGATGCTGCATGCATGGCCCGGGTCGCTCAAGGCAGACAAATCGCATCGGCAACCTTCACGCCGGAAGGGAGCCAAACCCCCGCAAGGGGAATTTTTGGAAGCTTGTAGGGAATGGCAGACGTGTTGGCCGAGCGGCAGGAGACGAAAGACCCAAGCCCGGCTCTGACCGCGGCCAACGTCACGCGTCCTCGATACGTGCGCTTCACAGCAAATGTGCTGCGATCGGTCGGCATCGTCACGGACGCGCTCTGCATGCTCATCGCTGCGCTGCTCGCCAAACCAATTTACGACATTTTCAGTGATCTTTACCTCGACATGCCGCTGCATGCGACGGGTG
>JBJXFA010000063.1:0-2994 GCA_046153865.1 Sphingomonadaceae bacterium
GTCGATACGGGTTCGCGGGTGACGCCCGGGCCGCTCAGGTCGGCAAGGTAAAGCCCCGGCCCCGCCTCGCCCTGCGCCAGCACGACAGCCTTGCCCGCCGACATGCCGTCGGCCACGGGCAGCTTCATGCCCGACAGCAATCCGCCCGTCACTCTTGCTGCAATCCGTTCAGCGGTCAGTGCCCCCGGTCCTTCGGATACGGCCAGCGTCCCGATCAATTCACCGCTGGCGACCAGCGGCAGCAGCGCCGATTTCTGCTCCTCCGACCCTGCCAGGAGCAGCGCCTCGGCAAACAGATAAATGCTCGATGCAAAGGGGATGGGGGCCACAGCGCGGCCCAGTTCCTCGGCCAGCGCGCACAGCTCGACATAGCCGAGGCCTAAACCGCCGTAGTTTTCGGGGATCGCCGCCCCGCACCAGCCCTGTTCGCCGATGCGCGCCCACAGCGCGGCATCGTAGGCCGCATCCGGATCATCGAGCACGGCGCGCGCGACCGACAGCGGGGCGGCCGCGAGCAGAAACCGCCGCGCCTCGTCCTTCAGCGCCTTCTGGTCATCGGTGTAGTCGAAATTCATGAAGCAACCTCGTCGTATTCGCGCGCCAGCCGGTCGATCACCGCAGCCGCCGGTTCGATGGCGTGCGTCGTGCCGATGCCCTGCCCACAGCCCCAGATATCGGTCCATGCCTTTGCGGCATTGTCCTGCGCGGCCACGTTCGTCGCCCGCCGCGTCGTCGGCAAATTGTCGGGATCGAGCCCCGCCGCGACGATTGAGCTTCGCAGATAGTTCGCCGGGGTGCCGCTGAACGCGGGCGTATAAACGATGTCGTCAGCGCCCGAGGCCACAACCGCGTCCTTTTGATCCGCTGCACAGCTGGCTTCCTCGGTTGCTATGAACGCCGACCCGACATAGGCGAAATCCGCACCCAACAGCCGCGCAGCCGCAATCGCCCGCCCCGACCCGATGGCCCCGGCAAGCACCAGTGGCCCGTCGAACCAAGCGCGCAGCTCCTGCATCAGCGCGAACGGCGACACCGCCCCCGCATGCCCCCCCGCGCCAGACGCGACCGCGATCAGCCCCGTCGCGCCGCGTTCGATGGCTTTGCGCGCATGCACCTGATTGGTGACGTCGTGCAGCGTGACCCCGCCATAGGCCTGCACCGCGGTGTTGACCTCCGCTTGCGCCCCCATCGAACTGATAACGAGCGGCACCTGATACGCGGCGCACAGCGCCAGATCTGCGTCCAGTCGCGGGTTACTGCGGTGCACGACCAGATTGACCCCGAACGGCGCAGCGGGCCTGTCGGGGTTCCGTCGGTTCCAGCCGGTGAGCACCTCGGCGATTTCGGCCAGCCACTCGCCGAACTGAGCCGAGGGCCGCGCGTTGAGTGCTGGCAAGGTGCCGATAACACCCGCAATGCACTGCGCGATGACCAGCTTCGGATTGGAAATCAGGAAAAGCGGTGCGGCAATGACGGGCAGGCGCAGCCGGTCGCGCCAGCCGCGCAATGTCGCGCCACCGCTGATGTCCGCCGATGCCAATGCCGGTGCCAATCCCGTCCCTCTCACACGCCGCATTAATGTCACACGGCCATTGCATTACACAGATTCCGCGCTGGGGATAGCCGCTTTTGGTTCCCCCATGGGTCTGTGCTTTACAATGCACATCTCGTGTCGCAATACCGGCAAAACGCGCGCTTGCGAGAGGAAAACCATGCCCCGTCCCCGCGACATCGGCGTCATCGACACGCTGATCGGCTTTCGTGATCGCACCCATGCACCGCTGGTCGCCAGCGAGAAGGTCAAATGGGACCGGCACCCAGCTGAATATATGT
Organism: Sphingomonadaceae bacterium; assembly: GCA_046153865.1. Lineage (GTDB taxonomy): Bacteria > Pseudomonadota > Alphaproteobacteria > Sphingomonadales > Sphingomonadaceae > Sphingomonas_O. The sequence goes on from JBJXFA010000063.1 coordinate 1,834, forward strand.
TCAAGGACTTGCCCGGCGAACTCGCCGAGGGACAGGACCGTGATACGTCCATCGAAGAAACACTCGCCAAGATGGATGAATTCAACATCCGCGTCGGTGTCATCCACACCAATGACGACCGCACTGCAGAGGCACTGCGGCGTTACCCCGACCGGTTCGTCGGCATCATGCCGACCAATCCCCATCGCGGCATGGACGCGGTGCGCGACATCCACTGCGCGTATGACGAGTACGGCCTGAAGGGCGTGTCGATGTTCCCGTCCGGCCAGAACCCGCCTTGCCCGATCAACGACAAGCACTGGTACCCGGTTTATACCAAATGCTGCGAACTCGGCATCCCGGTGTTCTGCACCACCGGCGTACCGGGACCGCGCATCCCGCTTTCTGCCCAGAAGATCGAACTGATCGACGAAGTCTGCTATGACTTCCCCGAACTGAAATTCGTCATGCGGCACGGCGCCGACCCGTGGGTGGACCTTGCGGTCAAGCTGCTGCTCAAATGGCCGAACCTCTACTATTCGACCACCGCCTTCGCGCCGAAATACTGGCCGAAGGAGATCATCGATTTCGCCAATACGCGCGGGTCGGACAAGATCATTTACGGCGGCTATTTCCCGATGGGATTGGACCTCGAACGCATTTTCCGCGAGATGGACGATGTGCCGTTCAAGGACGAAGTGTGGCCGAAATTCCTGCACGACAATGCCGCGAAGGTGCTTGGCCTGACCGCTTAGCGGCACCGGGCGGAGAGCGGTCGAAGTAAATGACGTATCAAGACTCCGACTTGCAGATGGCGCTGTCTGCCGCCCAGATAGCGGATGCCGCAAACAGCTTTGCGCGCAGCGGGATCATCCGGATCACCGAACCCTTTCCCGCCGACGTGGCCGAGCGGCTGCACCACCATCTCGACACCGAAATCATATGGGGCCGCACGGTCAGCCAAGGCCATAAAAGTGCCTGGGATCTCACACCTGAAGCCATCGTGGCACTGGACGGCGACAAGGAGAAAGCGTTTCTGGCTGCCGTCCACGAAACCGCCCGCGACGGGTTCCAGTTCCTGTTCGATTCACTGATCGTGTCCGACGATGCCGGTGCGCGCCGTGCCCGGGGCCTGTTGCTCGACCGGGTGATCGATGCGCTCAACCACCCCGTCGCGCTGGA
>JBJXFA010000065.1:0-14938 GCA_046153865.1 Sphingomonadaceae bacterium
GCTCTCTCAACCAAGCAAGCGTTCTCGGCTTCGCTCGACTGTGCCCCTCGGCTTCGCTCGGGGACGCGGGTTCTTCGTTCCGAAGGCGGCGCGCTGAAGAAGCGCAACCGTTCGGCGTTCCGCTCGATCAACGCATCTTTCTTGACGCGCGACCAGCCCTTGACGACCCGTTCGGCTTCCTTGGCCTGATCACGCTCGCCGAACTCTTCGGCCCAGACCAGTTCCACCGGCAGCCGCTCGGACGTGTAGTCCTTTGCGGCCCCAGTTTGGTGTTCCCACACGCGGCGCTCGAGGTCCTCGCTGTGCCCGGTGTAGTAAGTCCCATCGGAACAGCGCAGCATGTAAGCCCAAAAGCTCATCCCTCTCCCGCGTCCTTCACACTCCCGGCAAACTCCTCGAAATCGCGCGCTTCGGCGAAATCCTTGTAAACGCTGGCGAAGCGGATGTATGCGACGCTGTCGAGACTTTTCAGCCCCTCCATCACGAGCGCGCCGATCTGCGCCGCCTGCACTTCTGCATCGCCCAGCGTTTCGAGCTGGCGCTGGATGCCGGTCACCATCTGCGCGAGCCGCGCCGGGTCGATCGGGCGCTTGCGGCAGGCGATCGCGACCGAGCGCTCGAGTTTTTCGCGCTCGAAGGGTTCGCGGCGGCCCTCGCTCTTCAGGACCGTCAGTTCGCGCAGCTGGATGCGCTCGAAGGTCGTGAAGCGCGCGCCGCAACCTTCGCACTGGCGGCGCCTGCGGATCGCGGCACCGTCTTCGGTCGGCCGCGAGTCTTTGACCTGGCTGACTTCATGCGCGCAGAACGGACAGCGCAATCCTTAGGCCCCGGGATAGATCGGGAAGCGTTCGCACAGCGCCCGAACGCGGGTGCGCACGTTTGCTTCGACCTCGGCATCGCCGTGTTCGCCGTTCGCACGCAGGCCTTCGAGAACGTCGGCGATCATGTCGGCGATGTCGCGGAACTCCGCCGGGCCGAAGCCGCGCGTCGTGCCTGCGGGTGAGCCGATGCGGATGCCGCTCGTCTTGAGCGGTGGCTGCGGATCGTTTGGAATGCCGTTCTTGTTGCAAGTGATTCCGGCGCGTTCGAGCGCTTCATCGGCGTCCTTGCCGGTCACGCCCAGCGGCGTGAGATCGACGAGCGCGAGATGCGTGTCGGTTCCGCCCGAAACGAGGTTCGCGCCGCGCTCGCTGAGCCGCGCGGCCATTGCCTTGGCGTTTTCGATCACGGCGCGGGAGTAGAGCTTGAAGTCGGGCTGCAGCGCTTCACCGAACGCCACCGCCTTGGCCGCGATCACGTGCATCAGCGGGCCGCCCTGCAGCCCGGGGAACACGGCAGAATTGAACTTCTTCCCGAGGTCAAGGTCGTCGCTCAGGATCATGCCGCCCCGCGGGCCACGCAGCGTCTTGTGCGTTGTTGTGGTGACGACATGCGCATGCGGGAAGGGCGAGGGGTGCACACCACCAGCGACGAGCCCGGCAAAATGCGCCATATCGACCCAGAAGATCGCGCCGATGGTATCGGCAATGGCGCGGAATCGGGCGAAATCGATGACGCGCGGATACGCGCTGCCGCCGGCGATGATCAGCTTGGGCTTGTGCTCGATCGCCAACGCCTCGACCTGGGCGAAATCAACAAGGTGATCGTCGGCAGTCACGCCATATTGCACGGCGTTGAACCATTTCCCTGACTGGGCGGCGCGGGCACCGTGTGTCAGATGGCCGCCCGCATCGAGGCTCATGCCGAGGATGGTGTCGCCCGGTTTGGTGAGCGCGAGCATCACCGCGCCATTGGCCTGCGCGCCCGAATGCGGCTGCACATTGGCAAAGGCGCAGCCGAACAACTGCTTGGCGCGCTCGATCGCCAACGTTTCGACGGCATCCGACGGCGCGCAGCCCTGATAATAGCGCTTGCCGGGATAGCCTTCGGCATATTTGTTGGTGAAGATCGAGCCTTGCGCGGCCAGCACAGCTTTCGAGACGATGTTTTCCGAGGCGATCAGCTCGATCTGGTGTTGCTGACGATCGAGTTCACGGGCAACGGCCGAGAAGACCTGCGGATCGGCATCGGCCAAATCGCGGCTGAAAAAGCCGTCGGGCTGAACGTCGTGCAAGGTGGCGGGGTTCGTGCTCATGCGGGTTCCTTCACGAATTGGGGATGGCTCAGCTTGGCGACCCGCCCGGCATGGCGGTCGCCCAAAAAGGGTGTGGCGAGGAAAGTGGCCAGCGCGTCTCTGGCAGTTTCGATGCCGATGAGGCGCGCGCCGAAGGCGATGACGTTCGCGTCATTGTGCGATCGCGCAAGGCGCGCCGCCAGAGTGTCGGATACGAGAGCGCAGCGCGCGCCGGGATTGCGGTTTACTGCGATGGCGATCCCGATCCCCGAGCCGCAAATCGCGACGCCGAATTGGCCGCGTCCCGCAGCGATCGCTTCGGCAAGCGCATAGCCATAATCGGGATAATCGACCGATGCGGTGTCGAACGGTCCGAGATCGTCAACAGTGTGGCCCTCGCTGCGCAGCCAATCGGCCAGGACGGACTTCATGTCGAACCCGGCATGATCCGAAGCGATCACGATCGTGAGCAGGGCGGGGCGATCGGCCATCGGTGGCAAAGTCTTTCGATTCGGGGCAAGCGTCTCTCTACCGGAACCGCATCTGATTGCCACCCGGCCAGGCTGCGTTGGCCAGCGCCACGCTGCAATATTTCCGTCTTCGTGGCGTAACCTGTTCGTCATTGCGGAATTGTAGCGCGGTCATCTGAAACCGGGGATGCTCATGGCCGCGCCAGCAGTCGACAAGTCGAAAAACACGGCGGTCAAGGCTGCGGTCCATCAGCATGAGCATCTGACCAAGGCGGGGCTTCTGGAGCGCGCTTTCACTTTCGCATTCCGCGGCCTCGTCTATGCGCAGATCTGGGAAGACCCGGTGATCGACATGGAAGCGCTAGCGATCACGCCGGAGAGCCATATCGTCACGATCGCTTCGGGCGGATGCAACGTGTTGAGCTATCTGATCGCCAATCCCGCGGCGATCACGGCGGTCGATCTGAATACCGCGCACATCGCGTTCAATCGTCTGAAAGTGGCCGCCGCCAAGCACTTACCCGATCACGCAAGCTTCCACCGCTTTTTCGCGCTCGCCGATGCCAAGGCCAACGTCCGCGCTTACAAGGTGCATATCCGCCCGTTCCTTGACGAGTCGAGCCGCGAATATTGGGAGGGGCGCGATCTGATCGGCCGTCGCCGCATCGGCGGCTTTGCGCGCAACATTTACAAGCGCGGATTGCTGGGCAGCTTCATCGGGACGGCGCATCTGCTGGCGAAATTGTATCGGATCGATCCGAAGGAACTGCTCGCCGCCAAGAGCGTGGAAGAGCAGCGCGAAATCTTCGAAACCCGGCTCGCGCCAATCTTCGACAAGAAGTTCGTGCGCTGGCTGATCGATCAGCCGGCCTCGCTGTTCGGGCTGGGCATTCCTCCGGCGCAATATGATGCGCTCGCGGCCGACGATCCCGACGGGATCGGTGCCGTGCTGCGCAGCCGGCTCGAAAAGCTCGCCTGCGATTTCGACGTGCGCGAGAATTACTTTGCGCAGCAGGCGTTTGGCCGCAGCTATGCGCGTGATGAGGATGCCGCGTTGCCGCCCTATCTCTTGGCGGAGCACTATCGCGATATCGTCGATCGGATCGATCGCGTGGATATCCGCCATGCCAATTTCATCGAGTATCTTGCAGAATGCGAGCCTCAAAGCCGCGATCGCTATCTGCTGCTTGACGCGCAGGACTGGATGACCGACGCGCAGCTGACCGAATTGTGGACCCAGATCACGCGCACAGCGAAGCCTGGCGCGCGTGTCGTGTTCCGGACCGCTGCCGCCCCGACGCTGCTGCCCGGCCGGGTTCCCGACACGATCCTTGACCGCTGGGACTATCGCCAGCTCGATTCGAAGGACTTTACGGCGCGCGACCGATCCTCCATCTATGGCGGCGTCCATTTGTATGTGTTGAAGGACTAACGCTTTGAGCAGCAATGCTGCGACGATGAATGCGCTTTATGCGCATCAGCGCCACATTTACGATTTGACGCGCAAATTCTATCTGCTCGGTCGTGACCGGCTCATTCACCGCCTCGCTGTGCCGCCCGGCGGGAGCGTCCTCGAAGTCGGCTGCGGCACCGGACGAAACCTGATTGCGGTGGCGCGGCGCTATCCCGATGCGAGGCTCTTCGGACTCGATATCAGCGAGGAAATGCTCGCAACCGCGCGCGCGAAAATCGCGGCTGCAGGGTTGGACGCGCGGATCACGGTCGTCCAGGCTGATGCGACGGACTTCGATGCCGCAGCGCTTTTTGGCGAAGCGCACTTCGATCGCGTGTTTTTCAGCTATTCGCTTTCGATGATTCCCGATTGGCGGGCAGCGCTGCATCAAGGGGCGAAGGCTGCCTGCGGCGCGCTGCATCTCGTCGATTTCGGCCAGCAGGAGGGCTATCCGCGCTGGTTTCGCCGGGCGATGATCGCATGGCTGCACAGCTTTCACGTCACGCCGCGCGCCGCGCTGCCGACGGCGCTCGGTGAACTTGATTTCGATGCGCGCATGCGCTCGCTCTATCGGGGTTATGCGTGGAGCGCGGAACTCTCGCGCTGACATCATAACCATGACGATGACACCATTTCGGCTGCCGCGCGTCGCCTATCTTCTGGGCTTTGCGGGCTTGGTTCCCCAGGCTTTGGCATTGGGCCTAACGTTCAGTGAGGATAGCCTGTTCATTGGTTTGGCCGCCGGATTTTTCTATGCCGCACTGATTTTCAGTTTTCTGGGCGGCATTTGGTGGGGCGTGGCGGCGACCAGCGGCGATGCGCCCACCTGGCTGTATCCCGTGGCAGTCGTCCCGTCATTGCTGGCCTTTGCCAGCGGTGTCCCCTGGATGAACGGAAGCGCATGGCCGGGGCCCTCCCTTGCGGTGCTCGGTGTCGGTATCCTGCTGTCGCCAAGCGTTGATTTCGTGCTCATGCGGCTTGGCGTAATCGACCGCGATCTGTTCGGTCTGCGAGTTTTGTTATCGCTTGGTCTTGGATTGCTGACCATGGCCCTTGCCGTCGCGGCGCCCGCCTAAGCCGCTTTGCGTAACGCGATCCGGCTCCAGATCTCGACCAGTGCCGCAGTCAGCTCGCACATCATTTCGCGCGTGTGCGCCGGACCCGGCGTGAAGCGCAGCCGCTCGGTCCCGCGCGGCACGGTCGGGTAATTGATCGGCTGCACATAGGCGCCGTATTCGGCGAGCAGGATGTCGCTGATCCGCTTGGCCTGCACCGGATCGCCCACCATCAGCGGAACGATATGCGTGGTCGAGGGCATGACCGGCAGTCCGGCGTCGGCGAACAGCACCTTGAGCGCCTGCGCCGCCTCCTGCTGCGCGATCCGCTCCGCATCGGACGCCTTGAGATGGCGCACGCTGGCGAGCACGCCGGCGACCAGCACTGGCGACAGGCTGGTGGTGAAAATGAAGCCCGGCGCATAGGAGCGGATGCAATCGACGATGGCCTGACTCGCGGCAATATAACCGCCCATTACGCCGAATGCCTTGCCGAGCGTGCCTTCGATGATCGTCACGCGTTCGGCGACGGCATCGCGCTCGGTGATGCCACCGCCGCGCGGGCCATACATGCCGACGGCGTGGACTTCATCGCAATAAGTGAGCGCATTGTAGCGATCGGCAAGGTCGCAGATCGCAGCGATCGGCGCGACGTCGCCATCCATCGAATAGACGCTTTCGAACGCGATCAGCTTGGGGGCGTCTGGGTCTTCGGCGGCGAGAAGCTCCTCGAGATGCGCCAGATCATTGTGCCGCCAGATCCGCTTTTCGCAGCCTGACTGGCGGATGCCCGCGATCATCGAGGCGTGGTTGAGCGCGTCCGAGAAAATCACACAGCCCGGAAGCAGTTTGCCGAGCGTCGAGAGCGTTGCCTCGTTCGAAACATAGCCGCTGGTGAACAGCAACGCCGCGTCCTTTTCGTGCAGATCGGCGAGTTCGGCTTCGAGGTCGACATGATAATGCGTGTTACCACCGATGTTGCGTGTGCCGCCCGAGCCTGCGCCGACATCGTGCAGCGCCTCCTCCATCGCCGCGATGACTTTGGGATGCTGGCCCATCGCCAGATAATCGTTCGAACACCAGACCGTGATCGGTTTGGGTCCGTTGTGCCCGGCAAAGCAGCGCGCATTGGGGTAAGCGCCCTTGTTGCGCAGGATATCGACGAACACGCGATATCGGCCCTCGGCATGCAGCCGGTCGATCGCGGCGGAAAAGACACGGTTATAGTCCATGGCGCGCCGTTTAGCGCGCGTTTTCGGACGAATCCACTGCGAACGACTCGCGTTTTGGGTGCGCCGCGCGGTAGTCGGCGGGCGTTTCGAAACGGCCCGCCCAGAGGCCGCGTCGGGCCGTTTTTGCTGCATCGGCCTGATCGGCATAGGGTCCGCGCATCCAGCCGTCGTCGCTGATCGCAAGGCCCGTGACGATCATCGCTTCGGCCAGATCGGCCCCGCGCTCGTCGGTGCAGCTGGCGACGGCACGGCCATAATCGTCGCGTGCGCTGATCACGCAGGTGATTGTGTGCCCGCGAACAGCGGCTGCCAGCGCTGCGCGCGCAGCCTTGCCACAGGGCCAGTCGCGCCCGCGGGCATCCTTGCAAAGCTGCCGGTATTCGGGCGCATCGATACCCGACAGCCGGTGATCGTCCCCGCCGATCCTGAGCGTGTCGCCGTCGCGGACTGCGATGGTTTCGCCCTTGGCTGATCGCGTCTCGGGCGCGGTCAGCCCAAGTGCTTTCAAAGTCACCCAGATCGCAAACAGTCCGCCAAGGAACGCAACCGAGCGCCAGTGTTGCCGCATTCAGAGCTGCCGCACATCAGCAAAGCCGCGCCGTGCGACTTCGGGGAGCAGCGCCGGATCGGGTGACGCTGTAAACACCGCGAGCCCCGGCACGGGAGCATCGGGAAACGTCTGCCCACCGGTGAGCGACACGATCCGCCGCGCGATCCCCTCGCCACTGTCAACGAGCGTGATCCCCGGCAGGCAGGCCGCCAGTTCGCCCTTGAGGAGCGGGAAATGCGTGCACGCCAGCACCACCGTATCGAGCCTGCCGACCGCAGCAAGCGGCGCGACGGCCGCGACGATGTCTTCCGCCGGGATGCGCCCACCGCGCAGCTTCGCCTCAGCCATTTCGACGAGTTCGGCCGAACCGTGCCGGACGACGATGCAATCGCTGGCGAATTCGGCGGCCAGCCGGTCGACATAGGGCTGGCGCACAGTCGCCTCGGTGCCCAGCACGCCGATCACGCGCGTTTTCGAGATCAGTGCGGCCGACTTGATCGCGGGCACCGTGCCCACCACCGGCACGTCGAGCGCGGCGCGCACGAACGGCAGCGCGATCGTCGAGGCGGTGTTGCACGCAATCACGACGAGGCGCGGGCGATAACGCTCGGTGAGCCGCCCGAGTAGCGCAGGCACGCGCGCGGCAATTTCGGCCTCGCTCTTGGTGCCATAGGGAAAGCCCGCGCTGTCGGCGGCGTAGACGAACGGGGCCGTGGGCAGCAGCGCGCGTGCGGCTTCGACGACCGACAGGCCGCCGATGCCGGAATCGAAGAACAGGAGGGGGGCGTCCGGGTTCACAGCCGCTGTTCGTATTCATCAAGGTCGGCTGTGACAAATCCCACATGGACAAGCAGGAAACAAAAAGTAGTTTCGGCCGCGATCTAAATCCGTTTTGTGTTTTCACGATTGATAACCGTCGGGAGAAGAATCATGTCAAAACAGCAGGTCGGATCGCTTGCAGCGGGTTCGTCAGCAACGACCGTGGAAAGCGCTGAGAAAACCTCACACTCTCTGACCATCGTCGGCACTGTCATAGTGACATTGGTCGTGAGTGCAGCACTCATGCTGGCCGTTGCCGCGAGCAATGGCGGGCAGTTGAGTTCAGTCGTCTACGCACTCACACCTGATGCTTTGGCAAATAAAAATGTCACAGCCAATAGCGAAATGAGCAGTGTTGTTGATGGTGTTTTTGGAACTATTCAGTTTGCTATCGCTGTTTTGTCGAGTCTTGTGCTCGTAATTTCGGTCGGTGTGACGTATTTTATGGGTCGTAATGCGCGGCAAACGCAGGAAACTGCCCGTGCCGAACTCGCACAGGTGGCGCAGCTTTATCGTGATAATATATCCGCGCTTTCGGATTCTATCGAAGCGCGCACGCAGAAGGTTATTGCCGAATATGTCAAGCATGGCGAAGTCAAAAACACATTACAAGAGTATCAAGATCTTCTCTCAAAGCTCAATGAGAGGTATACGATTGTAAAGCCCATCGTTGACGACTTTGACGAATTTCAGCGCGCAAATCTGGGACTTGATGCCGACTTTGTCGGATCGATCGATCGGCTGTCTGCTGAAGAAGACAAAAAGCTTATAGAGGACCCCAATTTTAAGTTGGGGGCTAGTCAAGAAGACCGAGCCATATTACAGCAAGCGTTGAGGCGAGTTCAAGAAGGCGGATTACGTCGCGCCGTCAGTTCGAATGACTGCTTCAACGCGGCGCAGATAGCATCCCGTACCAATATGCATGAAATGTCGCACCGGCTTGCTACTCTGGCATATTGGCTGGAAGACCGTCCATTATATATGCTCCGCACGCATCGCGCCGAATTTGAGCGCGGAGACCGATACGTAGTGGAGAAGGACAGTGCGCAGGGGTTCTTTCGCCTCGTCAGTAAAAACCCTGACAATGATCCGGCCATTTCCGAGCAATTGCGTCACGATGCCTATCAGCTCATCGTTGATTCGGTGCCAAAGTTTCCGAGCGCTAGCTGTGAACTTCTTTATTCGGAAGTTTGGAATATTTTCGTGCACGGCGGTCAGTTCGCCGAATACGCTGAGTTGATGCTCGAAGCAGAGCGAAGAGCGCATAACGAAGGTCGCTATGTTCCGTCTTATGTAAACGCCAGCGTTGCACGAGCGGCTTCGATCCATGGCGAGCCAGGATGGCGCGATTTGTGCGTAGGACAAGTTCGGATTGCTGTTGCCAAGTTGGAACACGAGAGCCCCGCCGCTTCTTGGGTGCCCCATGCCAAGCGGGATCTTCAGCGCGCGATGACCGGCGGGCAACTCGATCCATCGGAGGTGTTTGACGCGGTATCCGATGACGAACGCGAACGCCGTCCGACAGGTGACGCATCGGATGAGGTAGGGGTTGGAATGTCATCCGACTAGGACTTTCTCCGCGCATATAAATCAGCTAATCGTTTGGGAATGACCCAATTAATGCCTGCCGCCGTTCTCGTTCTTACTTATTTCATCGGTAGCATTCCTTTCGGTTTGATCCTGACACGCCTCGCCGGCGCGGGCGACCTTCGCGCGATCGGATCGGGCAATATCGGCGCAACCAATGTGCTGCGTACCGGGCGCAAGGGTCTCGCGGCGCTGACGCTGCTCCTCGATGCAGCCAAGGGCGCAGCTGCCGTGTTCGCCGCCGAAGCGATCCAGCCGGGGCTGGGGCCGCTCGGCGGTCTCGCTGCGTTCTTCGGGCATTGCTACCCGGTGTGGCTCGGCTTCAAGGGTGGCAAGGGCGTCGCGACGCTGCTTGGCATTGCGCTGGCGCTGAGCTGGCCGGTGGGGCTGATCTACGCGGGCGTCTGGCTCGGCGTGCTCGCGCTATTCAGGTATTCGTCGCTCGGCGGGCTGGCGGCGGCGATCTCGACCCCGGTCGCCGCCGCGATGCTCGGCACGATCGGCCTCGTCCCGCTGTTCCTCGCGCTCGCGCTGATGGTCGTCTGGAAGCACCGCAGCAACATGGCGCGGCTGATGGCGGGCACCGAACCGAGGGTCGGCGCAAAGGCCACCGCGTGAACGACGTGAAGGTGGGTGAGGGGCCGGCGGACAAGCTCCGCCTTATCCGCTCGCCCAACATCGGCCCCGTCACCTATGCGCAGCTCCTCGCGCGCTTCGGCTCGGCGGCGGCGGCGCTCCGGGCCGTCCCCGATCTGGCGATGCGCGGCGGCGGGCGGGCAGCGCCGCTCGCCGACCCCCGCCTGATCGAGGCCGAAATGCGCACCGTGGCCCGGCTCGGCGCGCGCTATCTGTTCGTCGGCGAGGCGCTTTACCCGCCGCTGCTCGCCCAACTCGAGACCGCGCCGCCCGCGCTCATCGTGCGCGGCGACCTGCGCCATTTCGATCGTCCCGCCATCGCGATCGTCGGCGCGCGCAATGCCAGCGCGGCGGCGTGCCGCTTCGCGCGCGGCCTCGCGCACGAACTGGCCGAGGCGGGTTGCCTGATCGTCTCGGGGCTGGCGCGCGGGATCGACACGGCGGCGCACCTAGGCTCGGTCGGCTTTGAGGGTTCCGGCGCCACGGCAGGCGTGATCGCCAGCGGCATCGACATCGCCTTTCCCCCTGAAAACCGCGACCTGCAGGAGCGCATCGCCACCGAAGGCATCCTCATCGCCGAGCAACCGCCGGGCCGCGAACCGCTCGCGCGCCACTTCCCCTCGCGCAACCGCATCATCGCCGGCCTCGCGCTCGGCACCGTCGTGATCGAGGCGGCACCCAAATCGGGCTCGCTGATCACCGCGCGGCTGGCGAACGAAGCGGGGCGCGACGTGATGGCCGTGCCCGGCTCGCCGCTCGACCCGCGCGCGCAAGGCTGCAACGCGCTGATCCGTGAGGGCGCCACCTTGGTCCAGTCCGCCGCCGACGTGCTCGAATGCATCCGGCCCTTGAGCGCAGGCGTGGCGACCCCCGCCGAACGCTGGCGCGGCGCACCCTTCGCAGCCGACGCCAGCGACGCCGAGCGTCGCGCGGTGGCCGATCTGCTGGGGAGCACGCCGGTCAGCGTCGACGAACTCGTCCGCCAATCGGGCCTGCACCCGGCCGTGGTGGCGACGGTGCTGCTCGAACTGGAACTGGGCGGAGGGTTGGGGCGGCATGCGGGGGGGCGAGTGAGTACGTGACGAAGAAGGTATCAACAGAGGGGATTTCTTATGTTTGTTAAGTTGCTGGCGATGTCCATTCTCCCCGTTTACCCGATTCCTTGGTCGGGCTCCTGGGGGTCGCAGACCGGACTATCTGTCGAAATGTACCAGATGGGCGATGACTCGTTTTGTTTACTCAAAAGTGCGGTTGGGGAAACTGAGGTTGGCGTAGAGTATCGGATAGGTTTTTCCTTTGGAGACCGAAACGAAGTAAGGATCGTGAGCGAGGCGGAGCTGAGGCCGACAGGCGATGTCGCGCTTACTTTTAGCAACGGATCAATCTTCGACCTCCGCTCCCCGGATTACACGTCTCACGGAACGAGCAAGGTCATCATCTACGAAATGAGCCGATCGATGATTGCTTTGGTGCTCGGCGACATAAAGGAAAGTCATACTGGTCAACTGAAAATGCCTGTTCAGTTCGGGACGCAGACTTTTAATTTAGACCTGCGTCAGCGCGAAGCAGTATTTCGTGATGCGCGCGATTGTGATAATGATCGTCTTGGGAAAGTTCTGCCTGATTGAATTGTTTGTAAAGCAAATCTTACTTACGAAGACAGTATGCTAGGGGTTACGGTGACAGTTTACTTATCTGTGGGGTTACGGGGGTACGGTAACAGTTTACTTATTTCTGCCCTCGTTGCGGCATTGCAAAGGGGACAGCGAATACGGTGTCCCCTCTGAAGTTTATCCAAAAGCCTTTGAAAAATTGGCGAGTGCCGCCAACAGCGCGACGAGCAGCACCTGCGAAGCGAGCATCCACCGGATCAGGTCGTTCTTGAGCCCCGAAAGTTCACGCTTCAAATAATCCTTGGTGACAAGATCTCCACGCGAAGCGGTCGTGGCCTCGGCGATCGTCGTCGCAAGCGACTCCGCCTGTCCCTTGGCAAAGCCTGCGCCTTCGAATGCGCGTGCCGTCTTCAGCGTTTCGATCATCGTTGCCATGGCAGCAATATGGATGGGATCGGCTTAAAGTTCCAGCATCGTCACACTCGATCGCAACGCCGCTTGACGCCGCCCGGATCGGCCCGCCACCCTCGCGTGCGTGTGTAAGGGGCTGATCGCTTGAAGAACCTCGTCATCGTCGAATCGCCGGCCAAGGCCAAGACCATCGAAGGCTATCTGGGCAAGGATTACCGCGTGCTCGCCTCCTATGGCCACGTCCGCGATCTGCCGCCCAGGGACGGGTCGGTCGATCCAGACGACGGCTTTGCGATGAGCTGGGAGAATTACGCCGACAAGGCGAAGCAGCTGAAGGCGATCACCGATGCGGTGAAGGGCGTCGACCGGCTGATCCTCGCGACCGATCCCGATCGCGAGGGCGAGGCGATCAGCTGGCATGTCAAGGAAGTGCTCGCCAAGAAAAAGGCGCTGCCCAAGGCGGTCGAGCGCGTGACCTTTAACGCGATCACCAAAGCGGCGGTGACCGAGGCGATGACGCGGCCGCGCGCGCTCGACGAAGACCTGATCGATGCCTATCGCGCGCGCCGCGCATTGGACTATCTGGTTGGCTTCACGCTCTCGCCGGTGCTGTGGCGCAAGCTGCCGGGGGCGAAGTCGGCGGGGCGCGTGCAATCGGTGTCGCTGCGGCTCATCGTCGATCGCGAGCGCGAGATCGAGGCGTTTTGTGCGCAGGAATATTGGTCGGTGATCGCCGATCTGGAACATGATGGGACCGCGTTCGCTGCACGGCTGGTGCGCTGGCGAGGCGAGCGGATCGAGCGGCTGACGATCGGCAATGCCGGCGACGCCGAAGCGGCAAAGGCGGCGGTCGAGGCGGGGCGGTTTGCCGTGGTGTCGGTCGAGACCAAGCCACTGACGCGCAATCCGCCGCCGCCGTTCACGACCTCGACGCTGCAACAGGAGGCCGCGCGCAAGCTCGGCTTTTCGGCGAGCCATACGATGCGGCTGGCGCAGGGGCTCTACGAGGACGGCGCGATCACCTATATGCGAACCGATGGGGTTCAGATGGATCACAGCGCGATTTCGGCGGCGCGCGGCGCGATCGCCAAGCGGTACGATGCGAGTTATGTTCCTGACAAGCCGCGCCAATATACCGCCAAGGCCAAGAACGCGCAGGAAGCGCACGAGGCGATCCGGCCGACTGACTTCGGCAAGGATCGCGCAGGTTCGGGCGATCATGCGCGGCTGTACGACCTGGTCTTCAAGCGCGCGATGGCGAGCCAGATGGCGTCGGCGCGGCTCGAACGCACGACGGTCGAACTCGCCGATGCCACCGGACAGACAGGGCTGCGCGCGACAGGGCAGGTCGTCCTCTTTCCCGGCTATCTCGCGCTCTACGAGGAGGGCCGCGACGATGCCGACGACGAGGACGCACGCCGCCTGCCGCGTCTGAAGGAAGGCGATGCGCCCGCCAAGAAGGCGGTGCAAGCCGAGCAGCATTTCACGCAGCCGCCGCCGCGCTATTCGGAAGCCAGTCTGGTGAAGAAGATGGAGGAGCTCGGCATCGGGCGGCCCTCGACCTACGCCTCGATCCTGCAGACGCTCAAGGATCGCGACTATGTGAGCACCGACAAGAACCGCTTTGCGCCGAGCGAAAGCGGGCGGCTCCTCACCGCGTTTCTCGAACGGTTCTTCGAGCGCTATGTGAGTTACGATTATACCGCCGGGCTCGAGGAAAGCCTCGACGATGTCTCGGGCGGGCGGACGGGCTGGCAAGCGGTGCTCGAAGCGTTCTGGCGCGATTTCAAGCCCAAGACCACCGAAGTGATGGAGGCCAAGCCTTCCGAAGTGACGGCGGTGCTCGACGAATTTCTGGCCCCCTATCTGTTTCCCGAAGTCGAAGGCGTCGGCGGCGATCCGCGTGCCTGCCCCAAGTGCGGCGACGGTCGGCTGGCCTTGCGCGGCGGCAAGTTCGGGGCGTTCGTGGCGTGCTCGAATTACCCCGAGTGCAAGTATACGCGTCAATTCGGGCAGGGTGGCGAGGCGGCCGCGTCGGGCGATGACGATGGTTTGCTTGGAACCGATCCGGTGAGCGAACTTGAGGTGAGCAAGAAGGTCGGGCGCTTTGGGCCCTATGTCCAGCTCGGCGAGGGCAAGGACGCCAAGCGCGCCTCGATCCCCAAGGATGTCGGCGCGCTCGATCTCGCACTGGCGCTCAAGCTGCTGTCGCTTCCGCGTGAGGTCGGCATGCATCCAGAAAGCGGCAAGCCGATCACGGCGAGCATTGGGCGTTATGGTCCGTATCTCGCGCATGACGGGAAGTATGCGCGGCTGACATCGACTGCCGATGTCTTCGAGACGGGGATGAACGCCGCTGTCGTCACGCTGGCGGAAGCGGCGGCGAACGGCGGGCGACCGGCGCGCGGCGCTGCCCAGGCTCCGCTCAAGGTGCTTGGGGCTCACCCGCGAACGGCGGTTGAGATCAAGCTGATGGCGGGGCGCTATGGGCCTTATGTGACCGACGGGACGACCAATGCGACAGTGCCGAAATCTGTCGAGCCCGAGACGCTAACCCTCGAGGAAGCGGCCCAGCTGATCGACACGCGGGCGGCGGCTGCCCCTGCGAAAGGTAAGAAGAAGGCACCGGCCAAGAAGAAGGCGGCACCCAAGGCCAAATCGGCAGCGAAAGTGAAACCTTAGCCTTCGACGATCCGGACGTCCTCGCCGTAATCGCATCCGGCCAGCCGCGCGGCAGTGGTGAGCCGGGCAATGATCTGGGCGCGCGACAAATTGGTATCGACGAACCAGCCCGGTGCGATTTCATGCGCGTGTTCGTGCGCCAGATGCGGGGAGGTCACGAACAGCGCGCCCGGCGTTGCCGCAATCCAGCGCCGGCCTTTGGTGCCCTCGGCCAGCAGCAGCTGGAACAGTGATGCCCGATGACGGACGAGCGCGGCGAGGATCACCAGATAGGCGTCGCGCAGGTTGAATACGGACTGTTTGCGCTCGAAAATGAC
>JBJXFA010000009.1:0-64728 GCA_046153865.1 Sphingomonadaceae bacterium
ACGAGAGAGATCGGTAATGAGAGTGAGCAAGCTCGAGCCGGAAGCGAAGCCCCAACCCTCTTTAAATCACAACCTCAAATCTGTGCCATTGGTGCTGACGGGGAACAGATTGCATTTACTGGCGCGATCGTCCTCCTCGTCGGGTTCGTGCTTCCAGGATAGCGTGCGGTCAGCGTGTAGGATTTCTTGCCTTTGTCCGTCACCCGAACGCCAAAGCCAGGCACGATCGCGTCGGACACGTCGTACCGCTGATCGGCGTCGTGGCTGAAGACGCCAATGGCAAGGACTTCCGTGTGCGCGCCCGGCGCGGCGTCGTGATCGCCACCGGCGGCTTCGAGTGGAACGAGCAGCTGGTCAAGACGTTCATTCGCGGGCCTTTGACAGGGCCGGTCAGCGTGCCCGAAAATGAAGGCGACGGCTTATTGATGGCAATCGAGGCCGGTGCGCAGCTCGGCAACATGCAGAATGCCTGGTGGCAGCAAAGCGTGCTCGAGATGAAACCGCAGCACCGCAATGCCAAGCCCAACTATCTGCTGGGATCGGATGAACGGGCGCGACCCGGCGCGATCCTGGTCAATCGGGCGGGCAAGCGCTTCGTCAATGAAGCGGCCAATTATAACGCGATGGGCAAGGCGGTGGTCGCCTTCGATGCGGGCACGCACAGCTATGCAAATCTGCCCTACTGGCTGATCCTCGATCAGCGCTACAAGGACAAATACCCGACGTTCACCTCGCCGCCGGGATCGCCCATACCGCCTTACATGATGCAGGCTGAAACGCTGGAAGCGCTGGCCGCGCTGGCGGGGATCGACGCCGCCGGGCTGGTGGCGACCGTTGCGCGGTTCAACGAGCTGGTCCGCAAGGGCCATGACGATGACTTTAACCGCGGCGACAATAGTTATGACAATTTCTACATGTGGGGCGATCCTGCCTTTGATCCGCCCTATCGCACATTGGGGCTGATCGATCAGGGCCCCTATTACGCGGTCAAGATGGAATCCGGTGCCTTGGGCACGGCCGGTGGCCCGAAAGTGAATGGCGACGCGCAGGTGCTCGACTGGCATGGCAATCCGATCCAGGGGCTTTACGCGGCGGGCAATGCCGCATCCGCCGTGCTCGGCGAAGCCTATGGCGGCGCGGGCGGTATCTGCTCGGCCACAAGGGCAGCGCCGAACAGCAGGCGCGCTTTCTCAAGCCGCTGATCGAAGGCCGCGCCCGGAGCGCGTTTTTCATGACCGAGCCCGCAGCCGACGGCGGGGCCGGCTCGGACCCGTCGATGATGCAGACCCGCTGCCGTCCGGACGGCAACCACTGGGTGATCGACGGTCGCAAATGCTTCATCACCGGCGCGCAAGGGGCAAGCGTCGGGATCGTTATGGCCAAGGCCGAGGATGGCGGCGCGTGCATGTTCCTTGTCGACTTGCCCGATCCGGCGATCCGGATCGACCATGTGCCCAACACCATCGACAGCTCGATGCCCGGCGGACATGCCACAGTGACGATCGATGGGCTGCGCGTTCCTGCCGACCAGATGCTGGGCGAGGCCGGGGAAGGCTTCACATATGCGCAGGTCCGGCTCTCACCTGCGCGGCTGTCGCATTGCATGCGCTGGCTGGGCTGCTGCATCCGCGCGCACGAGATCGCGAGCGACTATGCCTGCCGCCGCACGGCCTTTGGCAAACAGCTCATCGAGCACGAGGGCGTCGGCTTCATGCTCGCGGAGAATTTGATCGACCTGAAGCAAGCCGAATTGATGATCGACTGGTGCGCAGGCGTGCTCGACAGCGGCAGCCTTGGAACGGTGGAAAGCTCGATGGCGAAGGTTGCCGTTTCCGAAGCGCTCTACCGGATTGCCGATCGCTGCGTGCAGGTCATGGGCGGCACCGGGGTTTCCGATGCGACCATCGTCGAGCAAGTCTTCCGCGAAGTCCGCGCGTTTCGGATCTATGACGGGCCGACCGAGGTCCACAAATGGAGTCTCGCCAAGAAAATCCGCCGCGATTGGCGCGAGGCTGGCCACGGATGACCGGACGGGTCGCGCAAGGTCTCCTCTCTGTTAGGGGCCTAGCAATCCTCAATCGCATAGCCGATCGGCTTGAACGAACCGCCGTTCGATTGCAGCGCCGAGCACGCCGTCAAACCAATCAGCAAATCCATTTCGGCGACGAACACGATCCGATCATTGGCCTTGCTCAACGGCGGCTCGACCGTGAAGGCGCCGCTCGTCCCGTCGATGACGACATTCATGAAACAGTTGAACGCGGTCGGGATCATGTCGGGCGTCACGCCCCATGGCGCGAGCGCTGTTGCAAGATTGCCGAAGCATCCATGATGCGGATCGGTGTCGCCGTAGATGATCCGGAAGGTATCGCTCGAGCACGGCGTGAGGAGAAAATCATGCCGACCGACGTCGTCGTGCACGATCGTCAGCATCGGCCTGCTGCGATTGGAATACAGGGCATGCCCCGTCGTCAGAAACAGAGTGCTGGCATAATCAAGCGAGCGACCGGACGAGAGAACTTCGCCCATATCGTCGGCATTGAACGCCAGAAGATCGGCGACTTGCCCACCGTTCGGATCGATGACGACCAGGCGCTCGCCGGCCTTGAGCGCGAACGCCGTTCCGTCACGCGGCGCGATTTCTCTCGTCCTCATGCCGCGCGACGCCGGTAGGGACAGGCCCAGCTCTCATCGACCGGTCGTCCGCTATACTGGCGCGCTTCGGACAGTTCGCCGTGGCGGGCGAGCATCGGATTTTCGCTGCCCGCCAGCGCAATGTCGCGATCGATGATCGACGCGCGCAGCTTCTCGTAGCGGCCCTCGGCGCGCAGTTGCTCGAACTGGTCATGCAGATTGAAGACCAGCGCGGGAAACGCGAAGCGGCGGGCCGGGCGGCTCGCTGCGGGGTGGAGGCCGACCACGAAGAATGCCTTGCCGCCAAAGCTCAGCGAGAAGTGCGGGCTTTCGGGGTCCGGACTGACGCCCGCGTCGATCGGATAGCCCTTCCAGTCATCCTTGTCGGCCAAGGACTGCACCCGATCCCAAAGCGCCCGTTCGAACGCGAGTTCGGACAGCACCGGCGATTGATCGAAAATGACGATCAACGTGCGGAAAATGCGCGCGTCGACGGCGTAGCGATCGATAACGTCGAGCAGGGCAGGGTGAATGCGCAGATCGTCCCAGGCCGAGGTGATGTCACGGCAGACCAGGATGTCCATTTGCGCTTTCGAAAGCGCCGCTTTGGCACCGACGCAAGGAAACGCCGAGTCTTCGACCATGGCGCGAAACGTGGCCGCAACCGGGTGATTGTTGTCGAACGCAGTGAACGTCATGGAGAACCTATTTGCCGGAAAACCGGGATTGAAAGCTTTGCAATCTCGCGCGTTTGATAACTGCAGTCGCCGGGGAAAGTTCAAAGCGGAGCGTGATTTTCCGGCGCGCTGCCCGGGCCATCAGGCCAGCGCAGTCGGCCAGTCGTCGGGATTGACGGTCGGGCCATCGGCGGCGTCGCGCGCCTGCAGGTTGGCGAGATAACCTTTGCCCTCCCGGCTGAGGCCCTGCCATCCAATAGCGATCAATCGATCGCCAACCACATCCGGGTCGCGCGCGCGAACCACCGCGTAGGCGATTTTTCCCGTGCCTTCTTCCGCCATGATGCCGACGATGCTTCCGGAGGTGTCGCGCTCGGGATCGACGACGGGACATCCGACAAGGTTGGTCACTGCGACCAGCGTGGGCGTCGCTGCACGCGCGCTTTTCGCTTCGGCTGCGCGTGCTCCGTCCTCATAGCGTGCCAGATGCCCCAGCCAGCGCCACACGCCGACGATGTTGACGACGACGAGGAACCCGTTGGTGAGCAACAGGCTCTGCTGGCCCGAGGCCAGTGCCACCATGCACCATCCCAGCGAGCCGATCGTGAACGCGACAAACCCCCAGCCGGTCACGCGCGCGCCCAGATTGGCAGCAGTCAGAATGGCCCCCGCCATCGTTGCCGCAGGAGCGATCAAGTCAAAAAGCGCGCTCATCGGTCGCCAACCCGGCAAGGCGAGCGTCGGTTCCCGGCCTGCAAGTTCTTGGAGCTACATTTGGGCCAGAATGTCCTTGATCGCGACAAACGCAAAGCACACCGAGCTGTCAGCCACGCCATAAGGCAAGAACAGGTCATTGCCGACCCGGATCGCGCCGCACGTATAGACGACGTTGGGAACATAGCCTTCGCGGTCCTCGTCAGCGGCGGACAGGATCGGGTTTTGCGTTCGCCCGATAAGTTTCGATGGATCCTGCTTGTCGAGCAACGCCGCGCCGATCGCATATTTCCGCATCGCGCCGACACCGTGCGTGAGGACGAGCCATCCCTCGTCGAGTTCGATCGGCGCGCCGCAATTGCCGATCTGCACGAATTCCCATGGGAAGCGGGGGACGAGGAGCAGATCGCCGCTGTCCCACGCGTCGATCGTGTCCGAGCGGAGAAGGTAGAGGTTCTTGCCGTCCTGCCGCCCGATCATCATGAACTGGCCGTCGATCTTGCGGGGAAACAGCGCCATCCCCTTGTTACGACCGGCACCGCCCCAAATCGGCGACAAAGTAAAATCGCGGAAATCGCGCGTCCGGAGCAGCTCCGAGCGGATGTCGCGCCCGCTATAGGCGGTGTAGGTGCCGATCCATTCGGTCTGGCCGTCGTCGTGAGTGAACTCGACGAGGCGGAGGTCTTCGAGGCCGTTGCGCTGCGCTTCGGTCATCGGGAAGATCACGGTTCCCGAAATCGTGCTGTCGTCATGCCGGTGCAGCGCAACGCTCCCGTCCGGATCGCGGGCGATGGCGCGGTTCTCGATCGCGGCGGTGGCGAGCGCGGGCTGAGGCGACAGCGCAAGGCCTCGACCTGCAGAGATAATGCCTTCGCGAAAGGCGATCGTCGAGATGTGTCCCTCGCCAACGGCGCGCAGGGAAAGCAGGATGCGCACGCTTTCGGCCTGAAGTCCCGACTGGTCGGGGTGGCGGACCACGCTCGGGTTCATCAGGGCAGCCGCTGCAAAACTATACTCATGGCAGAAATACGCGCCGATAAGCCGCTGCGTATCGCGCTTCACCGTCATGCCATCGAGGCCGAGCTTGGGTTTGATTTCGGCAAAACGATCGTCGAAAACCTTTTCGATCTGCCAGTGCCGGTCTTCGAAATCGCGCAGCACCACGCTGAGCTCGGCGCGGACGGTTCGCGCATCGAGCGTGAGTATGTCGCGCGCGAGTTTCTGCACGCGTTCGAGGTCGGGGCCCGAGGCCTGCCAGGCAAGATGAAACGGCCGCACGACCACCCGCGCAGGATCGGCGTGCAGCCGCAATTCGTGCTGAAACAGATCCATCATGATCAGACGAGTTTGGCAGTCAACGCTCGCATTGCATAGGTTGCGAATTGATAGGCCAGCACCGATTCGGCGCCTTCGTTCAGGTTTAGCCCCCGCGGGTTGATCCCGTCGCGGCAGGTTCCGGTCAGCGGGTCGGCGACGACAACGCCGCGATCGTTTGCCCCGCCGAACCAGTCATACGCGCGTTGGGCGTGAACGAACCAGATCGCGTCTCCGGTTGCGTCGAGCGCTGCGCTGGCACCGTCGATCGCCGCCCAGGCTTCGACCGGCTGCTGGTCAAAAGGCATGGGGCCCTCTCCACGGCGACCAAAGCTCTCCGAACCCACCGGCCGGAAATGACCATTTGGCGCGCGTTGCTGGTCGAATATCCAGTGCATCGTCTCCAGCCCGCATGTCGTCATGTCATCCGATACCAGTCGCTGTCCCGCCCGGATCATCGCTTCGGGCAAGCGGCAGTTATCATAGGCAAGGACGGTCTCGAACCACGTCCAGCCCGGTGCCTTGGCAGCAAAATACTGACCGAGCAGCCGGTCGGCTCCGTGCGTCAGAATCGCGGTCGCGTTGGCATGCGTGGGGTGCGCGCGCAGGAGATAATCCGCGCCGAGCATCGCAAACGCGATCGCGCGTGGCGATCCGAAGGTGAGCGCCGATGGTGCCGTCCGATCAAACAGCCCGAGCGCCCAATGGCGCAGCGCTGCGGAATCCCCTTCGAGTGCCGTCGCTCCGAGTGCCCACAGCGTCCGTCCGCAGCTGTCCTCCGAGCCGACATCCTCGAGCCAGTTGCGGCGATAATCCATGAAATTCCGGTATTGGCCCGTGTCGGCATTCCAGGCGCTTTGCACGAACGCGGCAAAGGTCGTGGCCAATTGGCTGCGATGCGGCTCGGCGTCGGTGCCGAGACGATTCATCAGCATCAGCGCCCGCGCATTGTCGTCGATGCAATAGCCATGGGCGCGGTCCGGAACCGAATGGATGCTGTGCTGAAGAATGCCGGTGTCGTCGCAAATGCGCAGCAAGCCGCTCAGCCCGATTGCGAGGCCGTCGGGCAGGGGCATTGATGGGACGCGCGCGTCCTCGATCATGGCAAGGCAGCGGTCGGCAAACTTCGGCCAGATCATGTCGCGACCACGCGCATAGGCCCGTTGCTGAAGCGCTTTGAGCCGGTCCGGGTCTTCAAGTAGCGAACCGACGGCCTCGGCAATTCGCGCACTATCGTTAAAGGGCACGAGGACACCGTGGTCGTCGCCAAGCAACTCGACGGCATGGACATAGGGCGTGGAGACCACCGCCTTCCCTAATGCGACCGCATACGAAAGCGTGCCCGATGTCGATTGTGCTGCGCCCGGATACGGGGTGACATAGATATCCGCCGCCTCCAGAAGATCGAGCAATTCTTCGTTCTCGATAAAGGCGTCGATCCAGTGAACATGATCCGCGACGCCCAGCGCGCTGGCCTGGGCATGCAGCCGCTCGCGATAGGCTTCGCCCTCGGCTGCCACCAAATTGGGGTGGGTCGCGCCGACCACGCAGTATATGACATCGGGATGGTCGGCGATGATCTTGGGCAATGCCGCAATGACGTTTTCAATCCCCTTGCCGGGCGACAGCAAGCCGAACGTCATCAAAATCTGCTTGCCGGTAAAGCCGAATTTGGCCTTGAATTGCGCTGACCGGCCAAAAGGGCGTTCGGGAACGCCGTGCGGAATGCGCACGATCTGCTCGGCGCTTGCCCCATAAACCGTAGCGAGCAAAGTGGCCCCTTGTCCGGACATCACCATGATCTTCGACGCGCGCGCGACCAGCCGCTGCATCACGCGCAACTGGGCAGGGTCGGGTGTGCTGATGACGGTGTGCATCGTCACGATTAACGGGACCGCAATCCGATCCAGCAATGCGAAGATCATGTCGCCAGCATCGCCGCCGAACAGCCCGAATTCATGTTGCAGCCAAACTGCATCGACGCCGCTGGCGTTGATCGTGCGGGCCGCTTCTTGGAAGCTCGCGCGGTTATTTTCGATGATTGTAGCGCAGCCAGCCGGGTAAAACTGCGCGTCGGCAGGATCGCGGATCATGGCATAAAGATCGACGTTCAGACGCGACGTTGCCCGGGCGAGGGCATCGTGGATGTCCGCAGTGAATGTCGCGATGCCGCATTTGCGGGGCGTGAACCCGCCGACAAGCGCAATACTCGCCCTCACCGGGACACCGAGCGGCGCGGGCTGGGCTGCCGCAACTTCGTCACTGAACACAGCGCTACCGATAGTCTCATACATCGCAGACGCCTCCTGGAAATGGTCCGGCGACTGCGCACGTCGCGCGGTCGGTCACAGACGCATCTATTGCATTGCAATTGAACCGGAAGCGGAGCGAATTGTTCCGCCGCTAGGCGTCCACGCCGATGGCGGACGCATGCCTTTCGCGGTGAACGAGGAGCGCCTGACCGATCGTCGCCGTCACCGTCTCGGGTTCGAACGGCTTGGTGATCAGGTAGGTCGGTTCAGGCCGCTCGCCCGTCAAAAGGCGTTCGGGAAACGCCGTGATGAAGATGACGGGGACGTCCATCACGCCGAGAATGTCCTTCACGGCGTCAATGCCGCTCGAACCATCGGCAAGGCTGATGTCGGCCAGAACTAGCTCGGGCCGCGCCCGTCCGGCAAGATCGACCGCCTCGGTGCGGGTGCGCGCAATGCCGACGAGCGCATGGCCTAAGTTTTCGACGATCGACTTAAGGTGCAGTGCGATGATTGATTCATCTTCGATGATCATCACGGTCGCCTGCAAATCGTTCGCGATCGCATCGCGTGCCCGCGCAATGTCGGCGGTCACGACTGCGGCCTCGGTCCCGAGGATCGCTGCCGTGTCGGCGATTGTGAACCCTTCGACCGCCGTGAGAAGCAGCGCCTGACGCGCCTCCAAGGACAGGGCCCCTAAAGGGCTGTCCCGGTCGGGACCACCAGGTATGCCCGGCCAGAGCTTGTGAAACACGCGGTAGAGTTCGGCGCGCGGGGCCATACTCAGATCAAATTCTTCAGGCGCAAGCAACAGCGCTTCCAGCGTCTCGCGCACCGACGCGTCGCCCAGTGTCTGCGAACCGAGCAAGGCACGCGCATAGCGGCGCAGATAAGGGAGTTCGGATACCAGTGCTGATTTCAGTGACATTCATGCTCCCCTTGCAACGCATCCGTCGAACAGCGATCCGCCCATAATGTTCCACACACGTTGCAATCTGTGGCCAGATAGTGGTCATGGCGAGCTGCGGCGGATCAAATCACCCTAAGCGCTTTCGCGATAATGCAGATAATTGGGATTAAAGCGCCCCGCCGCCATCAAGCCCGGCAGGTCGATTACGGTGAGATAGCGTCGCCGCAACGTGGCAAGTTTGGAGGCATTCAACTCGGCGATCGTGCGGCTGACGTGCGGTTGCGTCAGCCCGAGCGCGTCGGCAATATCGGATTGAGTGAGCGGCAGATTGCATTTGCCCCCGGCGGTAAGGCCAATCAGACGCAACCGGAAATAAAGTTCGCAGCAGAGGTGCGCGAGCGCTTCATACGCCGATCGCTGTCCGGCACTGACCAGCCATTCGCGCTGGATCGAAGCACCGACCAGCGTTGCCCACCATAGCGACCGCACGACGCGAGGATGATCGTCGCAAAACGTCTCGAACTCGGACGGCGTGATCGACGCATAAGTGACCGGCGTAAGTGCGCTGATCGAATGGTCCATTTCGTCCAGAATATAGACATGCAGGTCGCAAAGGTCGCCGGGCAGGAAAAACGCCATGATCTGGCGGCGGCTATCGTCAAGCATTTTTTGCCGACACGCCCATCCATCGATGACCAGGTAGATCGTTCGCGGCTCATCCCCCTCGCTGATCAGATCGTCGCCTGCGTTCAGCGTCCGCGTCCGCAGCGTTGCCAGTGTTTGAATGGCCGTCTCGGTCGCTTGAGAAAAGAGTTGGAACGACTCCAGTTTGCGGACGAAATGACTGGCAGCCATGCAGCGGGTTCCCGTAATCCCATGCCGAGTTCCGGAACATCACAGTGACGCCCGGGTTCGCTCTCGACATGCTCTTGTCAGGAAAACGCCATGAAGCCAACCGGATGCCAGTATGTCCCGCAATGAACGCCGATCCGTGGTCCTTGTCGTCGATGATGAGGCGATCATCCTGTGGGGAACAGCGTCGCTGCTGGAGTCGATCGGATATACTGTGATCCGCGCAACCTCGGCGATGGACGCGCTTGCGGCGCTGCGTGACGAGACGGTGATCGACATGCTGATCACGGATTATCAGATGCCGAAAATGTCAGGCGTCGAGCTGGCGGTCGTGGCCCGGCAGTTACGGCCCGCACTGCCAATCGTGATCGCTACTGGAGATTTGACGCTGAACGCAGACGCCTGTCGGTCATGGATCACGTTGCCGAAACCATTTACTCGGGAAGAGCTGGCCGATGCCGTTGCGCGGGCACTGTCGGAACGTCAGTATGATACGAGCGGATAGCGCAGCGTAACTGCGGTTCCGGCGCTGCCGCTGTCGATGGTCAGCGTCCCGTTCAATTGGGTGGCAAAGGCCTTCATCAGTTCGGTCCCCATCCCGTTGACCGAACTTGCAACCTGGTATCCGTCGCCATCGTCCGTCACCGTCAGGAGGACATGATCGCCCGCCGTGGTCATTGCGGTGCGGATCGTGCCCGGTCGGTCATCGGCAAAAGCATGGCGGAAGGCATTGGTGACCGCTTCGACAAGGAACAACGTCAGCGGAACGGCGCGATCGACCGAAAGCATGAGATCGTCGCTCGTGCAGTCCAGGGCGATGTTGGCGCGGGCACGATTTGCCGTCCGCAACTGTGGACACAGCTCGGCCAGCAGCAATTGCATGT
The DNA here is from genome assembly GCA_046153865.1 of Sphingomonadaceae bacterium. GTDB lineage: Bacteria > Pseudomonadota > Alphaproteobacteria > Sphingomonadales > Sphingomonadaceae > Sphingomonas_O. The sequence goes on from JBJXFA010000009.1 coordinate 10,238, forward strand.
CGACGGTGCCCTGCTCGTTATAGGTATCGCGTTCGTAAAGAACACGGTGGATCAGGCCCAGCGCAGCGATGCGCGCGCGCGCCTGGCCCAGCGCATCGCGTGCCCATGGATCGGCGACCCGATCGGCCTGCAGCGTCAAAAGGCTGGTGACGATCTGGAGATTGTTCTTCACGCGGTGATTTACTTCGCGCGTCAACGCCGTTTTGGCGTTCACCGCAGCGTTGAGCGCCGCATCGCGCGCAGCAATCGTATCGGCCATGGCATGCAGATCGTCGCTGAGCGCGGACACTTCTTGCGGGGCAAGGGCAAATGCCGCGCGGTTGCCGGTGAACTCGCCGCGCGCGAATTGATTGGTGAGCGTCTGGAGCCGCCGCAGCCAGCGCACGCCCAGCCAATGCGAACCGAACCAGATTGCGATCGACGCTAGGCCAATCGCCAACAGCGGCAGCAAAACGCTCTGGCGAACCTGCGACAGCGCTGCGCCGAGAATCGTCTCGCGTGGCTTGGCATAGACAACGCTCAGATTTTTTCCCTGCAGCGGCACTTTCGCGTAAAGCCACTCCGACCCATCGGCCGCGCGCGCCGTCGCGGAACCCTCGGTCCCGTTCGATTTATCATCCAGTCGCAGCGCAGCTTTCCGGTTGCTCAAAAGCACCGCACCATTGCCATCGACGATTTCAATCAGCGCACTCGGGTCGATCCTGCTTCGCCGTTGGAGCGATGCGCGCAGCGTATCGAGACCGATCGATGCCGAGATCAAACCATCCTGCGTGCCGCGCGCAGTTTGCAGCGGCAACGCGACGACCGTCACTGTCCTGCCTGAAATACGACCGATAACCGGGGCGCTCAAGCTCAGGCCTTTTGCCTTGACCGCATGTTGCCACCATGGATCGCGAGCGAACGTGACCGGTCCGGCGAACGGCAATGCCGAGCAGCGCACCTGTCCTGCCGCATCCGAGCGGATGACGTTGACGATGCCGATCGTGCCTCGGTGCGCATTGACAAGGGCTTGGGTGCAATCGGAACCGATCCGCTGCACCGTTTCGACTTCGCTCAGCGAGACGACGGCCTGGCGCGCGATAACGAAAGCGTCCCGCTCTTGTTCCGCAATGAGCCAGGCGGCGGATTTCATTTGCGCGGCGGACAGGAGTTGTGCGTCGTGCCACGCGATGCGGCCTTGCGTGATGCTCAGGATGACCATCGGTAAAAGGGCGACGATGACAAGCGCGACGAGGCCAGTGGTGAGGGTCCGGCCGATCTTTGGTCGCCAGGTCCGTTTGTCCGTGGCCCCCGCCGTGCCCACGGGTTACTGACGATGCCCGAAGCCAATGCCGCTGGATAACGGTGCGCGCTCGCGTTCGAGAGCGTCATTCAATTCATTTCCCTCGCCTTCCAAGAGGCGAACGAGCGCCGCACGGGCACGCGCGACCCGGCTTTTGACCGTGCCGACCGCGCATCCCGCGATCGTCGCGGCCTCTTCGTAGGAAACACCTTCGGCAGCCACCAGCATCAGCATCTCGCGTTGTGTGGCCGGCAGCTTGTTCAGCGCCTTCTGCACGTCATGCAGTTCGATCCCGGCATGCTGTGTCGCAGGCTCGACAAGAATGCGCTCGGCGACTTCGGGATCCCACGAAACCATTCGCGAATTCTTGCGGATCGTCGTGTAAAAGATGTTGCGCAGGATCATGAACATCCAGGCGCGGAAATTCGTGCCCATGACAAAGCTCGCGCGTGCCCGCCACGCGCGCGACATGGCTTCCTGCGCGAGATCGTCCGCCATGTCGGGGTTCCCGCTCAGGCTCCGCGCAAAGGCGCGCAGCGACGGGATTAGCGCCACCATTTGCGCCTTGAACGCAGCGTCGTCCACGCTGGCTGCCGTCGATCCTTGCGCCATCGGACTGTTCACTGTGTCGTTTCTTCGCCATCGAACTGATCGAGCAAGCGCATGAAATCGTCCGGGATCGCTTCCTCGGTCACCTTGTCGTGGATTTGCCGGAGCGCGGCAGCAATCGGATCAAAGGCCGTTGCGGGCGCAGCGGCGGATCGATTGACAGACGCGACTTGCACTTGCACTTTTTTGCTCCGATCAGTCATTCAACGCTCCCGGCCCGCAATCGTGACCGACTGTTTCCACGCGGCGTCCACAAATTCAACGCTGGTTCGCCGATATTTAAAGCCATCGTTGGAAAAAATGTTCCGGTAACCGCGCACTCTGGCTCAGCTCGCAAATGCGAGCACGAGCACCATTGCCACGACTGCGAGAACAAGCGACGCCATCAAGACGTATCGCACGATGTGCGGGGTCGTGCCCGCGCGGGCCTGCGTCGTCGTCCGTTCAACTTGTTCGTCGCTCATAAAGCCTCGCACAGTTAAGCAAAAACGAGGGTGGCAGGCTTGCGCCCGCCACCCCCGCACTAGGCGGATACAGTCCTCAACGGGTCGCGTTGTCGCGAACCATATCTGCCTTCTCTTCCATCGCATCAGCCTTGTTTTCGCCCTGCGCGCGCACAGCTGCGGCTGTATTTTCCATCCGGTCTTCACCGGCTTCGGTCATATTGCCTGCCATCGCCTCCATGTTGTCGGCGGTCGCCTCGGTGTTGTCGCGAACGGCGTCTGCATTTTCCTCCATGCGGTCGGCAGTATTTTCCGCAGCAACTTCTGCGGGCGTGCTGTTGCAAGCGGTCAGGCCGATGGCGCCGACGCTAAGTGCCAGAGCAAAAACGGTGGTCTGCATAAAATTTCCCTTGCGCAAAAGTTTAGCGAACCGCGCCACGACGGATCAGGTTCACGACGCCCAGCACGACTATGGCACCAAGGAACGACACGAGCAGTGAGCGAACGTCGAACGCACCTGAAGTGATCGGCGCGCCACCCAGCAGCGGCGTGAGCAGAACACCGGCGAGCATCGCGCCGACAATGCCGACCACGACGTTGAGAATAATGCCTTGCTGCCCATCGGTGCGCATGACGATACTGGCCAGCCAGCCAATAACTCCGCCGACCACCAGCATGATGATAATGTTCATGAAAATTCTCCTGTTGAGGTGTCGAAGAAACCGGAGACCTGGATTTTTGTTCCGCAATCGATGTCCTGCGCCCGAGGGGTATGCAAAGGTGGATAATTCATATGTATTTGGCATTGCGTCGCGTCGGTCATATCGCGCGTGACGGGTCCACAGGCGATTGGGTACGATGATAGAGCATGATGCATCGGACGCTGACCAAAGCCGGGCCGATGACAATCCCGACGCGTTAACGGGCGTCGATGACTCGTTGTTCCGCAGGTTCGCGGAACACATGCCCATTCTCTGCTGGATGGCGACCGCAGACGGGTCGATCTTCTGGTATAACCGTCGGTGGCACGAATATTGTGGGTCGACCCCGGCCGAAATGGCAGGCTGGGGCTGGCAATCGGTGCACGACCCGGACGTGCTGCCGGCAGTGCTTGAGCGCTGGACCGGGTGTATCGCTGCGGGCGCGCCTTTTGACATGACCTTTCCGCTGCGCGGGGCCGATGGCGTGTTCCGCCCGTTCCTGACCCGGATCGAACCCATTCGCGATGCTGCGGGGCATCTGAAATGGTGGTTCGGCGTGAACGTCGATGTGAGCGCCCAGATCGCCGCCGAAACCGAGCTCACTGCGGTCAATTTGAAAAAGCACGCGATTTCGGCCGAGCGCGAAGCGATATTGGGGCAATTGGGCGAAGGCGTGATTGTGACCGATCCCGAAGGCCGGATCACCTTCGTGAACGAAGCCGCCGTGCGCCTTCACGGGGTCAAGCACCTCGATGTCGGTCCCGAGGACTATACGGCGGCCTACAGCTTGTGGACCGAAGACGGTGAGCCGCATCCCCCGGAAACCTTGCCGCTGACCCGCGCGGTGCGCAACGAGGAAGTCGTCGTCGATGCGCGCTGGCGGATCCGGCGGGCGGACGGCAGCGACGTCATGGCGCTCGGCAATGCCAAGCCGATTTACGCCAGGGATCAGTCGCTGATCGGCGCAGTGCTTACCATTCGCGACGATACCCTGCGCCATGCGACCGAGCAGGCCATGGCGCAGGCGATCGAAGTGAAAGAGGTGATGCTGCAGGAAGTGAACCACCGGGTGAAAAACAATCTGCAGCTTGTTACGTCGCTGTTGTCGTTGCAGGCCGAGCGCACCAAATCCGCCGAAGTCGCCGCTAGCCTCGCCGAAGCGCGAACACGGATCGGTGTCGTCGCGGGCATGCATCAGCGGCTTTACAATACGATGCAGCACGACCGGGTGAACCTGTCGGAATATCTCGAAGAGCTTGCATCCGATTCGATTACCGCGCTCGACACCAAGCGCCGGATCCTGTTTTCCTTTTCCGCCGATCGCGCGTTGTGGGTGCCGCTGGAACACGCGGTTTCGCTCGCACTGGTTGTCAACGAGCTTCTGACGAACGCCGTGAAATATGCGTTCGATGAGCATGAAGCTGGAAACGTCTCGATCGATCTTGCGCACGTGGGCGACGATGTCTGCATCACGGTTTCAGACGATGGCAAAGGCCTGCCGCCCGAATTTGAGCTCACCGCGTCTAAGGGGCTGGGCATGCTGATCGTGACGGCGCTGGTGGGTCAGGTTCACGGGCTATTGACGATCGTGGAGCAAAATCGCGGGACCGGATTTGCGATTGCCATTCCCGTCACGCGGCTTGCCGAGTCCATGTCGTCGCCCACCTGATCCCGGGCGTTACATCAGGCCCATCGCGCGCATGCTGGCGTGCCCGTGCGCGCCGATGATCACATGGTCGTGGACGGCGATGTTGAGCCGTTTGCCGGCGTCGATAATGTCACGCGTCAGCTGAATGTCGGCGCGGCTGGGGGCGGGGTCTCCGGTCGGGTGATTGTGCACGAGGATGATGCCCGCGGCCCCCAGATCGATTGCACGCCGGATCACTTCGCGGACATGGACGGCCGCCTGATCGATCGAGCCCTCGCTCATCACCTCGTCGCGGATCAGGGCATTGCGGGCATTGAGGTGCAGCACCCGAACCTGCTCGGTCTGCCGGTGCGCCATTGCGGCGCGCAGATAATCGATGAGCGCTTGCCAGCTCGCGAGCACCGGCTGTTCGCGCACCGTCTCGCGCAGCATGCGGAGTGCCGCCGCCTGCACGATCTTGAGCGCGGCCGCGACCGTTTCGCCCACGCCGGGCACGCGCATCAGCGCATCGGCATCGGCGGTCAGCAATGGTCCGAGGCCACCGAATTCGTGTAGCAGCGCCTTGGCCAGCGGCTTGGTGTCGCGGCGTGGGATGGCGAGCATCAGCAGATATTCGATGAGCTCATAGTCGGCGAGTGCTGCGCCACCACTCTCGAGCAGCCGCGCACGCAACCGTGCGCGGTGTCCGCTGTTGTCGTCAGTCTCGGCCATCATCGCGGACTATCGCCCGCCAGCTAACGGTGCAAATACACATTGGTGCTCATGATGCGGATTTCTGGTCAGCGCCGATGGCGCGCATGACCCTGGGGCGGGCGCTGCTCGCCGGATCGGCCGTCATCGCGATCGCGACCGCGGTCGTCTGGGTCCAGCGGCAATCGCTCGCAAATCAGGCCCTCGAACGCATGTTCGCCGATCGCGGCGTGCCCGCGCGCTACACGGTGCGCGACGTCGGCCTGCGCTGGCAACGGATCGAAAATGTGAGCATCGGCGATCGCCGCGATCCCGATCTGACCGCGGACTGGGCTGAGGTGCGCATGGCCGCAGACTGGCGCGGCGTGCGGGTTGCCGCGATCCGTGCGGGCGGCGTCCGCGTGAAAGCACGGTTTGACGGGAAGAGGCTGACGCTCGGCGCGCTCGATCGCTTGCTGCCCGCACAACCAGCCGGTCGTGCCATTGCCCTGCCAGATCTCGATCTGCTGGTGCGCGATGCGCGGATGCGAGTCGAAACGCCGTTCGGACAGCTCGGTGCGCGCCTCGATGGAGCAGGCAACCTCGTCAACGGCTTTCGCGGCTCGCTCGCCGTCGTGGCGCCTGCGATCGCAATGTCTGGATGTCGTGCTGTGCAGTCGACGGCGTTTCTCGCTCTCGCGATCCGCAACCGGAGACCCCATGGTGTCGGGCCGTTGCGGGCAGCGGCGATCCGTTGCCAGGGTGTCGATGTGGCCGGTGCGTCGGTCGCGATTGACGCCACACTCGATCCGGCATTCCAGAGCGTGCGCGGGTCTGCGAACGTGGCAGCGCAAGGGCTGCGTCGCGCCGATGCCTTGCTCGCGAGATTGACGGGCAGGGTGGAGTTCGAAGGACCGTTCGCGCGCCTGCGCGGAAGCATGCAGGCAGCTGCCGCCGTGGGGCGAGCGGGCGCCGTGCGCGTGACCGGGCTGTCAGCTACGGGTAAGTTCGCCGGGCTGGCAGGCGAGGGCCAGCTGAGGGCCGAGCGCGTGGCTGCGGGCCGCCCGTTTGCCGCGCGCCTCGTGCAGGCGTCGCGCGGGGCGGCTGGAACGCCGATCGGCCCTTTGGCCGTCCAGCTTGCGCGGGCCTTCGACGACGCTGGCAACGGCGCGACGGTCAGTGCCGAGGCGACTTATGCCGATGGCGTGCTCACCGTGGCGCGCGGGGAGGCGCGGACACCCGGCGGTGCGGTGCTCACCGTTGGCGGTGGCAGCGGCATCCGTGCCAGCACCGGTGGCACCTCCGCCGACACGTCGGTCGCCTTGCGCGGCGGCGGCTTTCCCGGCCTTTCGGCAACCTTCAACCGCCGCCCCGATGGATCGACCCGCGCACTCGCCCGCCTCGATCGCTATGCCGTGCCCGGAGCATCCTTTGCGGCGACGGCCATCCGGTTTGCAACCAACGCCAAGGGCCGGATGCTGCTGGAAACCGACATCCGCCTGTCAGGCCCGATCGGCACAGGCCGGATCGAAAATCTTCGCATGCCGGTCAGCGCGCTGATCGGCCCGGGCGCGACTGTTTCGATCAATCGCGGATGCACTTCGGTGGCATTCGACGGCCTCGCGGCCTACTCGGTCACGCTTGCGCCGACCGCGCTGCGCCTGTGCCCGCGCGCAGGCGGCGCACTGCTCTCGGTAGCGCGCGGTCGGTTTGCAGGCGGCGGGAGCATTGCCCGGCTGCAACTGGCGGGCCGCGTCGGCGCGACTCCTCTTCGGGTGTCGGCACTTCAGGCGCAGGTCGACCTTGCGGATGCCGGTTTCAGCGTGAGCGACCTGGCCGTCCGGTTCGGCGCACCAGGTCGCGTGTCGCAGCTCGACATGGCAAGGCTTGATGGCAGGATGCAGTCCGCAACACCGGCAGGACAATTCGCGGGCCTGAGCGGCGCGCTCGCGGGCGTGCCGCTCACCATCGGGGAGGGCAGCGGCGTGTGGAACGTGCGCAATGGCGCTGTCGAAGCAACCGGAGCCGTCACCGTCGCTGATGCACAGGAGCTGCCGCGCTTCCAGCCGCTCCTCGGCAAGCAGCTCGCATTGCGGATCGACGGCAGCAAGATCGGCGTGACCGGAACACTTTCGCACCCCGAGACCGCGACGCCCGTGACCGACGTAACGATCGCGCATGATCTGCAACGCGGGACCGGGTCTGCGGTCCTCGACGTGCCCGCGCTGCGCTTCGGGAAAGCCCTGCAGCCCGAGCAGCTGACCCGGCTGACGCTCGGCGTGGTCGCCAATGTCGAAGGCACGGTGCGCGGGCGGGGCGAAATTGCGTGGACGCCGCAAGGCGTGACGAGCACCGGCCGCTTCCGCACTGATGATGGCCTGAACTTCGCAGCTGCCTTCGGTCCGGTCACGGGACTTCGCGGCGAAATCCTGTTCGATGACCTGCTTGCCCTTGCGACGCCACCTGGCCAGCAGGTCACCATCGCCAGCATCAATCCGGGTATTCCCGTCCTCGGCGGCACAATCGCCTATCGGCTGCTCCCCGGCCAGAAGCTCGCCGTCGAGGGGGGGCGCTGGCCATTCTCGGGCGGCGAATTGATTCTCGAACCGAGCGTCCTCGATCTCGGCCAGCCGGTCGAGCGGCGGCTCACGTTCCGGGTCAAAGGGCTCGATGCTGCCAAGTTCGTCCATCAGCTCGAGTTCGACAATCTCGCTGCCACCGGCCAGTTCGATGGCACGCTGCCGATGATTTTCGACGATACTGGCGGGCGCATCGCAGGCGGCAAGCTCGTTGCGCGCGCCGAGGGCGGGACGATTGCCTATGTCGGCGAAGTTTCGAATGCCGCGATGCCGGTGTTCGGCAAGATCGCGTTCGATGCGCTCAAATCGATCCGCTACCGCAATCTCGCTATTGCGCTCGATGGCCCGCTCGACGGCGAAATCGTCTCGCTCGTCAGCTTCAACGGGGTGAACCAGTCGCCCGTCGGCCCACCCAGAGGGTTGCTCGCGCGCCAGCTTATCGGTCTGCCGTTTCGCTTCAACATCGCGATCCGCGCGCCGTTTCGCGGGCTGCTGTCGACCGCGCGGACGTTTACCGATCCCAGCCTGCTCATCCGCCGCGTCGAGCCGCTTCCCACGCAATTGCCGGGTCAGCCGCTCGTTCAGCCCCCCGCAAGCGTGCCGAACCCATAAGGAGCCATGAGTTGACGCAAAGGACAAGCAGTGCGACGCCGCCCGCCATGCCAAGGACTGCCGCAATCATCGCTTTTGGTCTGCTGAGCGGGTGCATCAATATTGCAGCGCCTGACAAGCCGATCGAGATCAATCTGAACATCAACGTCAAGCAGGAAGTCGTCGTCAAACTCCAGAAGGATGCCGACGACTTCATCACCAACAACCCGGAGCTTTTCCCGAAATGACCCGCCGAACCAAAATGATTGCCGCCGCTGGGCTCGCCGTGGTGCTCGCCATTGGTGCCGTCACAGTGGCGCGCGCACAGCAATCGGGCGCGATCGCCACTGCGATTGCTGCCGGCAGCGTCGGCGAGCAGGCCGATGGCTATCTGGGCATTCGCGACACCGTGGCCGCTGCGGTCCGCGCCGAAGTCGAGGCGATCAACATCAAGCGCCGTGCGGGCTACACCACGCTGGCCGAGCAGCGCGCTGTCACTGTCAAGGACGTGGCCGCCACCGTCGGCTGCCGCACGCTGGCAACGCGCGTCGGCCAGGGCGAATCCTATCTCCTGCGTGACGGGGTCTGGCGCACGCGTGACGGTGCCGCGCCGATCGTTCTCCCCGACTATTGCGGTTAGCCTTTCACCCCTCCCGGCCTTCCGGGAGAGGCAGGGGGTGGGTTCTTCTTCTTTTGACGGGCAGGACGAAGGGCCACCCCCGGCCCCTCCACGAAGTCGTGGAGGGGAGCAGCAGTGCTCTGATGCCGCAACCGGCTCCATTTTGCCGCAGTGCACAAGAGTTGACTTGATCCTGTCACCTTCCTAAACGCGCGGCCAGCAAGGCGGGGTCGTTCGCGCCCCGTGTCGCGTCCCCCAGCATTGGAGGATCGGCATGGGAACGGACGATTTCGGGCAGGACGAAGCTGATCGCGAAGACCCGCGGATTACGTCGCTCAACAAGCGGCTGGACGCGGCAAAGCGCGACGAGGCGGTCAGGTCGGGGAAAGTCGGCGCGGGCCAGGGAAAAGGATATTCCCAGGGCAATCGCGTTCTTTCGCAACTGATCGGCGGTCCTGCTGGCGGTGCGCTGATCGGCTGGTTGCTTGACCGGCTGTTTGGCACGGCCCCCGTGCTTCTGCTTGTCCTGATGGCCCTTGGGGTCGTCGTGGCATTCAGGAACATCATCAGGATTTCAGGCGAGCGGCCGGAGTGATCCCGACCGCTCGTTGTTTATAGGGAAATGTAGGCGTGGCCTCTGAAGGCGGCAAGATCGATCCGATGCACCAGTTTACGGTGGAACCGCTGGTTCCCCTGAACGTGGCCGGTTACGATCTGTCGTTCACCAATTCGGCGCTTTACATGGTGGTCGTGCTGGCGATCATCTGGGTCTTCATGCTCGGCGGCATGCGGCGCGAATTGGTGCCTGGCCGCTGGCAGGTTGCGGTCGAAAGCGTCACCGGGTTCATCACGAGCATGGTCGATCAGAACGTGGGGCCACAGGGTCGCAAGTTCGTGCCCTATGTCTTCTCGCTCTTCATGTTCATCATCGTCGCCAACATGGTCGGTATGCTGCCGCTCGGGATCATCCCCGGCGTCCACCCGTTCACCGTGACCAGCCACATGACGGTGACCGGCGTGCTCGCGGTCATCAGCTTTTCGATCGTCCTGATCGTCGGCTTTGCGCGGCACGGCTTTCACTTCTTTTCGCTGTTCGTGCCACACGGAACGCCAACGGCGATGGTGCCGCTGCTGTTTGTGATCGAGCTTTTCTCGTTCCTCATCCGCCCGTTCAGCCTTGCGCTGCGACTGTTCGTAGCAATGACGGCAGGTCATATCCTGATGAAGGTGCTCGCGGGCTTCGTCATCAACGGCCTGAATGCCGAGGCACTTTGGATCGCGCCCGTCGTCGCCATCCCGACGTTCATCCTGATGATCGGCATCACGCTGCTCGAACTGCTCGTGTGCGCCATTCAGGCTTATGTCTTCGCTTTGCTGACGTCGCTGTACATCAACGACGCGGTCAATCTTCACTAAACCCTCAGACACTTCAGGAGTATTTATAATGGACGCAGAAGCCGCAAAGTTTATCGGCGCAGGTCTCGCAGCTGTCGGCCTCGGCATGGCGGCACTCGGGGTCGGTAACGTGTTTGCCTCGTTTCTCGAAGGCGCGCTGCGCAATCCCGGCGCAGCTGACGGCCAGCAGGGCCGTCTCTTCATCGGCTTCGCGGCTGCCGAATTGCTCGGTCTGCTCGCATTCGTCGTCGCGATGATCCTGATCTTCGTCGCCTAAGCCAGAACAATGCCCCAGATCGCGCAGATCGCGAGCACTTATGCGGGCCAGATCTTCTGGCTGTTGATCGTGTTCGGCCTCATTTACTTCGTCATCGGTCGCGCGATGCTGCCGAAGATCGAAGCGACGGTCGACGCGCGCAACGCCCGGGTGGCGGACGATCTGGCGGCGGCCGATGCTGCGCGCACGGCTGCTGACGCCACCGAAGAAGCCTGGCGCACTCAGATGGCGGCGGCACGGGCCGAAGCGCAGGCTGCAACGGCGGCGGCCAAAGCCAAAGCGGCGGCCGCCAGCGAAGTCCGGGTCAAAGCCGCCGATGCGGGGGCTGCCGCGCAGATCGCTGCGGCGGAAAGCGCAATCCGGGCAGCAACCGGTGCGGCGACGGCGGGTATCGAAACCGCCGCTGTTGAGGCAGCACAAGAGCTGGTGGCCAAACTCTCGGGTGCCTCGGTCACCCCGGCAGCCGCCGCCAGCGCCGTTCGCGAGGCGATGACGCATGGCTGAGCAAGCGCACTCCGAAATCACCGGGGCTCCCGGACACGCCAAGCCCTATGCCGAGCCCAAAGCGCTCGGGCTCGACGCGACAATGTGGGTCGCGCTGGCGATGCTCGTCGTGATCGGCATCGCGATCTGGCAGAAGGTTCCCGCCGCGATCGGCGTGATTCTTGACAAGCGGATCGCCGAAATCCGCAAGCAGCTCGATGAGGCGAAGCAACTGCGCGCCGAAGCCGAGGCGCTCAAGGCCGAATATGAAGCCAAGGCCCGGGCCGCTTCCGCCGACGCCGAAGCCATGCGTGCGCATGCCCGCACTGAGGCCGAGGCGATCCTGACGCAGGCCGAGGCCGATGCCACGGCGCTGATCGCGCGCCGTCAGGCGATGGCCGAAAGCAAGATCGCCGCCGCCGAGCGCGCTGCCGTGGCCGAAGTTCGAGCGAAAGCCGCATCGGTCGCCGCCAGCGCTGCGGCTGCGCTGATCAGGGCCCACCACGACGCCGGAGCCGACAAGGCACTCGTCGATAGCGCGATCGCTCGCCTCAACTGATCCGCATCCCTAGATAGGGCGTATGTCCGCCCCGCAATCGCCTGACCGGTTTCACGAGGATGCCGCGACCTACACGGTCAAGGGCAGCGATGCGCCCGATCTCGACGCGGGCGTCGCCGCGATCCGCAACGTGCTCAAGACCTTGCCGCTGAAGCCCGGCGTCTACCGGATGACCGACGCGCGCGGTGACGTGCTCTACGTCGGCAAGGCGCGCACGCTCAAGAACCGGGTGAGCAATTACACCCAGGTAACGCGCCTCTCGAAGCGCCTCCAGCGCATGGTCGCGCAGACGCGCGGGCTGACGATCGTCACGACCAACAACGAGGCCGAGGCGCTGCTCCTCGAAGCGCAGCTCATCAAGCGTTTCCGCCCCGCCTACAACGTCCTCCTGCGCGACGACAAAAGCTTCCCCTTCATCCTCCTGCGCGAGGATCACGCCTTCCCGCGCATTCAGAAGCATCGCGGCGCGCGCCGCGCCCAGGGCAATTACTACGGCCCGTTCGCCAGCGCCGGCGCGGTCAACACCACGCTCAACGCGCTGCAGAAGCTGTTCCTCCTGCGCAGCTGCAACGACAGCTTCTTCAGCCGCCGCGACCGGCCCTGCCTGCTCTACCAGATCAAGCGTTGCTCGGCGCCGTGCGTGGGCCGCATCGCCCCCGATGAATACCGGGAACTGGTCGGCGATGCGAAGGACTTTCTCGGCGGCAAGAAGACGCAGGTGCAGGCGAAACTCGGCGGTGCGATGCAGGCGGCGGCCGAGGCCATGGATTTCGAACGCGCGGCGATGCTCCGCGATCGCCTCCGCGCGCTGACCTACATCCAGGGCACGCAGGCGATCAACGGCGAAGGCGTGGGCGATGCCGACATCTGGGCGCTGGCGTGCAAGGCGGGCGTCCACTGCGTCCAGGCCTTTTTCATCCGCGGCGGGCAGAACTGGGGCCATCGCGCGCTCTTCCCGGCGCACACCGCCGATGTGAGCGAAGACGAGGTGCTCACGCAGGTGATGCTGCAATTCTACGAGGAAGTCCCGCCGCCGCGCACGATCCTGCTCGATCGCGTGCTCGACGAGGCGGCGCTGATCGGCGAGGCGCTCGGCGACAAGGTGATGCTGACGGTCCCCCAGCGCGGCGATCGCGTCCGCCTCGTGGCACAGGCGAAGCGCAACGCCGAGGAAGCGCTCGACCGCCGCGCCGCCGAAGGCGCGACGCAGGCGAAACTGCTGCGCGAGGTCGCCGAACTGTTCGAACTCGCCGAGGCACCGCTGCGCATCGAAGTCTACGACAATTCGCACATCATGGGCACCAACATGGTCGGCGCGATGGTGGTCGCGGGGCCCGAGGGGTTCCTCAAGGGCCAGTATCGCAAGTTCAACATCAAGCGCGCCGAGACCGCGCCCGGCGACGATTTCGCGATGATGCGCGAAGTCCTCGAACGCCGCTTCGCCCGCGCGCTGGAGGAAGACCCCGAACGCGAAGGCGCGACCTGGCCCGGCCTGCTGCTGATCGACGGCGGCAAGGGCCAGGTCTCGGCGGTGAAGGCCGTGCTCGAGACGATGGGTGTCGAGGACGTGCCGCTGATCGGCGTCTCGAAAGGCCCCGACCGCAACGCCGGCCGCGAGACTTTCCACTTCCCTGACGGCCGCGAGATCAGCCTGCCGGTCAACCACCCCGTGCTCTTCTACCTCCAGCGCCTGCGCGACGAAGCCCACCGCTTCGCGATCGGCGCGCACCGCACACTGCGCGCCAAAGCGCTGACGACCAGCACGCTCGACGACGTCCCCGGCATCGGCCCCGCCCGCAAGAAGGCGCTGCTGATGCACTTCGGAACGGCGCGCGCAGTGAAGGCGGCGAGCCTTGAGGATTTACGCAAAGCGCCGGGGGTGAGCGAGGCGGTGGCGCAGGGGGTGTATGATTTTTTTCATGCGGCGGGTGGGGCGGCAGGTTAGTCGGGGGGAGCTGACTGTCCGGTATCAAGCGGCAATTAGCAAAAGCCGACATTGACTGCGTCATCCCAAAAGCCGCTATCGCGGTATATGACGATGCCGGGGCAAGGCCCCGTTGCGGCTCGTCAAAAAGCGACACACCGCGCCGGAGCAAATTGAGGGGATGACCCCTTTGACAATTCCCTCCCACCGCTCCACCGCACCACCGTCTCCACGACACCACCACATCACCGCACCACCCGAAGAAGCATATAAAATCTAGACGATACAATGCTTTCTGGCTCACATCGGGTTGTAATATGCGAACTCAGTATTTGAGTTTGCACATATTATCCACCTCAGACTCCAATGCGGTCGCTTTTGGGTGTTACTCGGACAGAAAGTGGCTGCCGTATGCGTTTGAGTTGTTTTGCGAGGTGTGGGATAACTTGCCCATCGTTAGTCCCCGTGTGGCCCAGCTTCCAAACCTGGGAAAGATCACGACAGCGACCCGGTCAGCGGTGACGGGAGTGGCGACGAAGCGAAGGGGGCGGGCCCCACACTCGCCCCTGAACATACACGAAGCTGGTGTCCAAAGCCAGACTTCGATCTCTACCGGGCCGGTGTCCAAAGCCGGCCCGCCTTTGAAGGAAGACGCTTATGGCCAAGACAAGAACCATTCTCACGCGGCAGTTGGAGGCACGAGCCAAGATATGGCCCGATGTCACCAACCTGATGCTGTGGGATCGCAGCGAGCGCGACGGCTTCTCAACAGTGCCGCGTGCAATGCCCCTTATAATGAACATTATGGACGGGCTATCGGACAAAGGCTTTCCGGTAGGTCAGACCTACCTTGAGCTATGGTGCCGCCTCTACGACGAGTTGTTCCTGACGCTGAACCGACCAGAAGAGATGGCCTTCTACGCTGGCTTCACAGGGCAGCGCGCGGTTCGCACATGGAAGGACCGGGTGAAGCGGTTGGCCGATCTAGGGTTCATCGACCTCAAGTCGGGACCGCTGGGGGATATGTCCTACGCGATCTTCTTCAACCCGTATCACGTTATCAAGCGCGCCTATCTAAAAGGCGACGTGCAGGAGGACAAATATCGGGCGCTGGTCATCCGTGCGAACGAGATCGGTGCGTTCGATCTGGACGACATCGACGATGGGGGTGGCCTCATTATCCCGAAAGACAACGACGAGGAGGAAGAGAAGAAGCCGGCGAAGAAGAGAATCATTCGGCCATTCGTGAAGTCGCCCGCGAAGAAAGCCGCAGCGTAACGCCTGCCGCCGTCGTGACACTTGCGGGCGATGGTAGGTTCTGCGGGTGCGGCAAGACGTTTGAGGCTGCCGGCCAGCGACGAATGTCCGCTTAAACTAAACGATAAGCGCTTAACGAACGGCCGAAAACTTGTCGAAAACCGTCGGAGCCAAAAAGCCTCTGTCCTACAGTGTCCGGGTCGTGCTTGACTGCTGGCATGCCGCTGTGTTCCCAATCTGCTTCCCCGCGCATGGCAACAATTCGGCCAGCGTCGAAACCGCGTTTTGGTGTCAACTTTGTGTCAACTTCGGCGGTTATCCGCCACCCCGCATCCGCCGCACCACCCGATACCCCAGCGCCTTCGCCCGATTGCGCGCAGGCCAGCGCCCCGGTGCCTTCGGCCGCAAGCCCATCCCCCGCAGCACCGCGTTCATCCCGCGCGCGTCGGCTTCGGCGAAGCTCCATTCGCTGCGCCAGGTGACCGACAGGCTGATCGAGGTTTCGGGGCCGTTCTTCACCCAGTGCGGGGCCTTCACGGGCACGTAGATCGCGTCGCCCGGCGTCAGTGCGTGCGCGGTGCCCTTGGCAGCGAAGGCGTCGTGCCACGGCGTGTTGCGGTGGCCGCCCATGTGGAAGCGCTCGTGCTCTGCGCCTGAGACGATGCTGTCGTCGTCGGCGGGGAAGACGTTCATCGTCTTGGTGCCGCGGATCTGGCACAGGATGTTGTGCTCGGGATCGAAGTGAAACGGCGTGACCGAATTCGGCGAGGAGACGAAGATGAAGCCCTCGCGCTTGAGCATCGCGCCGGTGCGCGGGCGGACGATCGGCAGCAGCGCGTCGAGCGCGGCATCGAGCAGCGCGCAATACGCCGGATCGCGTTCGATGAATTTGAGCACCATCCACGAGCCGTTGCTCTCGATGCCCGCAATCGTCTCCGCGATCGAAAGCCCGTTGCCGATCGCGGCGGCCGGATCGACGCCGACTGGCAGATTGCCGCGGTTATACTCGACCGTGGCGGGATCGAGCCGCCCCGCGAGCGCGACCAGCGCGTCGAGCTGGAGCAGCGGATGATCGACGAGGCCGTGCGTCAGCGTTCCCGAGGTCTCGGGATAGAGCGCTGCAAACGCCTCATGATCGGGAAAGGTGATCATCGCCACCGCCGTGCGCGCGCGGAGGCGTTTTCAAGCGTTCGCGCCACCGAAAAGGCGATGCGGCGACGTTTGCCCTCCAGCGGCACGGTCACGCGCACGATGGTCCGGCGTTCGGCCCACAGGCTGTTGATCATCGGATGGTCCTCCACCGCGCAACTGTCCATCCATGCAATGTCGTCGCGGTCAAGGATTTTGAGATTTTCGATCTGGATCAGCACCCCGGGCGAAAAGCGGGCGAAATCCTCATCATAAGCGATCTTGAAGCTGTAGCTGCCGGGGGGCGTGAGGAAGTTGACCAGCATCGCGATCGCCCGTCCGTCGAGCGTCAGCCGGAGCATATCCAGTCGGCCGCTGGCCTGCGCCCCCAGCACGGCGGCCGTGAAAAACCCGCGCGTCGCCGGATCGGCACCGAGCGCCGATCCTTCGCGGCCTTTCCATCCCGAGGATTCGAGGGTGAGAAAGCTCTCGATCCACGGTGCCGGGTCGCTATCTGCAGGCAGTGTTTCATACTCGATGGTGCCCAACTCGCCCAGCCGCGAAGCCAGTCGACCGATTTCCTTGCGCTTCTTCTTGCGAACATGCGTTTCAAGATACTCAGCCGAGGAGAGGCGGCTGCTCAGCATCGCGCGTTCGCTGCTGTGCACTATATCGGCGCGGCGCACGCCTTCGAGCCCAGCCAGCACAGTCCCGTCACGATCAAGGGCATTGAGATGCAGGAAGTTCGGAGCCCAGTCGGCACGGTCGAGCAAATCAAGTGCGGCGCGCCAGAACGACCATTCATGACCCCGCCGGATCAGCGGGGCACCGTAAAAACTGTGGTAATGCAACCAGTTGGTCGCATGCCGCAGCGGCGTTCGACCATAGGGCGATGCCGTGCAGATCGGCAGCAGGCCGATCAGCTCCTCGCCATGCGACACCCAAAGCATCCGCGCGTCGGCGGGGACCGGCAGATGCTTGACCGATGCTGCAACGAACCACGGCTCGGCAAAGGCGTTCGGCTCGGCTGCATCATCGGTGAGTGCCGTCCAGGCGGTGACCCAGCTGTCGGGCAGCGCCGCCATTGCGACAGCCCCGGCATGAAGGCCGCTTGCGCTGACGCTGGCGAGCGCTGTCATGCTGCGTCAAAGGCGGCGATAGTGTCGCCGCTGCGGATCGGCGTCACGCCGTGCCGTTCGAACAGCGTGAAGACTCCGTCCCACCACGCCCAGAAGGTCTTCAGGTCGGCGGCGTCGCGGACATAAGGGGTGTGGCCGGGCACGAGGCTGGGGGTGTGGAAAGAGAGGCTGAACAGCTGTTGCCCGTCGTCGAGAAGCTGCTCGATCGCCGCCAGCGCATCTGCCAGCCGCACGCCTTCGGGGGTCAGCGGAACCCGGTCGAGCAGCCCCGACCGGGCAAGGATGCCGCGGGTCGGTGCAAAGTGGGGCAGCCTGCGCCGGTGCCGGAGCAATCCGGTATAGGCGGTCGTCAGCGGCAATTCGTAAAGCCCGCCGCCCACGCGCCACGGCCACACCGGGTGCCGCGAGAAATCGGGACCCCCCTGACTGCGATAGTCGAAGCACGCGCGCACCGAACAGTCGAGGCGGTAGCCCTGCTCGATCAGCAGATCGCCGGTATGCGGACCGATCCCGTAGCGTCCCGCACGATAGACGCGCGGACGCACGCCGGTCTGCTCGGCGATTTTGTCGGTGAGTGCCGTCAGCTTGGCGCGCTGGAGGTCAAGCGGAAGATTGCCGGTGTAGCTGTTGTGCCCGTTGACCGTCTCGTCGAACGGCGGGTTGACCCAGGGGTGGAGCTGAGTGCCAAGATCGCAAACGCCCTGACGTGCCAAGTCTGCGACGATTGCGGCGCTCGCCGGGTTGGCGACGATGGGCCAGTCGACCAGGTAAGTCGGCGTGCATCCGCGCGCGCGAAAATGCGCGTTCGCTTCGGGCAAGGCTTCGATCGTGCGGGTCGTCGTCGCATCGCGGCAAAACGGCCGATGCCAGTCGAACTCTTCTTCGGCATCGACGAACAAGGCAAAGCGCCGACCAATCGCGGGCGGCAGCACGATGCGCGCGTCGATGGGTGGCGGCTCATCGAGCCGCACACCGCCTGCACTGGTCGTGATCGCCGCTATCTCCGCCCCCAAATTACCCGCTCTGCCCCGCACAACGCTACTCTAGCTGCGGCAGCGTTGCACAATGCTTACTGCAGCGCCAAGAACTGGCATAGCGCTGCCATGCTGTTGCGTGTCTCTGCCGTAATTGTCGCCGTGCGCGCTCACGGCGAGCATGGTGCGATCGTGCGTGCGCTGACGGCGGAGCACGGCCTGCAGGTCGGCTATGTGCGCGGTGGCCGGTCGCGCCACCTTCGGCCGGTGCTGCTTGTCGGTAACACAGTGGAGGCCGCATTTCAGGCGCGGTCCAATGCGCAGCTCGCGTCCTTGACCGTCGAGCTTGCCGAAAGCCGTGCCGGTCTGCTCGCCGAGCCGCTGGCGGCACTTGCCATCGAATGGGTGACGGCGCTGGTGGCCGTCACGCTGCCCGAGGGCCACCCCTATCCGCGCGTTCACGCTGCACTCGATGGAGTCTTGCGGGCCATCGCCCTTGCACCATCGGCGCGTGGCTGGGCGGATGCGCTGGTCAACTATGAGGTGCTGGTCCTCGACGCGCTCGGCTTCGGTATCGTCGAGACGGCGAACCTCGATGTTCAAGAGCGCCTGCGCCTCAACCTCGCGCGTCTCGAAGGCGAGCTGCTCACCGGTCGTCGTGCCGCAATCCTTCCCGCCCGCGGGCGGCTCACCGAGCGACTGGCGCGTGCACTGGCCGGTTGACCCGGAGGGCTGCGCAGCGGCAAGGAGACGCCCATGAAGCGAACGACCGGACAAGACCGCACCATTACCGAAACCTGGCGGCCCGCCACGCAGGCGGTGCGCGGCGGCACGATGCGTTCCGAATGGGGCGAGACGAGCGAGGCGCTGATCCTCTCCTCGGGCTACACTTACGACAACGCCGAGACGGTTGCGGCGCGCTTTGCCGGCGAGGCCGAGGGGCCGACCTATTCGCGGTTGCAGAACCCGACCGTCGAGATGCTCGAACACCGGATTGCACTGATGGAAGGGGCGGAGGCAGCGCGCTGCCAGGCGACTGGCATGGCGGCGATGACGACGGCCTTGCTTTGCCAGCTTGAGTCCGGTGATCACGTTGTCGCCGCGCGCGCCGCCTTCGGCTCGTGCCGCTGGCTCACTGATCACCTGCTCCCCAAATTCGGGATCGAAACGACGACGATCGACAGCCGCGATAACGACGCCTGGAAAGCTGCGATCCGGCCGAACACCAAGGTCTTCTTCTTCGAAACTCCGGCCAATCCGACGATGGACATCGTCGACATGACCTATGTCTGCGGCCTCGCGCGCGAGCATGGGATCACGAGTGTTGTCGACAATGCCTTTGCCACGTCGGTGCTCCAGCGTCCGCTCGATTTCGGGGCCGATGTCGTGGCCTATTCGGCGACGAAGATGATGGACGGGCAAGGGCGGGTCCTGGCGGGGGCGGTCGCGGGATCGCACGCCTTCATCAACGACAAGCTATTGCCGTTTCAGCGCAATACCGGGCCAAACCTCTCGCCTTTCAACGCCTGGGTGGTGCTCAAAGGCCTGGAAACGCTGGAATTGCGCGCGATGCGGCAGTCGGAAAACGCGCTCACAGTCGGTCGTTTCCTTGAGCCCCGCGTGCCGCGGATGCTTCATCCCGGCCTCGCCAGCCATCCGCAGCACGACCTGGCCATGGCTCAGATGCGCGCCTGCGGACCGATTTTCGCATTCGTGCTCGATGGCGGGCGCGCGCAGGCGATGGCCTTGCTCAATGCGCTCGAACTGATCGACATCTCGAACAACATCGGCGATTCGCGCTCGCTGATGACGCATCCCGCTTCGACCACGCACCACAGCGTTGGCCCCGATGCGCGCGCGGAGATGGGTGTGGAGGAAGGCTTGCTCCGCATCAACATCGGCCTTGAAGACCCGATCGACCTGATCGCCGATCTCGATCAGGCACTGACGCGGGTCGGCCTGTGAAGGCGCTGTTTCCCTTCGTCGCCTCGACGCGCGGGCTGACGGTCCGCGTCGCAGTCAGCTATCTGCCCGAGCAGTCCGAGCCGGGGCACGGTCGCTGGTTCTGGGCCTACCACATCCGGATCGAGAACGACGGGCAGATGGCCGCGCAACTGATGACGCGGCGCTGGCTTATCACTGACGGGCGCGGTGCCAGGCACGTTGTCGAGGGAGAAGGCGTTGTTGGCGATCAACCGGTCATCATGCCCGGCACATCGTATGATTATGTTTCGGGTTGTCCGCTGACGACGCCCTCGGGCACGATGGAGGGCAGCTACGGCATGATCGCCGAAGATGGCTCGAGCTTCGAGATCGCAATCCCCAAGTTTGCGTTGACCGCGCCGGTGACGACGACGTGACGGCCAAACTATCCCCTCCCGTAAGCAGGAGGGGCGACTCGCGCAGCGAGCGGGGGAGGCCAACGCCAATGAACTCCCCTCCACGCCTTCGTGGAGGAGTGTCGGGTCGGTCATCGCCCCGCGATGACCTGAAACAGCCGGGGGCTGTTTCACCCGACACTGGGGGTGGCTCTTCTTCTCAGCGGCAGAAAAAACCCACCCCTAACCCCTCCCGGAGGGCCGGGAGGGGAATAAGGTGAAGCGCACGCATCTTCCGCTCAACGGCCTGCGTGTTCTCGATGCCGCTGCGCGCCACCTGTCGTTCACGCGCGCGGCGGACGAGCTTGCCGTTACCCCTGCGGCAGTTGGCCAGCAGATCCGGGCGCTTGAGGATACGCTCGGCACGGTCCTTTTCCACCGCACCCCTAAGGGCCTCGAACTGACTCCCGAGGGCGAAGCTGGGCTTACCGATCTGCGCGCGGGGTTCCTGAGTTTCGAGGAGTCGGTCCGCGCGATGCAGGCAGGGCAATCGTCCAAGTCGTTGACGATCGCGGCTCCGCGCGATTTTACGGCCAGGTGGCTCGCGGCGCGGCTCGCCGATTACCGCAAGGCCGATCCCGAACTCCGTTTCATGCTCCTTTCAAGTGAAGACGGTCTCGACTTCACGCAGGCCAATCTCGATCTGGCGATCTGTTTCGCCATCGAAGCTGGTGGCCATGAAGGTGTTGCGCTCGGCCCCCGCGGGTTTGTGAGCATCGGGGAGGGGAGCGTCATCGGCTGGCCCGGATGCCCGACCGACGACACGCCAATGCTGACTGTCGGCGACGCGGGGCTCGCGATTGACATGGCGATGGCTGGCCTTGGTCGTGCCATCGTTCCGGCAATGCTAGCGGGAGATGGAGACGCAACGCTCGACGATCCCCGCGGTTATTGGATCGTGGCACCGCTGCCGCAATGGCGTCAAAAGAAGGTAAAGATGCTGGTCGAGTTTCTTGTCAATTCTTGAACGACTATAGTAAACGCTTTCCAAATATTACGTATCGATTTGGCACGATCCCGACAATCATGGTTACCGGGTCTTTGCATGATAAAAATTTTGGTGTCTGTGCCGTGCATGGTTTCGATCGATCGCGATTCGAACAACGGCAAAGAGGTTGTCATGTTGAAGACTGGATTGTTCACGATTGCCCTCGCATCCGCCCTCATTGCGCCGTCGGGAGCGCAAGCGGCGGTCACATTCACACTGTCAGGAAACAGTGCGGTAAATGGTGCTCATGGCAATGCTGCAGTCTTCACTGGAAGCGACGGCACCACCAAGGTTCGCGCCAGCGCCTGGAGCATTTCGGGTAACACGGTCTATGATTCCTATCTGGGCGTATTTGGCAGCGGCCTTGGCGCGACATCGGGCGACGATGGCAACGGCAGCAGCAGCACGCATACCGTCGACAATCATACGCGCCGTGATTTCATCCTGCTCCAGTTCAACACGTCGGTGAAACTCGATTCGGCCAATTTCGCGACCTATTCGGTGCTTGGAAATGGCAAGGACAGCGATGCAACGATCGCCTTCGGGACCACGGCCAGCAACTGGATGGCGCAGCCCGCGCTCGACAACGCTAATGTCGCGACACTCAACGGCCTGTTCAACACCAGCTTCACCTCGCTCGGCACTGCGTCGGGCGGCACGCGCAACCTGAACGCGGGGGGCTATGGCAATCTGTGGCTTGTGGGCGCCGCGTTCATCAATGACGACCGCGCGATCGATGCCTTCAAGCTCGGCGCGCTGAAGGTCACGCCGGGTGCCGTTCCCGAGCCCGCGACCTGGGCGATGATGATCTCCGGCTTCGGTCTCATCGGAGGGGCAATGCGGATGCGGCGGACGGCGTCGGTCAGCTTCGCCTGACATCTGGATTGTCGATTTGTCGCACCCCTGCCACAATCGCGGGGGAGACGCGGGTTGCGCTGACACAGGCGCATCGCGGGCAAGGAGATCGGCATGGCAACGCATAACCCCTGGAGTCACAATCGCGCGGCGGGCGTCACCGACGACATCGATTTCGAGATCAAGGGGCAGGAACTGCAGTTCGTCGAGATCGAGCTCGATCCCGGCGAGAGCGCGGTCGCCGAGGCCGGCGCGCTGATCTGGAAGGACGCGAGCATCGGCATGACGACGGTGTTCGGCGACGGCTCGGGCGATCAGGGCGGCGGCTTCATGGGCAAGCTGCTGGGCGCGGGCAAGCGGCTCGTGACCGGCGAGAGCCTGTTCACGACGGTGTTCACGCATAACGGCACCGGCAAGGCGCGCGTCGCCTTTGCGGCACCCGTGCCGGGCGCGATCCTGCCGCTGCGGCTGGCCGAGCGCGGCGGCACGCTGATCTGCCAGAAAGACGCCTTTCTCGCCGCGGCAAAGGGCGTTTCGATCGGCATCCAGTTCCAGCGCCGCGTGATGACCGGGCTGTTCGGCGGCGAAGGCTTCATCATGCAGAAGCTCGAGGGCGACGGCTGGGTGTTCGTCCAGATGGGCGGCACCGTCGTCGAGCGCGAGCTGCGCAGCGGCGAGGAAATCCACGTCGATACCGGTTGCCTTGCGGCCTACACGCCGACGGTGACGTTCGACCTGATCGCGGCGGGCGGCGTCAAGTCGATGGTCTTCGGCGGCGAAGGCGCATTCTTTGCGCGGCTGACCGGGCCGGGCCGCGTCTGGATCCAGTCACTCCCCTTCTCGCGGCTGGCGGGGCGCATCGCCGCGCAGACCGGGATGACCGGCGGCCAGAACAGCGGCGAAGGCAGCGTGCTCGGCGGGCTGGGGGATTTGATCGGGGGGAATCGGTAAAGCGCGACTGCAAGAAAATCGCGCATTATCTAACGAAGTTGGCCTGAGCATCTGAGCGGGGTAGCTAATTCAACCTGTGCTTTGCTTTTCGTTGCGGCGCGCCTGAACATCCATTGCGCGCGCGCTCGCCTTCTGTAACCTCTCGAACAAAGGCGGTTCGAGTTCCTTCTCGATTGCAATCGGTAAGCCCCAGGCTTTTGCAATTGGCTGCAGGATCATCAAAGCTTGGAGCAGTATGGCGGCGTGCGGACTATCATTATCGAGCATTTGATCGATCATTATGAATGTCTCTGGATCGGTGCCTGACGGAGTAGTGACAATGCCATCGAGACACACCGGGAGACCGTCTGCCTCAAATGAGTCGATTACTGTCACCTCATCAACGAATGGCAGTGTGCGCCATACGTTCAAGAGTCGTGCTTTAATATGGTAGGGCTTCTTCCAATTAGCTAACGTGAGTAAGCGGCGTTGAGTTTCTACTATGCCTACGATAATACTAAACAGAAAGTTTAAGTCGACTATTCTCGGAGAATTATACCCCTTTTTGTATAAAACATTTATGAACCGCTCGGCTTGATCATAACCGACTAGGTGCTCACTAAGTTGCCAAGTGTTTTTCATACTATAAAAGTTTAATGGGACGTAAACATCGCTCACCAGCATTTCGCGAAACCTCCAAGTTAGACCTAGATTGTGCGGATCATTATTGCTGGCTTGTCGGGCAACATAACCCACTGTTGCCGAATAGACAGTGTCAAAAGGTATCGCGCTAACGAGTCCCACACTTTGTCCAAAAATCGGCTTAAGCTGTGCGACATTGGTTTCTAACCACGGATTTTCGTCAAGCCATGGATCTGCAACCATGAGAAGGCGGAGAAATGGAGCTTCACCTTCCCCTTTTGAAAATTCAGGATCGCGCTCCACCCACTTTTTATAGTCATCTCGAAGCTGATCGGATCGCCTGAAGAGCTGATCAAGCAAGTGGCGATCAGTTTCAGCTTTGGGTTCTGAGCCGTCGGCGACACGTCGGTAAATCTTGCCTGATGCGTGAATATGTGGGGCAGCAAGGCTCTGCGGTACGCGCAGGCAAACCACAATTCGATCCGAAGCTAATTGGAAACCGTCACCGTAAACGACCTTCGCGTCGAAGTGGGCAGCCGGATTCATGTGCTGGGCGACCGCCTGCCTTATTCGTTGTAGTGCCGCATCGGCGTCATCCGATATGATGCCAGGAAAGCCGCCTGCTGTTGAATCAGCTTTAGATTTCTCTTCAACGCCATAGAAAACCCAGCCGCCGTAAGTGTTTGCGAGCGCCGAGATCGATTTTGCAATACCACTCGAATTAGAGACCTGCGCCTTGTATTCTACGTACCATCCCTCAGCGACATCCATAAGGCGGCCTAGGCTCGCGGCCGTCAACTGCTCGAGCGGAACATCAAATGGCGAGAACAACGTAACCTCCCATGACCTTTGATCGCCTGGACAGTAGTCCTAAAGACGTATGAGATTCTCAAGCATCGATCGCTTCCTCATCCAACCGCGCCGCATTCTCCTGGATGAAGTTGAACCGATGCTCGGGGTTCTTCCCCATCAGGCGCTCGACGAGATCGCGGACGACCGCGCGGTCTTCGTATTCGGGCGGCAACGTCACGCGGAGCAGCGTCCGCGATTTCGGGTCCATCGTCGTTTCCTTGAGCTGGTTGGGGTTCATCTCGCCCAGCCCCTTGAAGCGGCCGACGTCGACCGTCTTGCCCTTGAATTCATTCGCCTCGATCGCTGCGCGATGCGCATCGTCGCGGGCGTAGAGCGACTTGGCACCGACGGTCAGCCGGTAGAGCGGCGGCTGCGCCAGGAACAGGTGCCCCTTGCGGACGATGTCGGGCATCTCCTGGAAGAAGAACGTCATCAGCAGCGTCGCGATATGCGCACCGTCGACATCGGCGTCGGTCATGATGATGACGCGTTCGTAGCGCAGCGCATCGGCGTCGCATTTGTCGCGCATCCCGCAGCCCAATGCGAGCGCGAGGTCGGCGATCTCGCTGTTCGCGCGGATCTTGTCCATCGTGGCGCTGGCGACGTTCAGTATCTTGCCGCGGATCGGGAGGATCGCCTGCGTCTTGCGGTCGCGCGCCTGCTTGGCCGAGCCGCCCGCGCTGTCGCCTTCGACGATGTAAAGCTCGGTGCCTTCGTTGCCGTCGTTCGAGCAATCGGTGAGCTTGCCCGGCAGACGCAGCTTGCGCGCCGAGGTCGCGGTCTTGCGCTTGACCTCGCGCTCGGCCTTGCGCGCGAGGCGCTCGTCCATCCGGTCCATGACATAGGTGAGCAGCGCGCGGCCGCGATCCATATTCTCGGTCAGGAAATGATCGAACTGGTCGCGCAGCGCGGTCTCGACGAGCCGCGCCGCCTCGGGTGACGTCAGGCGGTCCTTGGTCTGGCTCTGGAACTGCGGTTCGCGGATGAAGACCGAGAGCATGAGTTCGGCAGGCGCGATCACGTCCTCGGGCTGGATATCGCCGGCCTTCTTGTTGCCCACAAGTGCCCCGAACGCGCGCAGGCCCTTGACGATCGCGGCGCGCAGGCCGGCCTCGTGCGTGCCACCGTCGGGGGTGGGGATCGTGTTGCAATACCAGGAGAAGCTGCCGTCGCTCCACAGCGGCCAGGCGATCGCCCATTCGACGCGGCCCTGCGCGTTGGGAAATTCGCGCGATCCGGCGAAGAACTCGGCGGTCGCGCATTCGCGGTCGCCGATCTGTTCGCGCAGATGATCGGAAAGCCCTCCGGGAAACTGGAATACCGCCTCGGCGGGCGTCTCGTCGGCGATCAGCTCGGTCGCACACCGCCAGCGTATTTCGACACCCGCGAAAAGGTAGGCCTTCGAGCGCGCCAGCCGGTGTAGCCGAGCCGGCTTAAAGTGCATCTCGGGGCCAAAGATCTCGGTGTCGGGCACGAAGCTCAACGTCGTCCCACGCCGGTTCTGCACCGTCCCCAGTTTCTCGAGCGGTCCCAGCGTGTCACCACGCGAAAACCGCTGGCGATACAGCTCCTTGTTGCGCGCGACTTCGACGACGGTGTCGCTCGACAGCGCATTGACGACGCTCACCCCCACGCCGTGCAGGCCCCCGCTCGTCGCATAGGCCTTGCCGTCGAACTTGCCGCCCGAATGCAGCGTCGACATGATCACCTCGAGCGCCGATTTGTCGGGAAATTTCGGGTGCGGATCGACCGGGATGCCGCGCCCGTTGTCGCCGATCGTCAGCCGGTTGCCCGGCTCCAGCACGATTTCGATCCGCGTCGCATGCCCCGCGACGGCTTCGTCCATCGCATTGTCGAGCACTTCGGCGGCCAGATGATGATAGGCGCGCTCGTCGGTCCCGCCGATATACATCCCCGGACGACGCCGAACGGGCTCGAGCCCTTCGAGCACTTCGATCGAGGACGCGTCATAGCCGGTTGCCGGGGTGAGGGACGCGCTGGAAAACAGATCGGTCATTGCGCGCGGCTATAGGATCACCCGAGTCGCGCTGGCAAGGATCAGCGCGCGCCCATCAGCGGACGCGCGGCCCTCCAAACGGCATCGGCGGCGGGATGCGCCGATCGCGCCGTGGCATCTGCGCTTGATAGGCCTGCCCGCAATGCTGCACGCAGTATGGGAAACCCGGGTTCACTGCATTGCCGCAAAAGTGAAAATCGGGCTCGCCGGGATGACCGAGCGGCCATTTGCAAACCTTGTCGCTCAGGTCGAGCAGCGTCGTCTTGCCCGCGATTTCCGGCGCGGGTTTTGCGGGCACGAGACGGCGGGGCGGGGCGGGGGTCGCTGGCGGTGCCTGATCGCCGGGCCCCTGGCGAAGGAAACCGCCCGGGCCGATCGACCGCAATTCGGCACCGGTCGGACCGCTCGGAGCCTGTGGCGGATAGGGCGAAGGCGGCGGCGTACGGGCGGCAACGGGTGCAGGCGGCGCAGCACGCGCGGGCGCGGCGACCGGCGGTGACGGCGGCACCGGCGCGGGCGATGCTTCGGCCACATCGTTCGGCTTGACTGGCGAAGGGCGCGACTGCAGCCCAAGGCGATGGGCCTTGCCGATCACGGCATTGCGGCTCACGCCGCCAAGATCATCGGCGATCTGGCTCGCGGTCATTCCTTTTTCCCACATCGTCTTGAGGCGGTCGATGCGTTCGTCGGTCCAGGCCACTCGAATTCCTTGTCTTGTCCTTGCGGGGGATGCCGCCCCGCATTAGGCGATGCGGCGATGAACGACCAGCCTCAACGCATGATCCTCGCAGAACCGGGACAAGCGATCCTCCGCGGGGTGAATTGGGGCGGGCTGAAGGCACTGTATATCAAGGAAGTGCGGCGCTTTTTCAAGGTGCAGCTGCAAACGATCTGGGCACCCTCAATCACGACGCTGCTCTTTCTCGTGATTTTCACGGTCGCGCTCGGCGGCGTGAAGCGCGGAGTGCTCGGCGTGCCGTTCGCCTATTTCCTTGCACCCGGTTTGATCATCATGGGAATGATGCAGAACGCATTCGCCAATTCCAGCTTTTCGCTGCTCGTCGGCAAAATTCAGGGGACCATCGTCGATTATCTGATGCCTCCGCTCTCCTCCGGTGAGCTGCTGTGCGGGCTCGTCGGCGCGGCGGTCACGCGCGCGATTCTCGTCGGTTTTGCCGTCTGGGCGGTCATGATGGTCTGGCCGGGGGTGTCGGTGATGCCGCAGCATCTGTGGGCGATTGCATGGTTCGGCCTGCTGGGTTCGATCATGCTGGCGCTCATGGGGACAATGACGTCGATCTGGGCGGAGAAGTTCGATCACGCCGCAGCGGTCACTAATTTCGTTGTCGCCCCGCTCTCGCTGCTGTCGGGCACGTTTTACTCCATTGACCGACTGTCACCGACGTTTGCCGCGATCAGCGCGGTCAATCCGTTCCACTATGCGATTTCGGGGTTTCGCTACGGGTTCATTGGGGCTGCCGACATTCCACTGATGACGGGCTCGGTTGTGCTGGTCGTGATCAATCTCGTACTTGCGGTCGCCTGTTATCAGCTTTTGCGGTCGGGCTGGCGGCTGAAAGCCTGAATTGACGGGTGCCGGGTTGCGCTCGTATATGCCGGTTCCGCAATGACAAGCGGTCCGCTTAGGGCCGCTTTTTTTCATTTTGCTGTTTCGGAGACACGCCATGCCGATCACGCCGCTGATGCCCGTTTACCCGCGTTCGGACGTGCGGCCGGTGCGCGGTGAGGGGGCTTATCTCTACGGCGAGGGCGGCGAGACATATCTCGATTTTGCGAGCGGCATCGCGGTCAACGCGCTGGGCCATGGGCACCCGCATCTGACCAAGGCCATCCAGGATCAGGCCGCCACACTTGTGCACGTCTCGAATCTGTACGGCTCGCCGCAGGGCGAAGCCTTTGCGCAGCGGCTGGTCGACAACACCTTCGCCGACACCGTTTTCTTCGGCAATTCGGGGGCTGAAGCGGTGGAGTGCGCGATCAAGACGGCGCGGCGCTATCACCATGTCGATGGCCACCCCGAGCGGCACGTGATCATCACGTTCGGCAATGCTTTTCACGGTCGCACGATCGGCGCGATCAGCGCGACCGATCAGGCCAAGCTCCGCGATGGCTTCGAGCCGCTGCTGCCCGGCTTCAAAGTGGTCCCGTTCAACGATCTTGAGGCGGCGCGCGCAGCTGTTGACGCGAACACGGCCGGCTTCATGGTCGAGCCAGTGCAAGGCGAAAGTGGCATCCGCCCGGCGACGCAGGCGTTCCTGCGCGGGCTGCGCGCGCTGGCCGACGAGCACGGGCTGCTGCTGATTCTAGACGAAGTCCAGTCGGGTGTCGCGCGCACCGGCAAGCTCTATGCCTATGAGCATTACGGGATCACACCCGACATCATGGCATCGGCGAAGGGCATCGGCGGCGGCTTTCCGTTTGGCGCCTGTCTGGCAACCGAGCAGGCGGCCAAGGGCATGGTCGTCGGCACGCATGGCTCGACCTGGGGTGGAAATCCGCTCGCGATGGCGGCGGGGCAGGCGGTGTTCGACGTAATCCTCGAGCCCGGCTTCATGGAAAACGTGACCGCGATGGGCGAGCGGCTGCGCGCCAGCCTCGAGCAACTGATCCCGAACCATGATCATCTGTTTGATCATGTCCGCGGACTGGGGCTGATGCTCGGCCTCAAGATGAAGGTCGAGAGCCGCCCGTTCGTGGCGCACGCGCGCGGTCATCACGGGCTGCTGACCGTCGCGGCGGGCGACAATGTCGTGCGCGTCCTGCCGCCGCTTAACATTGACGAGAGCCATATCGCCGAGTTCATCGAGAAACTGTCGGCCGCCGCGCGGACTTATGTGGTGCCTGCGTGAGACATTTCTGCGCGTTGGGTGACGCCGGGGGCGATGCTGTGGCCGCGATGCTCGCCGGTGCGCTCGACCGGAAGGCGGCGCGCAAGGGCTGGCCGATGGGCAAAACCGATCCGGATGCGCCGCTCGCCGGTCGCACGCTGGCGATGGTCTTCGAGAAATCCTCGACGCGAACCCGGGTGTCGTTCGACATGGCGATGCGCCAGCTCGGTGGCACAACCATCGTCATGGAATCGGGGGCGATGCAGCTTGGCCGCGGCGAGTCGGTCGCCGATACCGCGCGTGTGCTCTCGCGCTACGTCGATGCAATCCTTGTGCGCACCGACGATCCCGCCAAACTTGCTGAATTCGCCGAGCATGCAACGGTGCCGGTGATCAACGGGCTGACCGATGCGTCACACCCCTGTCAAGCGGTTGCCGATCTGCTGACCGTCATCGAGGCGGGCAAGGCGCTGCCGGGTTCGGTTTGGGCCTGGGCGGGCGATGGTAACAATGTGCTGCATTCGATCATCGAGGCGGCAGGACTTTTCAAATTCACCGTTCGTGCCGCCTGTCCGCACGGTCATGATCCCGACGAAAGCTACATTGCCATAGCCGACGCCGGAGGTGGTTGCGTCGATGTCGTCCGCGACCCCCGTGATGCACTCACCGGAGCAGACGTCGTTGTCACCGATACGTGGATATCGATGGGGCAGGCGCATGCCGAGGCGAAAATCGCCGCAATGCAACCGTATCAGGTGACGCCCGCGCTTATGGCGCTGGCCAAGCCCGATGCGATCTTCCTCCACTGCCTCCCCGCGCACCGCGGCGAGGAGGTTGCCGCCGACGTGATCGACGGGCTGCAGTCGCGCGTCTGGGATGAGGCCGAGAACCGGCTGCACGCGCAGAAGTCGATCCTGCTCTGGACGTTTGGGCACCTGGCTTGAGCCAGCTCATTGCCCATCCCATGTAGTGCCACGATGACGGGTTCAGATTTTGATCGCACGCTGGGGTTTACAATAGCGACCCGTAACGCCCGTGGTCGTGTTGCCCGACTCGGGTCGGTCCTTGACGACGTTATTGCCGCCCACGCTTATCCGCCGCCGATCGAGCGTGTGCTGGCCGAGGCGCTGGTGCTCACTGCCCTGCTTGGTGCGTTGCTGAAGGACGCGCAGGGGCAATTGACGCTGCAGGCGCAAACCGAGGGCGGAGTCGTTGATTTGCTCGTTTGCGATTACCGCAGCGGGCAATTGCGCGGATATGTGAAGTTCGATGCCGAGCGGCTGGCCGAGACCCCGCTTCAGCCGAGCCTGTTTGCCCTCTTCGGCAAAGGCTATCTGGCGATCACGTTCGATCAGGTGACGTCAAACGAGCGCTATCAGGGCATCGTCCCGCTTGAAGGGGCCTCGCTTGCCGAGGCCGCCGAAAGCTATTTCGCGCAATCCGAGCAAATCCCGAGCCTGATCCGCATTGCGTCTGCTCATGGGCCTGCCGGGTGCGTGGCGGGCGGCCTGCTGCTTCAGCATCTGCCCGAAGGCGAGGAAGGGCGCGAACGGCTGCACACGCGACTTGATCATCCCGAATGGGAGCATGTCGCCATTCTCGGGTCGACGATCACACCCGAAGAGCTCCTGGAAGCCGATCTGCCGCTCGAGACCATCGTCTGGCGGCTCTTTAACGAGGAAGAGGAGGTTCGCGTGCTCGGCGGCGCTGCGCTTGTGCGGGGTTGCCGCTGCGATCCCGTTCATATCCGCGATGTTCTTTCCCGGTTCCCCCTCGAGGAACGCACGACCATGGCCGATGCGCGGGGCATGATCGGAGTTGACTGCGCGTTCTGCTCGCGAGTTTTCGAAGTGCGGGCCGATGAGCTTGACATGCAGCCTCGCGAAACCAACATTCTATCGTAACGGTCGTCGCTTACAAAGCCTCGCGGGCGGCAAAGCCGACGCGAATTTGCCGTCATCGTCATGAACTGGAAAAGCGAATGCATGGGCTGAGGTCATTGCTGGCGGGCGGGCTTGCGGCGTCGATGGCGATCGCCGCGCCACACGTTATCGCAAATTCGGGTGAGGCACCGTTCGTTCCTGCCCTTTCGGCGTTGCAGCCCGGGCTTTGGGCGGTGCGATCGCGCGATCCCGATGGTCCACCGCCGCGCCAATTCTGCCTCGGCGACCCGCGTGTGCTGCTCCAGTTGCGCCATCACGGTCAGAGCTGTCGGAACTTCGTCGTCAGCAACGAGCCTACGATGGCGGTCGTGACCTATTCCTGCCCCGGCCGCGGCAATGGCCGCACGACGATCCGCGTCGAAACGCCGCGCCTCGCGCAGATCGAATCGTCGGGGATTGCGGACCAGTCGCCGTTCGATCTGGCGCTGGAGGCGCGCCGGATCGGCGAGTGTCCGGTTTCGGCACGCACACCGAAAGAACCCGTCACGCCGCTAACCTTGCGTTAACCATTGGCCTGCTAAATCCTGTCTCAGCGGTCGGTTCTTCGAGCGCTTTCCTCCCTAGCGGGTCTTCGGACCCACATACTGGGCCGCTCCTTTCAGGGGCGGCCCATTTTGTTTTTGCCCGCCGCTTGGGCTAGGCGCACCCCATGCACCTAACCCCAGTCGCAGACGGCTCAGCCGTCGTCATTCTCCTGTCGGGCGGCCTCGATTCGATGGTCGCGGGCGGCCTCGCTCGCGAAGCGGGCTATCGGCTGTTTGCGCTCACGATCGATTACCACCAGCGCCACCGTATCGAACTCGAGGCGGCGCGCCGTGTTGCGGGGATGCTCGGCGTCGAGCGGCATGTCATCCTCCCGCTCGATCTGTCCGCATTCGGCGGCTCCGCACTCACGGACACGGCGATGGCCGTGCCCAAGACCGGTCTCGCACCCGGCATTCCCATCACTTACGTCCCTGCGCGCAACACGATTTTCCTGTCGGTCGCGCTGGGCTGGGCCGAAGCGCTTGGCGCGTGCGATCTCGTGATCGGCATCAATGCCCTGGATTATTCGGGGTATCCCGATTGTCGCCCCGAATTTGTCCGGGCGTTCGAAGCGATGGCGACGGTCGCCACGCGTGATGGCGGTTTTCGCATTCGCGCACCGCTCGTGGACATGTCCAAGGCTGATATTGCGCGGGAAGCGGTCCGCCTCGGCCTCGATGCCGGGCAAAGCTGGTCCTGCTACGATCCGCAGGTCAGTGGCGCGCCGTGCGGTTCCTGCGACAGCTGCCGTCTCCGCGCACGGGGCTATGCCGAAGCCGGACTCGCCGATCCGCTGCTGCCATGAGCTACGCCGTCAAAGAGCTGTTTCTCACGCTGCAGGGTGAGGGAGTTCAGGCCGGGCGGCGCGCAGTGTTCGTGCGTTTTTCGGGCTGCAACTTGTGGAGCGGGCGCGAAGCCGATCGGGCGACGGCGATTTGCCGCTTTTGCGATACAGATTTCGTCGGGACTGACGGCGACGGTGGCGCTCGCTTTGCCGATGCGTCAGCGCTTGCCGCGGCGGTCGCATTGGCGTGGGGTCCGGACATTGCGGACCGCTATGTCGTCCTGACAGGCGGCGAGCCCATGCTTCAGATCGATCCTGCGCTGATCGACGCGCTGCATGCGCAAGATTTCATGATCGGCGTCGAAAGCAACGGCACGATCGCGGCGGTTCTGGGGATCGACTGGCTGTGTATCAGCCCCAAAGCCGGGAGCACCGTCGTCCAGCAATCGGGCGATGAGCTCAAGCTGGTCTGGCCGCAGTCCGGCACCGACATCGATGCCCTTGAGCGCTGGGATTTCGCGCATTTCCTCATTCAACCCATGGATTGCGCCGATTCTGAAGACGCTCGCGAAGCCGCAGTTGCCCTTGTGATGGCCCGGCCGAAGTGGCGCCTCACCGTTCAGGCGCACAAACTGCTTGGCTTGCGTTAGGCTGCCGCGGGGCAGCGGTTGGCGCGAAAGTTTCCGCGCCGGTCCCAGCAACGGTCCTCGAGCGGAGGCGTGGCGACCGACAACTGCGAGGTTCCAAACCGGAACTGTTGCTCGCCAGCAAGCGCGAGACTGTTGCGCAACTCGCGCAAGCGCTCGACGGCGAGCGCGGTAAAGCTCCCGCGCGGGAGGAAAATCGCCGCGCGCGCAATGCGCGATGCGGTGGCGCAAAAGCCGTATTGCCCGCGCACCGTCGTCATGCCGGCGTAGGTCCGCGTGCCATATTGATCGAGCGCGCGCTGTGCCTCGCGCGGCGTCTTGGCGGTTCGCTTGAAATAGGCCGTCAGCTTTGCATAGACGGTCTCAAGTTCAGCTTTGTGGTTGTAAATTGCTGCGTTGTAATGATTTTCGCTCAACAGCGTTCGGTCGAACTGGCATTGCAAAGCCATGATGTTGAGCCCCGCGCGCAGCTGCCAGGCGATGGCGGCGCGCTGCTCGTCGGGCGTGGCACCGGGGAGTGCGACACCGATGCCGACCTCGCCCGGCGTGATTGGCGCACCCCGGAAATCAGGCGATTGCCAATAAAATTGGGCATGCGCGGGGACTGCTGAGAAGGCGAGCAGGAGCACGGTCGCCAAACGAAATCTGATCATGGACGGGGGAATAGGGCGTTTGTCGGGGGACGCAAACCCTCGCGTTGCCCGGGCCGCGATCCGTGCAAAAAAGAAGGCCGCCCGGTTGTCCCGGACGGCCTTTTTTCAACGGCAATGTGCCGTTGAGATTACATCGCGTTGCTGGCGTTCATCATCGCATTGTCGGCCGGGGCCATCATGTTCGACGACTCCATCGAACCCATCGCGTTCGTCGCCATCATGTTGTCGGTTGCGCCCATTGCGCCATCGACGTTGGTCATGGTGTCGGTCGTGGTGCCTTCCATGGCTTCACCGGCGTTCATTTCCGTGACCATCGCGTTTGCGTCGGTCGTGGTTGAAGCGGTTTCGCTCTGGCCACAAGCGGCGACGAACAGTGCGGCCGAGGCGGCCATCGAAAGAGTAACGATCTTGCGCATGTCATGTGCTCCCTAGGAATTGCCGATCCGGGGGGTTCTCGCCCCTAATACCCAAATCGGAGTGGGCGTTAGCGGGTGTTCACCGCGTGCTCAAGCGGATTGTTTCAGCTTGAGGTCATCCAGAAATGAAACAAGTTCGACCTGCACGGCGCGTTCGCAAGCTGCGCGGGTCGCTTCACCGCCCATGCGCGCAACGCTCGTTACGCCGAACTCTGCAATGCCACACGGCACAATTCCGGCGAAATCGGCGAGATTGGGATCGACGTTAATCGCAAAGCCATGCAGCGTCACCCACCGCCGGACGCGGACACCAATCGCGCCGATTTTGGCCTCGCCAAGCTGTGGATCATTGGCCCAGATCCCGATCCTGCCGGGCGCGCGCCGCGCAGCTACGCCGAGCCGGGCCAGCACGCGGATCATCCAACCCTCGAGCGCATGGACAAAACCGCGCACGTCGCGTCCCCGGCTATTCAGGTCGATGACGGAATAGACGACGCATTGTCCCGGTCCATGATACGTATAGCGTCCGCCGCGACCCGCCACGAAGACCGGAAAGTGCGGGTCGCGCAGTTCGGACGGGTCGGCACTGGTGCCCGCGGTATAAAGCGGCGGGTGTTCCAGAAAACGGACGGCTTCGCGCGCCTCGCCATCTGCCACAGCTGCGGCCCGCTCCTCCATCCACGCCAGCGCCTGCGGATAGTCCACAGGATCAGCATCAATGATCCATTCAGGGTCGGGCAGAGAAGCGGGTTGCATGCGCGCTGCCTTGCCACCGCACGCCTGCGCCCGCTAGGGGAGCGACGATGCTTTCCATGAACCTTGTCTGGGACGACACCGTCGCGTTCATCCGGCGCGAGCGCGCATTGCTCTGGCCGCTTGCCTTGGCGACGATTTTCATCGGGGATATCGCTGTGGCGCTGGCTGGCGGCGGAGTGCAGCCCGGCAAGGTCGCGCTGGGTGCTGCGCTTTTGTTCATCGTCGCGGCCCTGTGGTCGATGCTCGGGCAACTCGCGATTATTGCGCTCGTGCTTCATCCGGGGCGCAGCGTGGGTGAAGCGCTGCGGCATGGGGCTGCGCGCCTGGGCAAAGTCGTGTTGATTGCGCTGCTCATCGGCCTGGTCGCCGCCGTGACGATGATGCCATTCCTTGCCGGACTCGTCGCGAATGGCATCGATCCTGCAAAGCCTGAATCAATGGCGCAATTGCCGGGCTGGGCCTCGCTGGTGATGTTGGTGTATCTCGGCGGACTGCTCTGGATCGGTGTCCGGCTCGCCATGCTCAACGCACTCATCGTGGATCGCAATCCGGGCGTGCTCGTGGCTATTCGCCAGGCGTTCGGCCTGACGCGCGGGATCGTTTCGCGCCTCGCCTTGGTGTTCGGCGTCTATCTCATCGTGCTGGTCACGATGAGCAGTGCGGTTCGGTTCGTGCTCGGGAGCGTGTTCGCCCTGTTGGGCGCAGCGCTCGGCGCGCCGTTTGTCGGCGAGGTGCTGACGGCGATCGGGACCGGGCTGGTCACGACGGCGCTGTCGGCCGTCGCCGCGATTTTCCTTGCGGTCCTTTATCGCCGCGTGACGAGCGGGACTTGAGGCGCAGCGTCGGCGGGCAACGCACCCGACAGTCTGGGGTCCGCGAAGGTCTCGACTGAGCGCGCATAAGCGACAAAGCCCTGCGCGCGATAAAAGCCAAGCGCAGAGGCATGATCGAGCGTGCAGGTATGCACCCAGACCCGTTCGATCCCGGGGCGCCAGGCGAGCGCCAGTGTTTCGGCCATCATCCACCGGCCATGGCCCGCTCCGGCGCATTCCGGAATCAGGCCGAAAAAACTGATCTCGCAATCGGGTGCCAGCCGGAAATCGAGCTCGACGAGACCGACGTCATCGCCCGCCGGATCGCGCACGACGTGAACTTCGACGTCGGCGTGTCCGATGATCGCACCCAGCGCCGCGTCGGAAAGCAACAGTCGCGAAAACCACAGCCACGGCGCGCCGACCCGTTTGAACAGCGCCCGGTAAGCATCGGGGGCAGGTGCCGTCCACCGCACCAGCGTTAGCGACGGCGATTGCGGCGGACGCATCGCCGGACGAGTCCGCATCTCAAGATGCGTGACGATCGCCGCGACATGTCCCGGCGGGACCGGGATCAGTCCCATATCGCGAGCGGAGGGAGGCTCATGAGGATGGCGTCGATGTTGCCGCCGGTCTTGAGGCCGAACAGCGTCCCCCGGTCGTATACGAGGTTGAACTCCGCATAGCGGCCGCGCCAGACCAGCTGGGCGTGTTTTTCGGCATCGGAAAAGGGCATCGCCAATCGCCGCCGCACGATGGCTGGATAAATATCGAGAAACGCCTCGCCGAGCGCGCGTGTCAGAGCAAAGTCGGCTTCGAAATCAGCTTCGAGGTGATCATAGAAAATCCCGCCAACGCCGCGATGAACCTTGCGGTGCGGAAGCCAGAAATAGTCTTCGGCCCATTGCTTGAAGCGCGGATAGTCGCCCGACGGGCTCGCCGCGCAGGCCCGCTCCATCGCGGCGTGGAAAGCGCGCGTGTCCGCCTCGATCGGAAGCGCGGGATTGAGATCAGCACCGCCGCCGAACCAGCGCTTCGTCGTGCACAGGAAGCGCGTGTTCATATGCACTGCGGGCACATGCGGATTGGCCATATGGGCAACGAGACTGATCCCGGTCGCAAAGAATCGCGGATCGTCCTCGGCACCGTTGATCGACTTGGCGAATTCGGGGGCGAAGCTGCCATGCACAGTCGATACGTTGACACCGACTTTCTCGAAAATCTTGCCCTTCATCAGGCCCTGAACCCCGCCACCACCGCCTCCGTCCGGGTCGTCGTCGCGGTTCCAAGGCGTGAAGGCGAAGCGGGCATCGCTGCCGGTGTCGTGTTCGATCGCTTCGAAGCTGGCGCAGATGCGGTCGCGCAACGCTTCGAACCAGGCGCGTGCCTTGGCCTGCTGTTCGTCGAGTTCGATCACGCGCATCGCTCCTGTGCTCGCTTCATTATCCCGGCTGAAGTCCGGCCAGCCCGCCCGTTTGGCGCAGCGCTTCGCTTATCGCGATGCCGGTCGCCACTGCAAGGTTGAGCGAGCGGACCGATGGCATGATCGGGATGCGGACCCGCGCCGCACAGGCATGGGCCACGTCGGGCGGCACACCGGCGCTCTCGCTGCCCATCAGCAGCGTGTCGTCAGGCGCAAAAGCGACGTCATGCAGCCGCTCTGTGCCCCGTGTCGTCAGCAGGATGATCCGTCCGCCCGCAGCCGCGCGGAACTCGTGCCATCCCTGATGCCGCGCAATGTCCACATGATCGAGATAGTCCATCCCGGCGCGGCGCATGCGGGCGTCGGAAAAGGCAAATCCTGTCGGTTCAATGATATCCACCGCCACGCCAAAGCAGGCTGCCAGACGCAATACCGCGCCGACATTTCCCGCAATTTCCGGCTGATACAGCGCAATTCGCATTAACTACGCGGTAACCGTCGCATTGCGGGCCGCCAAGGCACAAATTTGATATTGAACGTGGCGGGTGATGCGCTACATGCACTGATACGTCCCGTATTACCGGGGCGGGCGCATAGGCTTTGCGCCGCTGAGTAAGGGCTGCAAGGGAAATGGCCGAACAGGCACTGGTCGGGGCAATCGCCGACCATGATGGACCCGGAGGCGGTGAAGGCACCGGCATCCGTCGTCGCGATTTCATTCACACAGGGGCGTTGGCATTCGGTGCCGTTGGTGTCGGGGCGGTCGCGATCCCGCTCGTCAGCCAGATGAACCCGTCGGCCGATGTGCTGGCCGAGGCGACCGCCGAGATCGACCTGGCATCAATCGCCGAGGGTCAGGCAATCAAGGCGATCTTTCGGAAACAGCCCTTGTTCGTCCGTCATCTGACGGCGGCCGAGATCGCCGCTGCCGACAAGGTTTCGACCGCCGAACTGCGCGATCCGCAGTCGCTTGCTGAGCGCACCAAGGATGGCAAGGCGCAGTGGCTGGTCACGCTTGGCGTTTGCACGCATCTCGGCTGCGTGCCGCTCGGTGCTGCCGAAGGCGAGACCAAGGGTGAATTTGGTGGCTATTTCTGTCCGTGTCACGGCTCGCACTACGACACGGCCGGTCGCATCCGCAAAGGCCCGGCACCGACCAATCTGGTCGTTCCCGATTACGCCTTTCGCAGCGACACCATGATCGAAGTAGGAGTTGAGGCATGAGCTTCCCCTGGGCCAAGCAATACGAGCCAAAGCATCCGCTGATGCGCTATCTGGACGAGCGCCTCCCGCTGCCGCGTTTCGTCTACAATGCCGTCGGCGCGGGTTATCCAGTGCCGCGCAACCTCAATTATTTCTGGAATTTCGGCGTCCTCGCCGGCGTCGCACTGATCATACAGATCGTCACGGGTGTCGTGCTCGCGATGCATTATCGCGCCGATACCGGTGTCGCGTTTGAGTCGGTCGAACATATCATGCGCGATGTGAACTCGGGCTGGCTGCTGCGCTACATTCATATGAACGGCGCATCGATGTTTTTCATCGTGCTTTATATCCATATGTTCCGCGGCCTGTTCTATGCATCCTACAAGCCTCCGCGCGAAGTGATCTGGCTGCTCGGGGTCGTGATTTTCCTGCTGACGATGGCGACTGCGTTCATGGGCTATGTCCTCCCCTGGGGCCAAATGAGCTTCTGGGGCGCGCAGGTGATTACCGGCTTCTTCTCGGCAATCCCGTTGGTCGGCGAAACGCTCCGGGTGTGGCTGCTTGGCGGCTTCGCGCCGGATAACGCCGCGCTGAACCGCTTCTTCTCGCTTCATTATCTGCTCCCGTTCGTGATTCTCGGGGTCATCATTCTGCACGTCTGGGCGCTGCATATTCCGGGCTCGAGCAATCCGACCGGGGTCGAAGTGAAAGGCGAGCAGGATACTGTGCCGTTCCATCCCTATTATACGGCGAAAGACGGCTTCGGACTCGGGGTGTTCCTGATTGTGTTCGCGTTCCTCGTGTTCTTTGTGCCGAACATGCTGGGCCATCCGGACAACTACATCGAGGCCAACCCGCTTTCGACACCGGCGCACATTGTTCCCGAATGGTATTTCCTGCCGTTTTACGGGATTCTGCGCGCCTTCACGGTTGATTTCATCCTGCCGGCAAAGCTCTGGGGCGTGCTGGCGATGTTCGGCTCGATCCTCGTGCTGTTCTTCCTGCCTTGGCTCGATACGTCGCCGGTCCGCTCGGGACATTATCGGCCCCTGTTCAGGAAGTTCTTTTACCTGATGGTCGTTAGCGTTCTGGTGCTGGGGTATTGCGGTGCCATGCCGGCAGAGGAGCCTTATGTGATGCTCTCGCAAGTCGCGGCCGCCTATTATTTCGCGCATTTCCTGATCATTCTGCCGCTTGTGTCGATGATCGAACGGCCGCTGCCGCTGCCAAATTCGATTACCGAGAGCGTGCTCGCGAAATACGGGAAAGCCGATCCGGTCGCCGCAATGCCGCTCGGCGCGCAGCCGTCGCCGCAGCCTGCCGAATAAGGAACGTTTCATGGTTCGTCCGCTCGGATTCGTCGTTGGCCTCGGCCTTGTCGGCGTCCTACTCTGGTCGCTGATGTGGGGCGTGATTGCCTATGTGACCGAACCGCAGGTCAAGACTGTCGAAAAAGTCTTCCACAAATATGCCCGCGACGCGAACTTTTCGTTCGCCGGGCCGATGGGACGGTTCGACAATCAGCAGCTTCAGCGCGGGTATCAGGTCTACAAAGAGGTGTGCTCGGCCTGCCATTCGATGAAGCTCGTCGCGTTTCGCGACCTTCAGCAGATCGGGTTTACCGAAGCCGAGGTGAAGGCGATCGCGAAGGGCTGGGTCGTCGAGCAGGCGTCGCTCGACCCGGCCACCGGCGAAGCAACGACGCGCAAGAATGTTCCGGCTGACCGTTTTCCGTCGCCCTATCCGAACGACATCGCTGCGCGTGCGGCAAACAACAACGCGATCCCTCCCGACTTCTCGCTGATCGCCAAAGCGCGTCCCGACGGGCCCAACTACATCTATTCGCTGCTGACCGGCTATCAGGAGCAGCCAGCTGCACTGCTCAAGAAATTCCCCGAAGCGAAAACGCCTGACGGGCTGCACTACAACCCGTATTTTCATAGCCTCAACATCGCGATGGCGGCACCGCTGATCGACGATCAGGTGACTTATGCCGACGGGACGAAGGCAACAGTCGATCAGATGTCGAAAGACGTCTCCGCCTTCCTGATGTGGGCGGCCGAGCCAAAACTGCAGACGCGGCACGCTACTGGCTGGGCAGTGTTGGTTTTCCTGCTCATCGGAACCGGCTTTGCTTACGCGTCCTATCGCACGATCTGGGCTGACAAAAAGAAGAAAGCCTGAGGATGGATGCGGACGCGCTGAAGGCGCTGGTCCGCACCATTCCTGATTTCCCCAAGCCCGGCATCCTGTTTCGCGATATCTCGACGCTGCTTGCTGACGGGACCGGGTTCGCCGCTGCGGTCGATGCGATGGTGACACTGGCCCGCCCGTTTGCGCCCGACCGGATCATCGCCATCGACGCGCGTGGCTTCCTGTTCGGCGCGCCCGTCGCGGTTGCGCTCGGCGCTGGTGTGATCCCGGCCCGCAAGCGCGGCAAGCTGCCCGGAGCGACAATCGGCGTGGATTATGACCTGGAGTATGGCACCGATCGGCTAGAGCTGCACGTCGGCGCTGTACTCCCCGGCCACCGCGCGGTCATCATCGACGATCTCATTGCCACCGGCGGGACCGCGCTTGCCTGTGTCCAGCTGTTGCGCGACGCCGGGGCTGACGTTGCCGGTGCCGTGTTCGCGATCGATCTGCCCGATCTCGGCGGCGCGGAACGCATGCGGGCGGCAGACGTCCCTGTCGCCGCGCTCATGGCATTCCCGGGGCATTAGCCCGAAGTGGCGGGTTCGCCTCCGGTGCGCCGCCGGATGAGTCCGATCGCGATCATGGTCATGACGACGACATCATCCTGATTGATGACGCTCGTGCGCGTACGGAACGATCCCATGTCGGCGCGGCTGCGCGACGGTCGCTTGTCGATGATTTCGCTTTCGAGCCGCAGCGTGTCGCCAGGGTAAACGGGCTTTAGCCAGCGCAGCTCGTCGATCCCCGGTGATCCGAGCCCGGCCTGCTGGATGGCTGACAAGTTGTCGACGGTCATCCGCATCATCATGGCAGCGGTATGCCA
Organism: Sphingomonadaceae bacterium; assembly: GCA_046153865.1. Taxonomy (GTDB): domain Bacteria; phylum Pseudomonadota; class Alphaproteobacteria; order Sphingomonadales; family Sphingomonadaceae; genus Sphingomonas_O. The sequence goes on from JBJXFA010000009.1 coordinate 52,210, forward strand.
GCCGCTTGCCGAGAGCTTTCCGAAATACGTCGTCGCGGCCGCCTCGTCGGACAGGTGAAATGGCTGCGGATCATATTTCGTAGCGAAATCGACGACTTCCTCGCGGGTGACAACATAATTGCCGAACGCCGATTTCTGGCCGATCTCGATGTCGTCGAAGTAAATCATGGTTCAGCGTGGCGCGTTTCCTGGCGCAACTCAAGGGGCGAATGCGGCGTCAAGCTCCGCAAGATCGCCATCGTTGGCGCGCGGAGCGACCCCGATAAGGCGTGCGACTAACGGGTAGATGTCGACGTTGTCGAACAACGCGACCGTGACGCCTTTGCGGAATGCAGGGCCTGCTGCCACAAACAGCGCCGCCATGTCCGCCGCTGCGGGATCATAACCATGCGCGCCTGTCGCATAGTATTTCCGGTCTGGAGCCGGTGGCGCGCCGAGAATGATCCAGCCGGGCGCTGCGATGCAGACATAGCGCGGCACGCGCGCGTTCTTGCCATAATGCAGCGCGGGCGGCAGGTCTTCCCTGCGCGCGCACTGCATGTTGGCATGCGGGCGCAGCAGCGCTTTTTCGAGCCGCTTCGCGCGCCGGAGCTGCGCTTCGAGACCCGCATAAGGTCCGCTTGTTACCGTGCGGTAATCCTTTGCCCGCGCGATTTTCCAGAGTTCGATCACCCGGTCCGGCGACGTCGCCGTCATGCCGTGATCTGAAACGATAACGAAGTTCGCCACGATCCCAAGCGCTGCCACGCCATCGACAAGCCGGCCGATCTGGACATCGGCGGCAGCAATTGCGGCATTGGTCTCTGCCGCATCGGGACCGAACTCATGGCCCGCCGCGTCGACCGTATCAAAATAGAGCGTTAAGAACTGCGGTCGCGTCGCGGATGGCCGCCGAAGCCAGTCGACGACGGCATCGACGCGCTGATTTTCGGTGTTTTCCTTGGCGTAGCGCCACCAGTCGCGTGGCCGTGTCCCTGCAAAATCGACCTCGGTCCCAGGCCAGAACATGGTCGCCGTGCGCACGCCGGCCTTTTCGGCGGTCACCCATATCGGTTCGGCTTCGCTCCACCAGAAGGGATCGGTGTTCGACAGCGTGAAGACGACGCCCGGCTTGCGGGGGTCTTCCATGCTGTTGCCCACGATCCCGTGCCTATCGGGCCGCAGCCCGGTCGCGAGCGTGTAGTGATTGGGAAAGGTGACGGTGGGGAAGGAGGGCCGCATCGCCGCCGAGACACCCGCCGCCTTGAGCGCATTGAGGCGCGGCGTGACACCCCGGTTGAGGTAATCGGGCCGGAAGCCATCGATCGAAACGAGGATGGTGACTGGTGCCCGATCCTGAGCGGACAGCGGGAGTGTGAACAGGCACGCCAGCGTCAGCAAGATCAAGCGCACCATACCGTCTCCGGTCGTCAGACGTTGAAGCGGAACAATAGCACGTCGCCATCCGCGACGACATACTCCTTGCCTTCCGAGCGCAGCTTGCCCGCTTCGCGCGCGCCGCTTTCGCCGCCGTGCGACACGTAATCGTCGTAGGCGATCGTCTCGGCGCGGATGAAGCCGCGCTCGAAATCGCTATGGATTGCGCCTGCTGCGTTGGGCGCGGTCGCACCCTTGGGAATAGTCCAGGCGCGGGCTTCCTTGGGCCCACAGGTGAAGAAGGTGATGAGATCAAGCAGTGCATAGCCAGCGCGGATCACACGGGCGAGGCCGGTTTCGGTGAGTCCCAGAGCGGACAGGAACTCGGCGCGATCCTCAGGCGGCATGGTCGCGATTTCCGCCTCGATCGCCGCCGATACGACAACGGCGTGCGCACCTTCGGCGCGTGCTTTTTCGAACACCTGCGCCGATAGCGCATTGCCGTCCGCCGCCGCGCCTTCATCGACGTTGCAGACGTAGAGCACCGGCTTGGCTGTCAGCAGCTGCGCCTGTGCAAAATGCCGCGCCTCTTCGGCATCGCCTGGAACAGTCAGTCGCGCCGGTTTCCCCGCACGCAAAAGCTCGAGCGCCTTGCCGAGCACACCGGCCGCCGCCTTGGCATCCTTGTCGCCCTGCTGGCCCTTCTTGACCAGCGCAGGCACGCGCTTTTCGAGGCTCTCGAGATCGCTCAGCATCAGCTCGGTCTCGACCGTTTCAGCATCCGCAATCGGATCGATCTTGCCCTCGACATGCGTGACGTCGCCATCCTCGAAGCAGCGCAGCACATGGACGATCGCATCGACTTCGCGGATGTTGCCGAGAAACTGGTTGCCCAGCCCTTCGCCGGTGGAGGCTCCGCGTACCAGCCCGGCAATATCGACGAACGCGAGCTGCGTTTCGATTTTCTTCGCCGATTTCCCGATCTCGACCAGCCGGTCGAGCCGCGGGTCGGGCACTGCGACGTTGCCGACGTTCGGCTCGATCGTGCAGAACGGATAATTCGCTGCCTGCGCCGCCTGGGTCTGCGTCAGCGCATTGAACAAGGTGGACTTGCCGACATTGGGCAGCCCGACGATCCCGCATTTGAAGCCCATATCAGTGCGCCGGATCTTCGAGTTTGGGGTCCATCTTGCACTGGCGCATCGGCACCGGGCGCGCTGCGAGTATCCGCGCGATCCGCCCGCGCTTGCGGTCGGCGATCACGGTCATGCACGCGCAGCCATAGCCGTAATGGCCGTTGGTCTTCACCCAGCCGCGCGTCGTCATGTCAGGCATCCGGTCCATCCCGCGCGCCTGATAGCCGCCTTGCGTGCCGATGTCCCACGTCCGGTCGCGGTCGGTCAGCCACCAGTTTCCCGGCGTCGGATTGGCGAGATAGCCACAGCGCTTTTCGGTGGCGTGGGCGGGGGTTACGGTCAGGGCAAGAGCGAGGAGTGCGTAGCGCATGGGCCTGCCTTAATCGCGTGTGGTGCGTAGCGCTACATCGTTCATGAAGCGCACGTCATCGCTGTCGGCGAGGCGCGGGGCTTCGGATGCGATCGCGCCGAGCAGATGCGTAAGCTCATCAAGCTCGGCCTTGGCCCAATTGCCGAGCACATGCCCCGTCACGCGGTCCTTGTGCCCGGGATGGCCAATACCGATCCGCACGCGGCGGAAGTCTTCACCGATATGCGCGGTCGTCGAGCGGATACCGTTGTGTCCCGCCGCGCCGCCGCCGGTGCGCACCCTTACCTTGAAGGGCGCGAGATCGAGTTCGTCGTAAAACACGGTGACGTCGGCAGGCGCCAGCTTGTAAAAGCGCATCGCCTCGCCAACGCTGCGCCCACTTTCGTTCATAAAGGTCGCTGGCTTTAGCAAGAGCATTTTCGCGTCGCCAATGCGGCCCTCAGCGATCGACCCCTGGAATTTCGCTTTCCAGGGACCAAAGCCGTATTCGGATGCGATGGCATCGACCGCCATGAAACCGACATTGTGCCGGTGCCCTGCATAGTCCGCACCGGGATTGCCAAGGCCGACCCACAGCTGCATGTACAAACTCCCTCTCCCTTCAGGGAGAGGGCCGGGGAGAGAGGCAGTCCTCTAACCAGCCATGGGTTGATTTCGAGAGACTGCCCTCTCCCTAGCCCTCTCCCTGAAGGGAGAGGGGACGCGAGATTACTCGGTCGCTGCAGCAGCCTCGGTGTCACCTTCGCTGGACTTCAGCGCCGAAGGTGCGACGATCGTCGCAATCGTGAAGTCGCGGTCATCGATCGCCGATGTGACGCCGCTCGGCAGCGTCACGGCCGAGATATGGATCGAATCACCGACCTCATAGCCGGTCAGATCGACCTTGATCTCGTCAGGAATTTCCGCAGCGTCGCAAACCAGCTCGAGCTCATGGCGCACGACGTTGAGCACGCCGCCGCGCTTGATCCCCGGCGAGGCGAGTTCGTTGATGAAGTGCACCGGAACATTCACCGTCACCTTGGCATGCTCAGAAATGCGCAGGAAATCGGCGTGCATCGGCCGTTCGGTCACCGGATGGAACGCGACGTCCTTTGGCAGCGTCCGCACGCTCGCGCCACCCACTTCGACCATCACGACCGAATTCATGAAATGCCCAGTGTGCAGCGCTTTCATCAGCGCCTTTTCCTCGAGGTGAATCGGGGTCGGGTCTTCGTTGTTGCCGTAGATCACGGCGGGAACGCGGCCTTCGCGGCGCAGATGACGAGAGGCTCCCTTGCCAACTCCATCGCGCGCTTCGGCCGACAAAGTCAGCTGATCGCTCATGTTTTCGTCTCCAATGCCCGCCACGCCTCCAGGGATGACCATGGTCCGGGAGGCGCGCGCATAGTCGCCTAGGGCATGAATGGCAAGTCGAGTGCGTCGGCAACCGCCTTGTGGCGGATCTGGCCCGCGCTGACGTTTAGGCCGGCTGCCAGATGCGGATCAGCCGCCATCGCCGCGTCAGCACCGAGATTGGCCAGCCGCAGCACGAACGGCAGCGTCGCATTGTTCAGTGCAAACGCCGAGGTTCGCGCGACGGCACCCGGCATGTTCGCCACGCAATAGTGTATCACGCCTTCTTCGATATAAACCGGATCATCATGCGTCGTGGCGCGCGACGTCTCGAAGCAGCCGCCCTGATCGATCGCGATATCGACGAGCACCGAGCCGCGCTTCATCGTTTTGAGCATCTCGCGCGTGACGAGCTTGGGTGCGGCCGCCCCTGGCACGAGCACCGCGCCGATTACGAGATGCGCGCTCGCCACTGCCGCCGCGATTGCCGCCTGCGAGGCATATTGCGTCTTGATCTGCGACGAAAAGAACATGTCGAGCTCGGCAAGCCGGTCGTTGTTGATGTCGTAGATGGTCACGTCGGCGCGCATCCCAACCGCCATTTGCGCTGCGTTGACGCCCGAAATGCCGCCGCCCAGGATCGCCACCCGCGCGGGTGCGACGCCGGGAACCCCGCCGAGCAACACGCCGCGTCCGCCCTGTTCCTTCTCCAGATAATGCGCGCCGACCTGCACCGACATGCGCCCAGCAACCTCGGACATCGGCTTCAGCAGCGGCAGCACGCCTGATCGCGACGTGACCGTTTCATAAGCGATGCACGTCGCGCCCGAGGCCATCAGGCCCATCGCCTGCGGCTTGTCCGGCGCCAGATGGAGGTAGGTGAACAGCAGGTGATGCGCCTTCAGCATCGCGATTTCGGATGGCTGCGGCTCCTTGACCTTCACGATCATGTCCGCCGCTGCAAACACCTCCGACGCATTGGGCAGGATGCGCGCGCCAGCGTCCATATAGTCACGGTCGCTGAAGTCGATGCCGTTACCCGCCAGCGCCTCGACGACGACGTCATGACCCGCCGCGGTCAATTCGGCGACCGATGCCGGGGTCAGCCCGACGCGATACTCGTGATTCTTGATTTCCTTTGGCACTCCCACGCGCATCAGGCTTCTCCCTCTGTGATTTTCAGCCGGACGTAGCCGATTCGCTACCCGCTGTCGCGAATTGCGCGCTCATTGGCAAAGTGCTAGCGGCCCGTCGCTGCAGGCGATCTGCACGAAAAGAAAGGCTGTTGTTCGGCGCTATGTCGACCGCTTCCACGATCGTTGCATCGGCAGCGCATGACGAAGACGAAAATCACGGACACCGGATCGAGGGCAGCGTATTTGGCCTGGCGATCGGCGCAGTCGGTGTCGTTTTCGGTGATATCGGAACCTCGCCGCTCTACGCGCTGAAAGAGACGTTTGCCGGGCACCATCCGATGCCGGTCGATCTCGTGCATGTATACGGTGTGCTGAGCCTCGTGTTCTGGACGTTTCTGAGCGTCGTCACGCTCAAATACGTGACTGTCGTAATGAGTGCGGACAACAAGGGCGAGGGCGGCAGCCTTGCGCTTCTCGCATTGATCATGCGCAAGAGTGACGCGACGCGGCAGAGCATGGTGATCGTCATGCTTGCGGTGACAGCGACTGCGCTCTTCTTTGGCGACGCGATGATCACGCCTGCGATTTCGGTGCTTTCGGCGGTCGAGGGGCTGACGCTCGTCGAGGCGCGGTTCGAGCCGCTGGTTTTGCCCATCGCGGTCGGCATCCTGATTGCGTTGTTTCTTGTTCAGTCGCGCGGAACGGCAGCGCTCAGCAAATTCTTCGGACCGATCGTTCTCCTCTATTTTCTCACGCTTGCCGTGCTCGGCGTCATACACCTCGTTCAACGGCCCGATGTGCTCTACGCGCTATCGCCTTACTATGCGGTCGATTTCTTCGTGCGCGATCCGTGGTTCGCGTTCCTTGCGCTCGGGTCCGTCGTGCTCGCGATCACTGGTGCCGAGGCGCTTTATGCCGACATGGGCCATTTCGGTCGCAAGCCGATCGCCTTTGCTTGGCTGTGGGTCGTCTTCCCGTCGCTTCTGCTGAATTACCTCGGTCAGTGCGCGCTGCTCCTTCGCAACCCGGCAGCCGTCGAGAACCCGTTCTTCCTGATGGCGCCTGACGAATTTCGGCTTCCGCTCGTCATTCTGGCGACGCTCGCCACGATCATTGCCAGTCAGGCGCTGATCACCGGTGCGTTCTCGGTCGTTCAGCAGGGCGTTCAACTCGGCTTTCTACCGCGCATGCGGATCGAGCATACCAGCGCTTCAGCGCGCGGTCAGATTTATGTGCCGGTCGCCAATTGGGCGCTGATGGTGCTCGTCATCCTGCTCGTGCTCTCGTTCCAGAAAGCGACCAATCTTGCGGCAGCTTACGGCCTTGCCGTCGTCGGCACGATGTTCATCACGACGTGTCTGATCACCTTCCTGATGATCAAAGTCTGGAACTGGCCGAAATGGCGGATCGTGCTGGTGGCCGGTCTCTTTTTCATAGTCGATGGGGCTTATCTTGCGGCCAATCTGCTCAAGATCCCCGACGGCGGCTGGTTCCCGCTGCTCGTGGCGGTGATCGCCTTCATCCTGCTCACCACCTGGGCCAAGGGGCGTCAGCTGATGATCGCACGGCTGCGCGAGGCGGCGATGCCGCTCAAGGTGTTCATTTCCTCGGCCGCCAATTCGGCGACGCGGGTGCCGGGCACGGCGGTGTTCATGACCTCGACCCCCGATGGTGTGCCGCATGCGCTGTTGCACAATTTGAAGCACAACAAGGTTTTGCATGAGCGGGTGATCCTGCTGACGGTCAAGATTGCCGACATGCCCTATGTTGAGGACGAGACGCGCTGCCGCCTCGAGGATCTGGGGGACGGCTTCCACCGGTTGATCATCAAATACGGCTTCATGCAGGAGCCCGACGTGCCCGCAGCGCTGCAGCGGCTGACCGGGTGCGGCCCTGCGTTCAAGATGATGGACACCAGTTTCTTCCTCTCGCGCCAGACGCTGCTGCCCTCGGCGCGACCGGGCATGGCGATCTGGCGCGAAAAGCTGTTCGCCTGGATGCTCCAGAATTCGGAAAGCGCGATGGAGTTCTTCCGGCTGCCGACGAACCGGGTGGTTGAACTGGGCAGCCAAGTCGAAATTTAGGCCGCCGCGAACGCCCCCGTCAACTCGTCGAGCACGAGCAACTCGCCGTCGAGGATCGAGAAGTAACTGCCGCGCAGGCGCAATCGCCCTTCCGCTTCCCGCGTGCGGATGCAGGGGAAGGTGCGCAGGTTCCCCAGGCTCACTTTCACGGCTTCCATCTCCAGCGCGCGGACCGCAGCAGGGCCGGTGCCCTGTTCGGCCACGACCCGGTCCCGCGCCGCGTCGAGCAGATCGATCCAGTGCGCAATGAACCCGCCTTCGCCCGCCGGCGCGCCATCAAAACGGCGGGACAGGGCAGCGGCAACACCGCCGCAGCCGCCGTGGCCCATCACCATGATTTGCGCGACTTCGAGCTGCGTCACGGCAAATTCGAGCGCGGCTGACACGCCGTGACGGCCGTCATCGACTTCGAACGGCGGCACCAGATTGGCAACGTTGCGGACAACGAAGATCTCCCCCGGTGACGTATCGAAGATCGTTGCCGGATCGACGCGGCTGTCCGAACAGGCGATGACCATGATGCGCGGGCTTTGTCCGCCGACAAGTGCCTCCCAGCGGCCGCGTTCGTTTGCCCAGCGCGTGTCGTGAAAACGCCGATAGCCGGCGATCAGCGCGCCCATCGTCAGACGAACCGCTCGCCACGGACCACCGCCACATCGGCGATTGTCAGGAGCAGGCGGTGGCTGTCCAGCACCGGGGCAAGCGCCTCCACCAGCCGGTCGGCCTTGTCGGTGCTGGTTACGGTCATCACCATGACCTTGGATTCGGCGCTCGTCATCCCGTCTTCCTGCCAGTCGCCACTGCGACCGTGTCCGCCGCTCAACCGGGCGATGCTATGTCCACCGATACCCACTGCGGTGCAGGCGGCGACGATGCGCGGCACGATCGGTGCATCGGCAATGATCTCGATCCGCTTGCGCTGCACGGTTTCCATCATGACGTCACTAGCATAGGCGCGAGTGCCGCGAACAGTGGAATGCCGATGACGACGTTGAACGGGAAGGTAATGCCGAGCGACATCGACAGATAAATGCCCGGGTTTGCCTCGGGCAGCGCCATGCGCATTGCAGCCGGAACAGCAATGTAGGATGCGCTTGCCGCCAGAATACCCAGCATCGCGGTCGTCCCGACATCGAGCCCCAACGCCGCTCCGAGCAGCGTTCCGCACAGCCCGTTGAACAACGGGATGGCGACGGCGAGTGCCGCCAGTCGCGGCGTCAGCGCTTTCGACTGCACGATGCGCCGCGCCGCGATCAGGCCCATGTCGAGCAGAAACAGGCACAGGATACCGCGATAGCCGCCGTCGAACACTGGCTTGACGGGCGCGAACCCGTCGCTGCCCGCGATCAGCCCGATCACGAATGCGCCGACCAGCATGACCACTGAGGCGTTAAGGAAAACCTCGTGCAACAGCTGACCACTTGCCGAGCGTTCGCTGGCCTCCGCGCCCCGGCGCGCAAGCATAAGCCCCGTGATGATTGCCGGCGTTTCCATCAGTGCGAGGACGGCGACCATGAATCCCGCCGCCGGAAGGCCTGCGTCAGTGAGCATCTCCTGCGCGGTCACGAAGGTGACGAGGCTGACCGATCCGTAGTGTGCCGCAACGGCACCCGCGTCGATTCGCCCGAGGCCACCGAAGCGGCGGAGGGCGGCAAAGGCCGGGAAGGGGAGCAGGAACGAAAGCAGTATGCCACCGGCGGCGGCCACGCCCAAGTCCGCGGTAAAGCCTGAGTCGGATACCGAGACCCCGCCCTTCAGGCCGATCGATGCCATGAGATACAGCGCCATGCCCTTGGCGAGCGCTTCGGGGACCGCAAGATCGCTGCGCGCAAAGCCGGCGATCAGGCCGAGCACGAAAAACAGGATGATCGGCGAAGTGAGCGTATCGAGGATCACAGGACCGTATCGCTAGGCGCGCGACCGTCGGTTGGCAATGCGCGCCGCCATCGCTATCTGCTGTGCATGAGCGAAGCCGACCCCATGATCCGCCCGCGCAAGCCCGACTGGATTCGCGTCAAGGCCCCGACCTCAGTGGGTTTTGCCGAAACCCGCGCGCTAATGCGCCGCCTGAACCTTGCCACCGTCTGCGAAGAAGCGGCCTGTCCCAATATCGGCGAATGCTGGACGAAAAAGCACGCCACCGTGATGATCCTCGGCGATACGTGCACACGCGCGTGTGCGTTCTGCAACGTCAAGACCGGTATGCCGAAGGCCGTCGATGCGCTCGAACCGCAACACACCGCCGATGCCGCCGCCGCGCTCGGTCTTGAACACATCGTGGTCACCTCGGTCGATCGCGACGATCAGCCCGACGGCGGCGCGTCACAGTTCGTCAAGGTCATCGAAGCGCTGCGCCGCACGACGCCCGCCACGACGATCGAAATCCTCACGCCCGACTTTCGCAACAAGTCGCACGCGGCCGTCGAAGCGATCGTCGCGGCGCGGCCCGATGTGTATAATCACAATCTCGAAACCGTGCCCCGGCTTTATCCCACGATCCGGCCCGGCGCGCGTTACTATGCCTCGCTGCGCCTGCTCGAAAGCGTAAAGCGCCACGATCCGACGATCTTCACCAAATCGGGCATGATGATGGGGCTGGGCGAGGCGCGGCTCGAAGTGCATCAGGTTATGGACGACATGCGCTCGGCCGATGTCGATTTCCTGACGCTCGGCCAGTATCTTCAACCGACGCCGCGCCATGCCAAGGTTGCCGAATTCGTGACTCCCGCAACGTTCGGAGCCTATGCCGCCATCGCCCGCGCGAAAGGCTTCCTGCTGGTTGCCTCAAGCCCGCTTACGCGGTCAAGCTATCATGCCGGGGATGATTTCGTTAAGCTGCGCGAGGCAAGGCGGGAGCAGCAGACAATGGGAGGCGGACGGTGAGCCTGATGCTCTCGAGCATGTACGACGCGCCTATCGATGGGGGAACGAGCGACGAGAAGGCGCGCAAAGCCGCTGAGGAAGTCGCGAATTACGACAATCGATTGAACACGCTCGACGCGAAGATGACGCTGTTGCAGTGGATGGCGGGTGTCAACATCGCACTGACTGTCGGCGTCTTGCTCAAACTCATGTCCTGATGCCCGGTCACCGCGAAAAGCGCTTCCTGCCCTACAGCGCCGAACAGATGTTCGATCTGGTTGCCGACGTGGCCAACTATGCGGAATTCCTGCCTTGGGTGAGCGCGGTTCGCGTCCGATCAGACAGCGATACCGAGATGACCGCCGACCTTATCGTTGGCTTTCGATCGCTGCGTGAGCGCTTCACCAGCCGCGTCGGCAAAGAGCGTGCGCGCCGGATCAGCGTCGATTATATCGACGGTCCGCTCAAATTCCTTCGCAACGAGTGGCGGTTCGAGCCTGCGCCGGGCGGCTGCACGATCGATTTCGCGGTCGATTTCGCCTTCAAGAACCGCATTTTTGAGGCGATTGCCGGGCAGATGTTCGACGCCGCGCTCCGGAAGATGATCAACGCGTTCGAGGCGCGCGCAAAGGAACTCTACGCTGCGCCAGCGTCGGGCATGAGCAGTTCGAGCGCACACAGCGCCGCCTGAAGGCGAACGCCGCCCCGGCCATTGTCCTCGAAATGCCGTTTGTCGGCGTGAACGTCGTCCGGATCGCCACCGCGCACGGCCCGCGCGAACACCACGGTTCCAACCGGCTTTTTTTCGCTGCCCCCGCCCGGCCCGGCAACGCCGGTGATGGCCACCGCGACATCGGCATCGCTGTGCACCAGCATGCCCTGCGCCATCGCCCAGGCGGTCGCGACCGAGACCGCGCCGAACGTTTCGACAATATCGCTGTTGACCCGCAACAGCGCAATCTTCGACGCGTTCGAATAGGAAACGACGCTCGCGCTGAACACATCGGATGATCCGGCGTGTTCAGTCAGCGCAGCGGCAACGAGGCCGCCGGTGCAGCTTTCGGCAACGGCGATCGTCCGTCCGGCTGCCCGATTGGCGGCCAACACGTCGCCAGCCTTGGCAACGAGTTCGGCGGGAAGCAGCGTCTCGATGCGCGCTGTAGCGGCATCCTCAGAATTGTCCGTCACAAATCCTCCGGAAGCCGAACCGTCGCCATGGCCTGAGCGGCGATGCCTTCACCGCGTCCGGTGAAACCCAGGCGCTCGGTCGTTGTTGCCTTAACACTAATGCGCGCCACGGGCAGCTTCAAGATGGCGGCGATGCGGGCGCGCATCGCTTCGCGGTGAGGGCCGATCTTCGGGGCTTCGCAGATCAGCGTCAGATCGACGAAATCGATACAGCCGCTGCGCGCCGCAACCAGCTTAGCTACATGCGCGAGGAAGCGATCCGACGACGCGCCGCGCCACTGCGCATCACTTGGCGGGAAATGGCTGCCGATATCGCCCGCGCCGATGCAGCCCAGCACGGCGTCGGTGATCGCATGGAGCGCGACATCGGCGTCCGAATGGCCGCTGAGGCCCTTGTCGTGCGGAATGCGGACACCGCCGAGCCAAAGCGATTCGCCCGCTTCCAGCCGGTGCACGTCGAAGCCGCTCGCGCTGCGGCTCACCATGCGCGCCGCCAGCCGTGTTTCGGCGGCAGCAAAATCTTCGGCGTGCGTAATTTTTTCAAGCATGACGTCCCCTGCAACCGTCGCGACCGTGTAGCCCGCCAGCCGCGCGATCTGCGCATCATCGGTCGCGGGCGGTCCTTGCCAGGTGCGGTGCGCTGCCAGGATTGCGTCGAAGCGGAACGCCTGCGGCGTCTGCACGCGGACGAGGCCAGCGCGATCGACAGTGTCGCCGAGGACGCCGTCGGCGCGCGCGACCGTATCGGCCACCGGCAGCACAGGCACGGCACCGTCGTGCGTTTCGAGCGCCGCCAATAGCCGAACGATCACAGCGTGCGGCAAGAGCGCGCGCGCCGCATCGTGGATCAGCACGCGCGCGGCGGCCCCGATCGCGTCCAACCCGGCACGCACCGAATCCTGCCGTTCGGCCCCGCCCGTCACGACACCCGCAACCGCCCGCTCGCCAAGCGCCGCATCGAGCATCGCCCGCTGCCCTTCGCCGATCACGACGAACACCGGGAATCCCGCAAACGCGTCAACGGCGCGCGCCACGATCGGAACGCCTGCCAGCGG
>JBJXFA010000099.1:0-58805 GCA_046153865.1 Sphingomonadaceae bacterium
CTGCCCTCTCCCCGGCCCTCTCCCTGAAGGGAGAGGGAGCTGAAAGGTCAGTTCACCTGCGCCCAGGCCCAATCGAGCCATGGACCCAGCGCATCGATATCCGCGGTATCGACGGTCGCGCCGCACCAGATGCGCAGCCCCGGCGGCGCATCGCGATAGCCGGCGATGTCGTAAGCGGCGTCTTCGGCTTCGAGGAGCGACGCTAGTTTTTTGATCAGCGCCTCGTCGGCACCTTCGACCGTCAGGCAGACGCTGGTTTTCGAGCGCGTGGCCGGATCGGCGGCAAGATGGCCGAGCCAGGGCCGTGTCGCGACGATCGCATCGAGCGCCGCTGCATTGGCGTCGCTGCGCGCGATCAGTGCACTGAGGCCGCCGAGTCCTTTGGCCCATTCGAGCGCGAAGATCACGTCCTCGACGGCGAGCATCGAGGGCGTGTTGATCGTCTCGCCCTTGAAGATGCCTTCAGTAAGTGCGCCCTTCGAAACGAGGCGGAAGATCTTGGGCAGCGGCCAGGGCGGCGTGTAGGTCTCGAGCCGCTCGACGGCACGTGGCCCCAGGATGATGACGCCGTGCGCGCCTTCGCCACCGAGCACTTTCTGCCACGAAAACGTCGTTACGTCGAGCTTGGCCCAGGGCATGTCATAGGCGAACACCGCGCTGGTCGCGTCGTTGAAGCTCAGCCCTTCACGGTCGTCGGCGATCCAGTCGCCATCGGGGACGCGGACGCCCGAGGTCGTGCCGTTCCAGGTGAAGAGAACGTCGTGCGACCAGTCGATTGCCGCCAGATCGGGGAGCGCGCCATAATCGGCGCGCATCACGACCGGATCGATCTTGAGCTGCTTCACCGCATCGGTCACCCAGCCTTCGCCAAAGCTCTCCCATGCCATCGCGGTCACGGGACGTGCACCCAGCATCGTCCACATCGCCATTTCATACGCCCCGGTGTCCGAGGCGGGCACGATGCCGATGCGGTGCGTGTCGGGCACCTGCAGCACGTCGCGGGTCAGGTCGATCGCGTGCTGCAGCCGCGCCTTGCCGATCTTCGAGCGATGCGAGCGGCCGAGACTGCCGGTTGCCAAACGCGCAGCGTCCCAGCCGGGGGGCTTGGCACAGGGTCCGGAGCTGAAATGGGGACGCGCAGGTTTCGCGTCGGGTCGGGGAAGGTCGGTCATATCAGTCTCTCCTCACAGAGAGCGCGCGCGGCGGTGGGACCGCGTGGCCCGCCGCTGCGCATAGCGACGGAATGTTACAGGTCAAGGGCAGGCGTCACTGTGCCAACGCAGGACGGTCATGTGTCACAATTCAATGGATTAAGGAGCCGGTAATTGTTATGCTAGAGCGATAAAGTTGCGAGCTTTTGCAGGGGTTTGACTATGAAATTGGCTTTTGGTGGCACTGGTGCTGCATTCTTGATCGCGTTTGCAACGCCCGCTTCGGCCGCGCTGACGCTTGGTGCAACGCCTTGCGTCCTAACCGACATCACGCCGACGGCGACCGCATGCGGTGGCTGGTATCAGGGTAATCTGAACAACGGCAGCCCCGCCGGCAAGGCCGATTCGGCGGCGGCGCTCAACGCGCTGCTCGGCGTGGCAAGCTTCACCGGGCCGACGCTGACCTGGCTGGAAGATTTTGCGGTCGGCGGCAACAGCGTCGATTTCGCGACGCCGCTTTACGGTCAGACGGTCGTGAGCTTTCATGTCGGTGCCGCCAATGGTCAGGCGACCGGCGTCGGCTATCAGGCGACGGCTTTCTATCTGTTCGACGCGGGCAACGCGGGCCTTGCGCTCGACGTGCTCGGCTTCAATCGCGCGGGTCTTTCGAATGCCCGTCTCTATTCGACCGAGCGGGTCGTCAGCAATGCCGTGCCCGAACCCGCCACCTGGGCGATGATGATTTCGGGCTTCGGTGCCGTTGGCGCGACGTTGCGCCGCGCGCGCGTGGCCAACGCTGCAATCGTCTGACATTCCGGCCCGGTCGACCCTCATCAGGGGTTAACCGGGCACGATTGCCGCTGGTCCTCAATACCCCGCCTTGCGGAAGAGCACCTCGCCGCGGCGGCCGATGTAGAGCACCTCGAGCGTCACCGGGTGAAAATAGGCCTCGACGCGCTCGCCCTTGGGCGTGGTCCCGTAAACTTCGTAGCAACCGCCATCGATTTTCGATTTGCGTACCTGCCAGCCGTCCTTGATCAGCTGCGCCTTGAGCGCGTCCTGCGATTTCCAGCCCGACTGTGGCCCTGCATCGCATTTGATAACGCCGGTAGCGGCGGCGGGGGCAGCAAGGCCAAGCGCGAGCGTGGTGGCGAGAACAGCAATCTTCTTCATGTGGCGTATCCTTTTTGCTGGGGACGAAAGCGACGAATGAGGTGGAGCAGCGCAAGCGGCGCAAAGTGGATGAGCGCGGCGGCGGCATTGTTGTGCACGAACACCCAGTGGAGCAGCAGCATGAGCGCTGCCAGATAGGCGAGCCGCTGCACGCGCTTCCAGCCCGCCTTGAGCGCGCGCATCGCGGCGTCGTTGCTGGTCAGCGCAAGCGGGACCATGAGCGCGAGCGCGGCCCAGCCGGTCCAGATGCCGGTGGCGCCCAGTTCGGCAAGCATGTCGGCAAGCGTGCCCATGTCGATCACATAGAACACAAGATGCAGCAGCGCATAAGCAAAGGCGGCGACGCCCAGATAGCGCCGCCGGGCCATCAGCCAGCGCAGCCACGACCGCGGGCCGATGACCGCTGCGAGCGGTCCGAGCATCATCGCGGCGATCATGAGCCGTGCCGACGTTTCGCCGCTGGGATGGAGAAGGTCGGCAGGATCGGCGGCACTCGTGGCGAGCCCGACAAGCATCGGCACGGCGGGCACTGCCAGCAAGGTCCAGAATGCCAATGTGCTATTGAGAATAGTTCGCAACACGTGAAAGCCCTAGCAACCGTAATAGGCGCTCGCAACATGCTTTTTTTGGCAAGGTAGATTCCTTTCGGCGGCTGCGCGCGTTAGGGCGTCGCCATGCGTCGTGCGTTCCTTCTTGCTGCCACACTTGCCCTCACACTCCACGGCTGCATCGACCGGCCGACGTTCCGCCGCCCCGCTGCAACGCCGGTAGTCGGCACCGATCCGGTCGCGCTGCGGCAATGTCTCGCCAAGCTCGATCGCCTCGTTGCGCGCTATGCGCTGCTGCCCGACCGGACCTTTGACGGCGGGTGCACGGCGCTCGGCAGCGTGCAGCTGCGCGACATCGGCACGCCGACGACCAATTTGGGCGCGATGACGTGCCCGCTGGCCTATGCCTTCACCGTCTGGGTGCAATCCGATCTGCAGGTGCCGGCCATGGGCGAGTTCGCGTCGCCGGTGACGCGGATCGAGACTTTCGGCACCTATTCGTGCCGCCCGATCGCGGGGACCGATCGGCTTTCTGAACACGCCTCGGCCAATGCTGTGGACGTATCGGCGTTTGTGCTGGAGGACGGGCGGCGAATCAGCGTGCTTAATGGCTGGAACGGTGACGAACGCGAGGCGCGCTTTCTTCGCGTGGTCCGTGACAGCGCCTGCCGCCGCTTCAATCTCGTGCTCAGCCCCGATTACAATGCGGCGCACCGCGATCATTTCCATTTCGATATGGGCCGCGGCCCATTCTGCCGCTAAGTCGCTCGACGATGACCAAAACGCACGTTCCCCGCCGCGTCTTCGCGCGCGCTGACGAAGATGCCGATGCCGCGCGGCTCACGCTCTCGACGCCGCAGACCGAGCATCCCGCCTACAGACTGGCGTTTCAGGACCTCGATTTTCTGCTGCGCGAGGATTTGCGGCCGGTGCGCTTTCAGCTGGAGTTGCTGAAGCCCGAGCTGTTGCTCGACGAGGCCATGATCCGCTCGACGATCGTGTTTTACGGGTCGGCGCGCATTCCCGAGCCGGGCAGCGCTGCGCAGCATCCCGATCCGGCCGTTGCTGCGCGGCTCGAAGCGCTGTCGCTCTATTATGACTCCGCGCGCGCGCTTGCGCGTTTGGCGAGCGCCACGCCGCGCGACGAGGCGGGCTGGCACCAGTTCGTCGTGTGCTCGGGCGGGGGGCCCTCGATCATGGAAGCGGCCAATCGAGGTGCGGCGGACGTCGGTGCCCAATCGATCGGGCTGAACATCGTCCTGCCGCACGAGCAGGCCCCAAACGTGTATGTCACGCCCGGCCTGAGCTTCCAGTTTCATTACTTCGCGCTGAGGAAAATGCATTTCCTGCTGCGGGCCCGGGCGGTTGCGGTGTTTCCCGGCGGCCTCGGCACGATCGATGAGATGATCGAGCTGCTGACGCTGATTCAAACCGGCAAGGTCAAGCCGATGCCGGTGCTGCTGTTCGGCAAGGCGTTCTGGACGCGGGTGCTGAATTTCGAGGTGCTGGCCGAAGAGGGCGTGATTTCGCGGAGTGACCTCGATCTTTTCAGCTATGTCGAGACTGCCGAAGAGGCCTGGGCGCACATCGAGGCGTTTTACGCAGCGTAATGTCGGTCGTGATGCGATTAAGTTACTGATCCGTTCGTGCCGAGCGACGTTGAGGCACCTGGCCCGCAACGGTCCCTTGACTTCGCTCGGGATGAACGGCTCTAAAACAAAACCGGCTTTACGGTTTGGCCTTGGCCGCCGAGTCTTCCGCCGGAGCAGCAGCGCCCTCGGCTGGCGCCGCGGCATTCTCAGCCGGAGCAGCGCCTTCTTCCGCCGCAGCCTGCACCGGCGCTGCGGGAAGCGGCAGGTTAGACCCTTGCGCGTTCAGATAGGCAATCAGATTGGCGCGGTCTTCGGCCTTGCTCAGTCCGGCAAAGCTCATCTTGGTGCCGGGGGCATACGTCCGCGGATTCTTGAGCCATTTGTTCATGGCTTCGAAATCCCAATTGCCCGGCACCGCTTTCAGCGCGTCCGAATAGGCAAAACCCGCGACATGAGCGTGTGGCTGGCCCATGCTTGCCCACAGGTTCGGGCCGATCCCGTTTGCGCCGCCCTCGTTGATCGAGTGGCAGCTCGCACACTTCTTGAAGACTTCGGCCCCCTTGGTCACGTCGGCACCCGCCATCATCATGGCGATGGGCGGCTCCGCCGTTGCAGCAGCGGCCCCGGCCTCGGCTTCGACGCCTTCGACGACATAGCCCATTTTTTCCGGGCGCTCGGCATGAAAGGCCTCACCGGCGACGATCGAGCTGCCGAGCGCGACGATCAGTGCGCCCAATCCCATCATCGCGATCACGTTGCTGCGGCTATCCATGTCGGTAATGCGGCCTTGCTTCAGGGTTTCGTTCGCCGCCGCTCTAGGAAAGCGTCGGTCCGAGCGCAAGCGGTGCCGCTTGCCCTCAACGCAACCTGCGGTTACGCGCGCGCTCTCAATGGACCGATATCCCGCGCCCGCCCGCCCCATCGTTACCGCCATGCTCGCCGCTGCCGATGCCGAGCCTGCGCGTGCCGTAGCGTTTCAGGGCGCACCGGGCGCCAATTCGCACATCGCGGTCGAAGCGGCGATCACTGGCGCGCTGCCGATGCCGTGCTTTGCGTTCGAGGACGCAATCGATGCCGTGCGCGAGGGGCGGGCGGGGCAGGCGATGATCCCGATCGAGAATTCGCTGCACGGCCGCGTTGCCGATATTCACTTCCTGCTGCCCGAATCGAGCCTCGTCATCATCGGCGAGTATTTCTTGCCTATCCGCTACGCGTTGATGGGAACGGGATCGCTGGAAGAGGTGCGCGAGGCGGTCAGCCACCCGCAGGCGCTGGGGCAGTGCCGCCGATGGCTCCGCGCACGCGGCATCCGTCCTGTGCCTTATGACGATACGGCAGGCGCTGCAGCGCTTGCGCTGGAGGCGGCAGACCCGGCGGTGGCAGCGATCGCGCCGCCGCTCGCGGCCTCGATCTACGGTCTGAACGTCCTCGAGACGGGGCTAGAGGATTCGGACGACAATATGACGCGCTTCGTGATCCTTGCGCAGGAAGCGGTTGCTCTCGATCCGAGTGGCGATGTGCTCACGACGCTCATCTTCGAGGTGAAAAACCAGCCCGCCGCGCTCTACAAGGCGCTGGGTGGATTTGCGACCAATCGCGTCAACATGACCAAGCTCGAAAGCTATCAGCGCGGAGCGAGCTTTGCCGCGACCGAGTTTTTTGCCGATATCGAGGGGCATCCCGACGATCCCGGCGTGCTGCGCGCGCTGGAGGAACTCGCGTTTCACTCGAAATGGATGCGTATCCTGGGCACCTATCCGCAGGCGCGCAAGCGCGGCTGATGCGCATCCGGACGGCCATGCGCGACGAGCTGGTGCCGCTGCACGCGCTGATCGAGCGTGCCTATCGCGGCGACAGCGCCCGCGCCGGATGGACGCACGAAGCCGATCTGCTCGGCGGGCAGCGGACCGACCCGGAAGCGCTCGCCGCGATCTTTGCCGATCCCCGGCAGCGCGTGCTGGTCGCCGATATCGACGGCGAAATGCGTGGCTGCGTGAACGTGCAGGACAAGGATGCAGGGCTGGCTTATCTCGGGCTATTGACCGTCGATCCGGCGCATCAGGCCCGCGGGACCGGCGCGGCGTTGCTTGCCGCTGCCGAGGCCTTTGCGCGCTCAGTCTTCGGCGCGACCGTCATGGAGATGACAGTGATCGCGCAACGCCCCGAACTCGTCGATTACTATGTCCGCAAAGGCTATGCGCAGAGTGGCGAAACCCGGCCATTCCCGCACGCTGACCCGCGCTTCGGCTTGCCGACAAGACGCGATCTGCACTTCGTCGTGCTCAATCGCGACATCGCTTTACTCTGAGTTAACGCGGGCGCGCTAAGCCGCTGCCGTGGCGAGAAACCGGACGATCGGTCGCCAGACGGCCCAGTCGCGACCCGCAGCGTCGCCACCATCGGATGCGCACTCCGAATATAAGGCAATGCTGGCGGGAGACTTCGGTGATCCGAGCTTCAAGCCGATGGCGCTTGAAGACGGGCGGCCCGGTGGTGCCTTCAGTCTCCTGCACCGCCCGGTCGGACTGTTTCTGTTGGCGTGCATGGCCTTCGTGATCGTGCTGGGCGCAAAGCTGTATCGCGACGGGCTGTTCGATCATCTGTGGGCGCCCGAGGCCAAAGCGCCGCCGCCCGATCGCAACTGGATTCTCGGTGACCGGATGCGGGTGCCCGAATCCGATGCTGCGGCTCGCGATGAAGACGCAGCCGAAGCCGCGCCGCAATCGGCGGACGATGAGGGCAAATCGACTGATAAAAAGGTAGAAGAAGCGCCCTAACTTTCGCGGTGATAGGGGTGCCCGGCGATGATGCTGGTTGCGCGGTAAAGCTGCTCGGCGAGCATCGCGCGGACCATAAGGTGCGGCCAGGTCGCTAGGCCGAAGCTCATCAGCAGGTCAGCGCTGGCGCGTTCGTCGGCCGTCAGGCCGTCGGCAGCACCGATCAGGAAGCGGGTTTCGCGGATGCCGCTGTCGCGCCAGCCTTCGAGCAGGCGGGCGAAGGCTGTCGATCCCATGGCAGCGCCGGCTTCGTCGAGCGCGACGATTTTTGCCGGGGCAGGGGGTGCGCCGACCTTGCCGCCCGTCTCGGGCAGTTCGGTGATCTGCAACGGCCAGCCGATCCGCTCGGCATAGCGCGCCACAAGCTCGGCTTCGGGGCCGCGCCCGATCTTGCCGCGCGCGACGATGTGAAGCTTCAACCTAGTGCGTGGTCGGCGCGACCGGCGCTTCGCCGAAGGCCCACATACGCTCCAGATTGTAGAAACTGCGCACTTCGGGGCGGAACAGATGCACGATCACGTCGCCGGCATCGAGCAACACCCAGTCCGCCGCCGGGAGTCCTTCGATGCGGACCGGACGACCGGTTTGCGCCTTGATCTTTTCGGCGAGCTTCATCGCCATCGAAGCGACCTGCCGTGTCGAACGGCCGGATGCGATGATCATGTGATCGGCAATCGAGGATTTTCCGGCCAGCGGGATCGTGACCGTCTCGACGGCCTGATCGTCGTCAAGCGACATAAGGATCAGCTGGTGAAGCGCTTCGACCGGATCGGACGCGGGCGCGGGAGCCGGGGTGATGCTGCGAACGGCGGTTGCGGGCAAGTGGGATCCTTTATGCAAGCGGCGGGCGCTGCCGCGCGGCCGAATATGGGGTTGAATTGTTACGATACCAATGCGGGTCGCGCTTGCGCAGCGCGGTGGCGGAGGTCGGATCGGGGCGGAAGTGCAGCAGCACGAGCGCCGGCGGTCTCCATTGTGTCCAGCATTTTACGCTGGCCGGGCGGCGGACGAACCGCCTGAGCCAGGCCGTCGCAGGCGTTGCAACGGTCAGCGCTTCATACCCCGGTCGCGCGATAATCGCAATCGGCACCAGCGTGGCGATCCTCCGCCAGTCGCGCCAGAAGTGGAACTGGGCGATATTGTCCGCACCCATGATCCAGATGAATTGCCGTTTTGGATAGCGCCGCACCAGCCTCGCCAGCGTATCAACGGTGAAGCGCGTCCCCATCTGCAGCTCGATATCCGACGCGCGAATGATGCTGCGTCGTGCCATTCGCTGCGCCGAAGCCAGTCGCGCCGGAAAGGGGGCCATGCCTTCGGCTGCCTTGAGCGGATTGCCCGGCGAGACCAGCCACCATACCGCATCGAGCCCGAGCGCGTCGGCGGCAAACAGGCTGATCGCCCGGTGCCCGCTATGCGCCGGGTTGAACGACCCGCCGAGGAGACCGGTGGGGGTCACAGGAATCGCGTCCAGTCGCGTTTCGCATGCACAACATGGAGGACACGCAGCAACGGACCATCGGGTCGGTAGAGCAAGATATAGGGGGTGCCGACGACAACCCATTTGCGCGTGCCTGTGGGTGCAACCGCCGGACCCGCTTCCGAGTGCTCGCTTAGCAACCGCGTTGCGTGCAGGATCGCATCGCCGATGCGATCGGCATAGTCGGGGTTCTTATCCGCAAAATACACGTCGATTTCGTCAAGCTCATTGCGCGCATTGTGCGACCACCAAATCTTCAAGGTCATTCGTGGCGCTTACGAGCGGCCTTCTTTGCGGCAAACCAGGCCTCCACCTCCTCCTGCGTATAATAGTCGCCGCGATCGATCGCGTCTTCGGCCTCTTGAAGATAGGCGAAGAATTGGGTTTCTTCCCTCACATAATCCTTGACCGCGCGCGCAACGATCCATGCGCGAGAGCGGTCATGATAAGTTGCCAGACGATCGAGTTCACCGAGAGTTTCGGGATCGAGGCGCGCGGTGATCACGGCGGACTTTTCCATTATCAATCGGTATCACTTGTATACAAGTGATTCAAGGGCGCACCTGCCCGGAACCGCGGACCAACCATTTGTAGGTTGTCAGGCCCTCGAGCGCCACCGGGCCGCGTGCGTGGAGGCGGCCTGTGGCGATCCCGATTTCCGCGCCAAGCCCGAATTCGCCGCCATCGGCGAACTGGCTCGATGCGTTCCACATCACGATCGCGCTATCGACCGCGTTCAGGAAGCGCTCGGCGGTGCTTACGTCTTCGGTGACGATCGCATCGGTGTGGTGCGAGCCGTGCACGGCGATGTGCGCCAGCGCGCCGTCGAGGCCATCGACGAGGCGGACGGCGCAGATCGCGTCAAGATATTCGGTGTCCCAGTCGGATGCTTCGACAGGTTCGACTCGCGCGTCGAGCGTCTGCACATCGGCCTCGCCGCGCAGCACGCACCCGGTGTCGGCCAGCGTGCCGATGACCATGGCAGCGTCGGCGAACGCGCGGTCGATCAGCAGCGTTTCCATTGCCCCGCACACGCCGGTGCGTCGCATCTTGGCATTGACCACGATCGCGCGCGCCATCGCCGGATCGGCGGCCTTGTCGATATAGCTGTGATTGATCCCGTCGAGATGCGCGAGCACGGGGACGCGGGCTTCGGCCTGCACGCGCGCGACAAGGGCCTTGCCGCCACGCGGGATCACGATGTCGATTTTGCCGTGCGCGGCCAGCATCGCGCCGACGACGGCACGGTCGCTTGTCGGCACCAGCTGGATGGCGTCGGTCGGCAGCCCCGCGCGCGCAATGCCCGCGATCATCGCGGCGTGGATCGCCTGCGACGTCGCCAGCGCTTCGGATCCGCCGCGCAGGATGGCGGCATTGCCGGACATGAGGCACAGCGCACCGGCATCGGCCGTCACGTTCGGGCGGCTCTCGTAGATGATCCCGACGACGCCGAGCGGCACGCGCACGCGCTGCAGCTTTAGGCCGTTGGGGCGCGCGCTCTCGTCGATGATCCAGCCGACCGGATCGGGCAAGGCGGCAACAGCCTCGACGCCCTGGGCCATACCTTCGAGCCGCGCGGGATCGAGCGCCAGCCGGTCGATCAGCGCGCCCGAAAGGCCGTTCGCGGTTCCGGCGGCGACATCGGCGGCGTTGGCAGCGAGAATCGCGCGTTCGGCACCGCGGATGGCGGCAGCGGCGGCGCGCAAGCCCCGGGCCTTGTCCTCGGTCGACGTCTGCGCAAGCGCGGCCGAAGCCGCGCGCGCGCGGATAGCCATGTCTTCGATGAGGGCAACTGGCTCCATCAGAAATCGACCTTGTCGTAATCGGCGGGCGGGGGGATCGCGCCCATCCGCTCGGCAAGCAGCGGGCGGAAGCTGGGGCGCGACTTCAATCCGGCATACCAGTTGCGCGTCTGATCGTGCGCGCGCCAGTCGATGCCGCCGAGATAATCGGCAACCGAAATATGCGCGGCGGCCGCGAGATCGGCGAGGCTCAGCACCGAACCGCCGAGCCAGTTGCGATGATCGAGCAGATAATCGGCATAGTCGAGCATTGCGTTTGCCGCCTTCATCGCATCGCGCAGCGCAGTCGTGTCGGGCGCTGCGCGGTGGACAACGCGCTTGATCATCCGTTCGGTCATCAGCGGCGCGACCACGGCACCGTGGAACTGCTCGTCGAACCAGGCCGACACGCGGCGGATTTCGGCGCGATTGGCGGCGGTGCCCGAAATCATCGGCGCCTGCGCCACGGTTTCCTCGAAATACTCGCAGATCGCCACCGAGTGAATGAGCGTAATGTTTTGCGCGCTCTCGACCAGCACGGGCGTTTGCCCGGCGGGGTTCAGGTCGAGAAATTCGTCGCGCCGCTCCCACGGGTGTTCGCGCACCAGTTCATAGCCGATCCCCTTTTCGCCCATGAGCAGGCGAACCTTGCGCGAAAACGGGCAGAGCGGAAATTGATGAAGCAGCCACATGCGAACGAGGCGTTAAGCGATTGCGCGCGATGGTGGAAGGGCGGGTCGGTGCACCCGTCAGGTAAAAGGTGACGCCCGGGCTGCATTGTCGCAGCTTGCACCACAGTGAGGGCGGAAGGACCGTGCGGAGGCCGGCGGCATCGATGATCCGCGCCGCAAAGGGGATCGGACGCGGAAAAGCCGCGATCGCGCGCCAGTCCGGTTGCGGCTGGTAGCGCGCGACTGCGGCGGCCGCCATCCGGGCGTTGGCGCGATCGGCATGCGCCGGGTTGTAGAAGTGAAAGCCGCCTGCGGCAGGCGCCGTGTCGCCAACGCGGCTTTCGGCCTTCGCCCATTTGAGCAACATGTCGGCGCGGTAGCGCGTCATGGGATCGGTCGTCAGCCGGACTTGCGGATGCGCCCGGGCGAAGGCGGCGAGCGTGCGCTCGGCAAACATCGGCGCCTTGTTTTCGACGATGATGCCGATGAGGTTGGTCGCGACGAGTGCGCCTGCGAGCACGACCGTGGCGATCCTGTTGCGCTGCCAGAGTGCTGCGAGCCCAATGCCGGTCACGAGGATCATCGCTGCTGTTGTGATCGTGAAATAGCGCGGATTGAGCGGCAGCAGCGTCTGCGCCGTGCCGACGCAGACGAACCAGGTCAGCGCAAACAGGCAGAGCAGGCGCGCGAGCCGCTGGCGCTGCGGCGCGATGCCGCGCCCGAAACACAGCCAGAGCGCCAGCGGAATGGCCACCGGGAAAAGCAGCATGAATTCCTGATTGGCGAGCAGCACCAGCAGCGGATCGATCAGCGGATGCACGATGACATTGCCCGCAACGTCGATCGACCGGTCGATGGTCGAATCATGGGTCATCGCAATGTTGAACCGGTAAAGCGGATCGCCGGTCATGATACCGAGATAGAGCAGTTCGAGCGCCCAGACCGCGACGAAGCCCAGCCCGATCCAAAGGTAGCGCAGCCGCGCAAAGCCGTATCCGGCGAGAAACAGGAGGCCATAGAACACCGCGATGAACACGGCGGTCTCGCGCGTCAGAAAGGCAAGGCCCGCGAGCGCGCCTGCCGCGATCAGCCGCAGCGGTGTCGGCCCATCGTTGAGCGCGCGCCACCACATCAGGAACGAGGCGAACAGGAAAAACAGCTCGATCGCATCGACATTGGCGATCGACCCCTGGATGACGAACAGCGGCGAGGTCGCGAGCAGCAGCAGCGCAAGGATCGCCGCCTCGTCGCCATCGGCACGCCGCAGGAAGCGCGCGGCGAGGATCAGGACGCCAATCGCATAAAGCAGGCTGGGCAGGACCATGGCCCATTCGTTTTCGCCCAACGTCCTGAAGGCGAGCGCCATCGGCAGCGTGATCGGATAGCGGATCGTGCCGTGCCCGCCGACATAGGGAAAGGTTTCCAGCCAGCCGTAAGCGCCGCGCGCATAAGTCACGTCGTCCGACCCGATGAAGCCGATCCACGAGGCCGCGACCAGCGCCACGAACAGCGCGATCATCGCGACGAACGGCCAGCTGGGGCGCGCTGCGGTCATGCCGGGCGGAAAATCAGGAAACGTGACGCCAGAAACGACGTGGCGATCACGATCCCGTCGATGGCGATGCGGGCCGGAGTCGTCGGCGCGCCGAGGCCGACGGCCAGCCATAGCAGCGCGCTCGACCCCGCCATGTTGATGCCAAGTACCAGCGCGTAAAGCAGCGCCTGCCGCCCGGTCGCGTGCTGCTGCTCGCCGGCGAACGTGACGGTCTTGTGCAGCACGAAGCCCGTTGCCGCTCCCGCCGCTTTGCCCGCGACATTGGCGATGAGGTAAAGCGACGGCGCGATGGCGTGGATCAGCCAGAAGGTCAGAAAATCGACGGCATAGACGATGAGACCCATCGCACCGTAGCGCGAGAGCTGGCCGATCACGGCGCGTTTCGGCGCGGGCGGGGGCGGAGCGACTGGAGGGGCACGCGCGGTTCGTTGGTCATGTCGAACCCGATAAACGCCAGAAGCAGCTGAAAGCCAAGGATGATCGGCAGCACGGCGATCATCACGGTGCCCGTGGTGGCAGGACTCCCGCTGCTCACCGACTGCGCCCAGCCCCATGCGCCGAAGATCATGCCAAAGATCAGCATCGCGGCCCCGACGACGAGCTGCGCCGAGGCGAGACTGAAATCGCGCAGAAAATAGCTGTAGAGCACTCGCTTGGCGGTCTCGCGCATGTTTTTCCAGAGAAACGGGCCGAGCACACGCCCGATCCGCAAGTTGCTCGTCTCGTCGGCATAGCGCGCCGCCATCGGGACATCGGCGACGACCGCGCGGATGTTGCCGAGATTGATCAGCATGTCCGATTCAAAGAAATAGCGCTCGTCGATATTGGCGAACTCGAGCCGCCGCAGCGCTTCGGCGTGGATCGCGGTATAGCCATTGGTCGGATCGAACATGCACCAATAGCCGCTCGAAATCTTGGTGAGGAACGAGAGTGCGGCATTGCCGAACAGGCGCATTCCCGGCATCGCGCGGACATTGTAAACCGAATGGAAGCGGTTGCCCTTGGCGTAGTCGGCGCGACCGTCAATCACCGGTCCGGCGATCGTGGCGATCAGTGCCGGGTCCATCTGGCCGTCGCCGTCGACCTTCACGACAACGTCGTATCCGGCAGCGAGCGCGGCGCGATAGCCGGTCATCATCGCGCCGCCGACGCCCTTGTTGGCTGCGTGGCGCAATACGGTGACGCGCGGGTCGCGGGTGCTCGCCTCAATGAGATCGCCCGACTGGTCCGGGCAGGCATCGTCGACCGCGAAGATTGCATCGACTTCGGGGCCGATTTCGGCAATCACGTCGCACACATGTCCGCGCACGCGAAAGCACGGGATGACGACGGCAATCTTCGGTTCGGCAGGCGCCTGCGCCATATCCCCGTCCTCTGGGCCCGCGTCTAAGCGCCTTAGCGCGTTAGGGGTGCCCAAGTTAAGGGGGAGTCAACCGCGCTGGCAGCGGAGCACTCAGTCGCGACGGCGACGGCGGGCGCGCTCGAGCATCACCAGGCCACCGGCGAACAGCGCCATGGTTGCCGGCTCGGGAACCTGCGTGGGCTTCGGCTTGCCCGAAATGCTCGGCCGCTGATGGCTCCACGACCCTGCAAGGGCTGGCTGAGCAGCAACAATTGCAACGACTGCCGCACAGATTTTCGCTGACCGAATCATGATGAGTCCCCGTTTCTGCTGCGGCCGATATCACTTATCAGCCTGAAAGGAACGCGCAGGAAGGCTGCGCGCCGTCCCGATCCGAAACACATTTGTCTCCGCCCGATCGCGGCGTGCCTCCCGTTCAGAAGGTGATGAACCCCTGGAAGATGATGCCTTGCGCGAACGAGCCGTTGAATGCTTTGTGCTTTACTTGAAACGCCATGATGTAAGTCCCCGGTCCCGTAATCGCGAGCGGGTTGAAGGCGGTAAAGATGCGCGACACGGTGTAGCCCGGCGGGGTGCCGGCCGGCAGGGGCGCTGTGGCTGGAAACCCGATCGTATTGCCGAGCAATGGTGGCGGCGTGAAGGCACCGACTTTCCACATATGAACCTGCGCCGTATCGGCTGCCGCTGCGCGACCCTCGACGATCACCCGGTTGACACCGGCAACGCAGGTTGAGCCGACGACGATCCGGATCCGATAATAGTACCATTGATCTGGCGCATTGGCAGGAACCGGAACGTTGGCGCGCTGCACCCATTGCGCGGGTGCCAGCACGCCCGCCGTTGCGGCCCAGGGCGGGGGTGGGGTCGTGATGATCGACGCATTGCCACCTGCGAGGCTGGCTGGCGGACCGGCAAAGCCAAACCAGATGGGCACGCCCGTTCCGGTGCTGATGTTGATCTGCTGAGGTGTCGCCCCGCAATTGACAGTGACGGTATTGGCGGCCGTCATGCCAGTGGCCAGTCGCGCCGCCAGTTTCTCTTCTTCAGCACGTCCGGGAACTGCTGATGCTTTTCCCCGGGATGGAGCTTCTGCCGTCTGCGCTAAAAGCGGGGTAACAGAAGACAAGTTGAGCCCCAGAGCGACAAAAAGACCTGCCGAATATTTCATGGTTAATCCCCACCGTTTTGACTACCGGCAAAGGGTTTGCTTTTTGTCGGATTATTACAAGGTGTAATTTATTTTATGCACTGCTGACTGTCACTCAGCGGCAACAGTCACAAATGCATCATCGAGCGCCGCAGCGAGCCTTGAGAGCATTTCCTTGGGGCAAACCTGCCAGAACTGCCCCCGCCACCGGTCCCAATCGTCGAGGATGGCGTGCGCCCACTTGCTGTCGGTGCGGACCGCGTGTTCGGCGATCAGCGCGCGGCATTTGGCTTCCCAATGCACCGAGGCGAGGCGCTGCCAGACGATGCTTTCGGGATTGGCGCGACGGGTGAAGTTGGCATCGAGATCGAGCACGAACGCCATTCCGCCCGACATGCCTGCGCCGAAATTCTCGCCCGTTGCCCCCAGGATCACCGCGGTGCCGCCGGTCATGTATTCGCAGCCGTTTGCGCCGCAGCCCTCGACGACGACATCTGCGCCCGAGTTGCGCACAGCGAAGCGCTCGCCCGCGCGGCCCGCAGCGAAGAGCTTGCCCGAGGTCGCGCCATAAAGCACGGTGTTGCCGAGGATCGTGTTGTGCTGGCTTTCGAGCGGCGAACTCACCATCGGGCGCACCGCGATGATCCCGCCCGACAACCCCTTGCCGACATAGTCGTTGGCGTCGCCGAACACCTCGAGCGTGATGCCCTTGCACAGGAACGCGCCGAGCGACTGGCCTGCCGAACCGCGCAGGCGGACGTGGATATGGCCGTCATTGAGCGCCGCCATGCCGTATCGCGCGGTGATCTCGGCCGAGAGCCGCGTGCCGACCGCGCGGTGCGTGTTGCGCACGGTATAGGTCAGCTGCATTTTTTCGCGCCGCTCGAACACCGGCTTGGCATCGTGCAGGATTTGCGCATCGAGACTGTCGGGCACTTCGTTGCGGCCGCCGGGCACGTTGAAGCGCCGCTGGTCGTCATCGGCGTCGACCTTGGCAAGGATCGGATTGAGATCGAGATCGTCGAGATGCTCCGCGCCCCGGCTGACCTGCCGGAGCAGTTCGGTGCGCCCGATCACGTCATCGAGCGACTTGAAACCAAGGCGCGCGAGGATTTCGCGGACTTCCTCGGCGATGAAGGTCATCAGATTGATGACCTTTTCGGGCGTGCCGGTAAACTTGGCGCGGAGCCGCTCGTCCTGCACGCAGACGCCGACCGGGCAGGTGTTCGAATGACACTGGCGGACCATGATGCAGCCCATCGCGACAAGGCTGAGCGTGCCGATGCCGAATTCTTCGGCACCCAGAATGGCCGCGATCACGATGTCGCGCCCGGTTTTCAGCCCGCCGTCGGTGCGCAGTTTCACCCGGTGCCTCAGGCCGTTGAGCGTGAGCACCTGATTGACTTCGCTCAGGCCCATTTCCCACGGCGTGCCGGCATATTTGATGCTGGTCTGCGGGCTGGCTCCGGTGCCCCCGGTATTGCCCGAGACGAGAATGACGTCGGCATGCGCCTTGGCGACACCCGCGGCGACCGTGCCGATCCCTGCCGAACTGACCAGCTTCACGCACACCCGCGCGCGCGGGTTGATCTGCTTCAGGTCGTAGATCAGCTGCGCCAGGTCTTCGATCGAATAGATGTCATGATGCGGCGGCGGCGAGATGAGGCTGACACCCGGTGTCGCGTGGCGCAGTTTCGCGATGAACTCGGTCACTTTGAAGCCCGGCAACTGACCGCCCTCGCCGGGCTTGGCCCCTTGCGCGACCTTGATCTCGATCTCTTCGGCGGCACCCAGATATTCGGCGGTCACGCCAAACCGCCCGCTCGCGATCTGCTTGATCGAGGAATTGGCGTTGTCGCCGTTCGCATAAGGCTTGAAACGAACGCTGTCCTCGCCGCCTTCGCCCGAGACGGCCTTGGCGCCGATGCGGTTCATCGCGATCGCCAGCGTCTCATGCGCCTCGGGGCTGAGCGCGCCCAAGGACATGCCCGGCGTCACGAAGCGCTTGCGGATCTCGGTGATCGCCTCGACGCTGTCGATGCTGATCGGATCCCTCGCGTAGTTGAATTCGAGCAGATCGCGCAAATAGACCGGCGGCAGATCGCGGACGCCGCGCGCGAACTGGAGGTAAGTCGAATAGCTGTCGGTCCGCACCGCAGTCTGCAGCAGGTGCATCAGCTGCGCCGAATAGGCATGCGGTTCGCCGCCTGCACGCTGTCGATAGAAACCACCGATCGGCAGTGTCGCCACCGCCCTGTCGAACGCATCTTCGTGACGCTCGGCGGCGTTCTGGTAGAGCGAGACATAGCCTTCGCCCGAAATCTTGGCGGGCATGCCGGGGAAGAGATCGGCAACGAGTGCGCGGCTCAGTCCGACCGCCTCGAAATTATAGCCGCCGCGATAGCTGGAGATGACTGCGATCCCCATTTTCGACATGATCTTGAGCAGGCCGTCGCCGATCGCAGCCTTGTGACGCTGCAGGCACGCGTCGAGCGACCGGGTGCCGAACAGGCCGCGCACATGGCGGTCGGCGATGCACGCCTCGGCGAGATACGCGTTCACCGTCGTCGCGCCGACGCCGATCAGCACGGCATAATAATGCGTGTCGAGGCACTCGGCCGAACGGACGTTGACGCTGGCGTAGGAGCGCAGCCCTTTGCGCACGAGATGCGTGTGCACGGCGGCGGCCGCGAGCACCATCGGGATCGCGACCCGGTCTTCGCAAACCGTCTCGTCGGTCAGGAACAGCTCGCTGCGCCCTTCGCGGATCGCCTGTTCGGCCTCGGCGCGAACGCGCGCGATCGCAGAGCGCAGCCCTTCGGCTCCCGAACCCATCGCGAGCGTGCAGTCAATCTCGGCGCTGGAGATGCCGAAATGCGCCTTGAGGCGCAGCCAGCCGCCACTGGTCAGCACTGGCGTATCGAGCACGAGAACCTGATCGCGTCCCGAATCCTGGTCGAGGATGTTCGCCAGATTGCCGAACCGCGTCTTGAGGCTCATCACCTGCCGCTCGCGCAAACTGTCGATCGGCGGGTTGGTGACTTGCGCGAAATTCTGGCGGAAAAACTGGCTGATCAGGCGCGGCTTGTCCGAAATGACCGCGAGCGGGGTATCGTCGCCCATCGAACCGACCGCTTCCTTGCCGTCGTCGACGAGCGGGCTGAGGATCAGCTCCATGTCTTCCATCGTCATGCCCGCCGCGACCTGCCGCCGCGTGAGCTCGGCGCGGGTGAAATACTCAGGGGCTGGGGACGTGTCGGGCAGATCGTCGAGCGTCAAGAAATCACCGACCATCTCGGCATAGGGCGCTTCGCCCGCGAGCCGGTCCTTGAGCGCGCGATCCTCGTACAGCCGCCCCTCGTCGAGATCGACCGCGATCATCTGCCCCGGCCCGAGCGCGCCCTTGGCGATCACGGTCGCCTCGGGAACGACGACCATCCCCGTCTCGCTGCCCACGATCAGCAGATCGTCGTTGGTCAGCGTATAGCGCAGCGGACGCAGCGCATTCCTGTCCATTCCCGCAACCGCCCAGCGCCCGTCGGTCATCGCAAGCGCTGCCGGGCCGTCCCACGGCTCCATGACGCTCGCGAGATAGGCATACATGTCGCGATGCTCGCGCGGCATGTCGGGCTTGTCCTGCCAGGCTTCGGGCACGAGCATGGTCTTGGCGGTCGGCGCATCGCGGCCACTTCGCGCGATGACCTCGAACACGGCATCGAGCGCAGCGGTATCCGATGCGCCCGCCGGGATCACCGGCTTGATCTCGTCCGAGGCATCGCCGAACGCCAGCGATGCCATCCGGATCTCGTGCGCCTTCATCCAGTTCTTGTTGCCGCGGATCGTGTTGATCTCGCCGTTGTGCGCGAGGCAGCGGAACGGTTGCGCCAGCCACCATTGCGGGAAGGTGTTGGTCGAATAGCGCTGGTGGAAGATGGCGACGCGCGAGGTGAAACGCTCGTCCTGCAGATCGGGGTAGAAGACCGACAGGCTCTCGGCGAGGAACAGCCCCTTGTAGACGATCGAGCGGCACGACAGCGAGCAGACGTAGAAGCCCTGGATCTGCGCCTCGATCACGCGGCGCTCGATCCGCCGCCGGATGATGTAGAGCTGCTTTTCGAACTCGGCGACGCTCACCGTGCGCCGGTCGGGCCCCGCGACCATGATCTGCTCGATCTCGGGCCGCGTTTCCTGCGCCTTGCGCCCGATCACCGAGACGTCGACGGGCACCTGCCGCCAGCCGTAGATCGCGAGCCCGGCCTCGATCAGCTCGCTCTCGACGATCGTCCGGCACGCCTCCTGCGCGCCGAGATCGGTGCGCGGAAGGAAAACCATGCCGACGCCGAGCAGCCGCATATCGAGCGGCTTGTGCCCCGAGGCGACCACCGCCTCATTGAAGAACGCCATCGGCAGATCGACGAGCAGCCCCGCACCATCGCCGGTCTTGCCATCGGCATCGACCGCACCCCGGTGCCACACCGCCTTGAGCGCATCGATCGCCGAGGCGACGACGCGGCGCGAAGGCTTGCCATCGGTCGCGGCGACGAGGCCGACGCCGCAGGCGTCGCTCTCGAATTCGGGGCGATACATGCCGTCGCGGGCGAGGCGGGCGCGTTCGGCTTCGGGGACAGAGCGCGAAGTGGGAGTATCCACGAGCATCACTTCATTTCCGGTCGAGCAAATGCATTCGACAAGGCTTCGGCGCTGGCCTTTTGAAGCAATGGTGTCGCATTGGCTTGCATCACCGGTCCAACACGCAAGAGGAACGGCATCATCTTCGCTTGGTCGCGGGCACGCACAGCAGCAAGGGCGTCGCTCAATTCTGCCGCGCTCAGCGTTTCACGGTAAGCGGAGGCAAGAGCAGCCGCCCACTCACCACCATATTTTGTGACCATCTTGTCTGTTTCATAGCTAATCACCGAAGCCGCTTTCTCGGCACCGAGCTTTTGCGAAATAATAGCACCCGATGTCGTTGTTTGTAGCGTTCTCAAAATGAATGAACGTAGCTGCTCGCGTGGTGCCATTGCGGTGGAGATTTCGTCAGCAACATCGGGCGCTGCCACCGTCGCCGTTGACTCGGCTTTTGCCACATAAACTGGCGTCGCCAGCAATACGCCCAACGCAATCCATAGCGATTTCATCATGCCGCCTTCCTCTCACTAACCGCCTTCGCCTTCAGATACCGATGCATATGATCGCTCACATCGCGGCCGTCGCGGATTGCCCAGACGACGAGGCTCGCGCCGCGCACGACATCACCCGCTGCCTTCAATTTGAGTTGCGCACGCGATTGCCCGACATGAACGAACCGTGTAAATATATGATTGGAGCGGATATTCATTCGATGTCGCCCAACAATTGTCTTTTACTGACATAGTCCAAGGTGGCGCCAAACGCGTCGATCATAAGACGGCTTTCCACCAGCATCGCAGCGATTGCTGCAACACGGTCTTCTTCCTCGATCGGGTATTCGTGGACCAATTGGTTCCTGAGTTCGATTCTCCGCTCCCAATCCCTTGGTTCGGCAATCAGTCCGGCTTCGTGCAAATAGATAAGCAATGCACGTAGCCCAGGCGGGCGATCGCCGACTGTCTCAGATCGATAAATCGCCGGAAACAAGCGGTGTGTGATATGTTCGAGAACTTGCTGAAACCGTTGAACGAACGCATCGGTTGCGCGCAGCGCTTCCTTACTGTCCACGGCTCTATCTGCACTCAGTAAATCGATATCGTCCACAAGCGACGAACTCAACCGGTCGATGCCTCGCTGCGTGACATCTAAAGCGGCATGAAGACGGCGGTTCTCAGGACTCACAATATGATTCCCTCGCCAAAGGCGATTTCGTCGATCGCACGCGGCTTGCGACCGCGAACGAAGGGCACGAGATCGACCTTTTGTTCTTCGATATGACGAAACAATTCCCATTTGAAGTCGCCAATATGCCGATAGTCTTGCTGGCCCGGCAAAACTTCGACGTGCAAATCGATATCACCGCCCTTTAGGTCATCGCGTATGCGGCTGCCGAACAGACGCACGATCGCATCCGGCCCGAACACTTGCGCCGCCGCCGCCTTGATCGCGGTTATCTCCTCAGCCGTCAGCCTCATGCCGCCTGCCTTACCGCCGCAGCCTTCGCCTTCAAATAGGCGTGCATATGCTCGCTCACGTCGCGCCCGTCGCGGATTGCCCAGACCACCAGCGACGCGCCGCGGACGATATCGCCCGCCGCAAACACCCCGTCGAGCGAGGTCATCATCGTCTTGTGATCGACGCGCAGCGTGCCCCAGCGCGTCACGCCGAGGTCGGGCGACCCGAACATCTTCGGCAGATCCTCGGCGTCGAAGCCCAGCGCCTTGATGACGAGATCGGCGGAGAGCACGAATTCGCTGCCCGGATCGGGTTCGGGCGCCCGCCTGCCGCTCGCATCGGGCGCGCCGAGGCGCATCCTGGTGGTGCGGACGTCATTTACCCAGCCTTCGGTCCCCGATCCGAAGGCTTCGGGGGCCGAGAGCCAGACGAACTCGACGCCTTCCTCCTCGGCGTTGGCGACTTCGCGCTGCGAACCCGGCATGTTCGCGCGGTCGCGGCGGTAGAGGCATTTGACCGATGCCGCGCCCTGGCGGACGGCGGTGCGCACGCAATCCATCGCGGTGTCGCCGCCGCCGATCACGACGACAGTCTTGCCGGCCGCATTCAGTAGCCCGTCGTCGAACGCGGGCACGGCATCGCCAAAGCTCTTGCGGTTCGACGCGATCAGATAGGCGAGCGCATCGACCACGCCGTTCGCGCCCACACCGGGGGCCTTGATCGCGCGCGCCTTATAAACCCCGGTCGCGATCAGGATCGCGTCGTGCTTCTGGCGCAATTCGTCGAGGCTGGCATCGCGCCCGACTTCGAAACCCTCGTGAAAGACGATCCCGCCGTCCTTGAGCCGATCGACGCGGCGCATCACGACGGGCTTTTCGAGCTTGAAGCTGGGAATGCCATAGGTCAGCAAACCGCCCGCGCGATCGTGGCGGTCGTAGACGTGCACGTCATAGCCCGCGATGCGCAGATATTCGGCGGTCGCCAGCCCCGCCGGACCCGCGCCGATCACGCCGACCGATTGCCCGCGCGCGCGGCCGGGCACCAGCGGCTCGACCCAGCCCTCCTCCCACGCGGTGTCCGTGATGTATTTCTCGACCGACCCGATCGTCACCGCGCCGTGCCCGGAAAACTCGATCACGCAATTGCCTTCGCACAGCCGGTCTTGCGGACAGATGCGGCCGCAGATTTCAGGCATCGTCGAAGTGCTGTTCGAGAGTTCATAGGCCTCGCGCAGCCGCCCCTCGGCGGTCAGCCGCAGCCAGTCCGGAATGTGATTGTGCAGCGGGCAATGCACCGAGCAATAGGGCACCCCGCACTGTGAGCAGCGCGCGGACTGGAGCTCGGCGCTGGCGGGCGCATAGCGGTCGGCGATCTCGCGGAAATCCTCCGCGCGCAAATCTGCCGCGCGCTTGGGGGGGTATGCCTGCGTCGCATCGACGAACTTGAGCATCGGGTTGTCAGCCATAGAGCCCTCCGATCGGCTGGGTAACCGATCCAGAGCGCGAGTCAATGCGAAAGGTCAGTGGTAATGCCCTTCTGCGCCTCTGTTTCCCAATGTTGATTGTTGAGCGGTAGGCATCACGGAACTATAGGTCGCCATTCGGACCTATCTAGCAAGCAGCCAGATGAGCGCCGCGCTGCCGATAATGATGCGATACCAGGCGAACGGGGCGAAACCGTAGCGGCTGACGATCCCGATGAACGCCTTGACCACGACCAGCGCCACCACGAATGAGACGGCAAAGCCAATGCTGATGCCGGCCCAGTCGATCCCGCCAAGCGCATCGCGCGCTTCCCACAGTGCTTTGGCGCTCGCGGCGACCATCACCGGAACGGCGAGGAAGAAGCTGTATTCGGCGGCGGTCTTGCGATCGACGCCCAGCGCCAGCGCGCCCATGATCGTCGCGCCCGAGCGGCTGACCCCCGGGATCATCGCAAGGCACTGGATGACGCCCACGCCGAGCGCGGTCCGCCACGTCATCGTCTCGACTGAAATCTCCGCGACCGGCTTGACCAGCCGCTCGATCGCCAGAATCGCGACCCCGCCGACGATCAGCGCGACCGCCACCAGCATCGGCGACGTCAGCATGATCTCGATCGCATCGAACAGGAATGCGCCGATCACGAGCGCGGGCAGGACGCCGAGCGCGATATTGCGTGTGAACGCCAGCGACCGTGCTTCGCGCCGGAGCAGCCCGCTGGCGACCCCGGTAAACCGCTGCCAGTAGAGCACGACGATCGCGAGGATCGCGCCGAGCTGGATCACCACGTCGAACGTCGCCGACTGCGGGGTGCGCATGCCGAGCAGCTCCCCGGCGAGAATGAGATGCCCGGTCGACGACACGGGTATGAACTCGGTGAGCCCCTCGACGATGCCGAGGAGGATAATCGCCAGCAGCGACATTTACTGGGTCTTGTCCGCGAAGCGCCCCTGGCGGCGATAGCGGACCAGCCACCCCTCGGCGACCGCCTCGAGCGGCGTCGCGACGATCCCGAAGGCCGAAAGCCCCCGCGCATCGGGCGCGACGACATTGTCCGACTGGAGCATCAGCCACTGGTCGCGCGTCATCGGCGCGCCGGGCATCCAGCCGAGCCCTGATGCCATGGCACCGGCAATTGCGTCGGGCATCTCGACGAACGCGCGCCGACGCCCGGTCTCGCGCGCGATCCATCGATTGAGGTCGCCCATCGTGATGACTTCGGGGCCGCCGAGTTCGTAAGTCTGGCCGCCATGCGCACCAGGATCGGCCAGCGCGGCCACGATCGCCTTGGCGACGTCGCCGACATAGACCGGCTGAAACTTTGCCGCGCCGCGGATGATCGGGACAACCGGCAGCATCGCGATCAGCCCGGCGAACCGGTTCACAAAGCCGTCCTCGCGGCCAAAGACAATCGACGGTCGCAGGATGGTCGTGGCCGGGAATGCCGCGCGCATGGCCGCCTCGCCTTCGCCTTTCGAGCGACCATAGGCCGATGTGCTCGCCGGATCGGCTCCGATCGCCGAGACGTGGGCGAGCGCGCTTACGCCGGACGCGGTGGCCGCCTGCGCGATGTTGCGTGCGCCATCAACGTGAAGCGCCTGAAAATCGCCTTTCAGAATGCCGACGAGATTGACTGCCGCGTCCGACCCCGCGATCGCACGCGACACGCTTTCGGGCTTGCGGATGTCAGCGGCCACGAACTGCGTCTGCCCCAGCCCGCCTTGCGATTTAAGATGCCACGCCTCGCGCGGATCGCGCGCCGCAATGCGCACGCGCGCGCCCGATTTGAGCAAGGCCTGGACGACATAACGACCGAGAAAGCCGCTGCCGCCGAACACCGTAACGAGCTTGTCCTGCATGGCGTCGCCCTTGCCGGAGCGCAGGCGCATTGACAAGGCGGCAAGCGCATCGCTAAGCGCCGCCCCCTACCCGATACCCGTGCCCAGATGGCGGAATTGGTAGACGCACCAGCTTCAGGTGCTGGCGCTCGCAAGGGCGTGGAGGTTCGAGTCCTCTTCTGGGCACCATTTCTCTGTTCGCAGATGTGCGCTGGCGCTCGACAAACGTCCGAAAATCGGCCATTTTATGCGCTGACCTGACCGTTGGCATTCATTAGCGTTCGCCAACAGCCGGGGCAAAGTGGGGGCCTTTTTGGGGGCCTTTTAAAGGCGAGGCTCTGACATGGCGCTGACCGATACGACCGTCCGCAACGCGAAACCCGGCGAACGGGAGCGCAAACTGGCCGATGGGGGAGGGCTTTATCTGCTTGTGACGCCTTCGGGCGGGAAGCTCTGGCGACTCAAATACCGGTCGGACGGCGTCGAGCGAAAACTGGCGCTGGGTAAATATCCGGCCATATCGCTGGCGGCGGCACGTAAGGCCCGCGACGCCGCGAAGGAAAGGTCGAGCGCGGGCAACGATCCGGCCGCTGCAAAACGTCGCGAGCGCGCAGCGGCAAAGCTGTCGGCTGCGACGACGTTCGGGGCGGTGGCGCTGGAGTATATCGCCAAAGCCGAGCGCGAAGGTCGAGCGCCCGCGACCATCGCCAAACTGAATTGGGCGCGCGATTGGCTGCAACCCGCAATCGGGCACCGGCCGGTCGACCAAGTCGAGCCGCACGAATTACTCGCGGTTATGAAGAAGCAAGAGCGCGCGGGGCAACTGGAAACGGCACGCCGGACGCGCGCTTTTGCCAGCCGCGTGTTTCGTTACGCTGTGGCGACCGCCCGCGCGAAGGCGGACCCTGCCAGTCTGTTGCTGGGAGCCGTGGCCGCGCCGAACCCGACGCACCTAGCGGCCATTATCGATCCAAAACGCGCGGGCGAGCTGTTGCGCGCCATTGACGGCTATAGCGGGACGCCCGTTGTTCGGCTGGCGCTCTCACTCTCGCCGCATGTCTTTGTCCGGCCGGGCGAGCTGCGCCAAGCGGAATGGCGCGAATTCGATTTCGACACGGCGATCTGGCGCATTCCGTCCGCGCGCATGAAGAAGCGGCGCGAGCATGTCGTGCCCTTGTCGACGCAGGCGCTCGCAATCTTGGGCGAGCTGCGCGACCTGACCGGGGATGGGCGGCTGGTATTTCCGGCGCAAGGCAAGCGCGACCGCCCCATGTCTGAGAACACGGCAACGGCGGCGCTCCGCCGCATGGGCTTTGGAGCCGACGAAATGACGGCGCACGGCTTCCGCGCCATGGCGAGCACGCTACTGAACGAATCGGGCAAGTGGCACCCCGATGCTATCGAGCGCGCGCTGGCTCATCGCGACAGCGATGCTGTGCGCGCGGCCTATCATCGCGGCGCGCACTGGGAAGAGCGTGTAAGAATGGCGCAATGGTGGAGCAACAAGCTCGACACGTTGCGGACAGGAGCGCAAGTTATCCGCCTTCAAAGGGGTGACAGTGAGGTCGATCATTGGAAGGACGCCGGATAACGAGCGCGCAGGCTCTGGACATGCTCGCAACCGTAGCGCCCCGACCTTGGGCGCGCCGGATGCTCGCATGGCACATGATGGAAACAACCGGAGCAATCCAGTTTTCAGCGGGTGTCATCAAAGAATCGATGGCAGCTTGGGACATTCTCGAATGGGCTGAAGAAATGAAGGATCGCGATTACGGTCCTGAGCCTGAGGTCCTCGAAGCGGCCCGCAACCTCAAGCCGTTTGAGGATGTCGTTATCGACGAACGGCGAGTGGAGGGCGCGTTAGACTTTCCCGTCGAGGTTTCGCTTCAACTTGACCATTTCGATTGGGAGGCGGGAACCGCGAAGGGCAGCCTACAGCATGCCGTGATGTTTTGGGAGGAAGCTTTCGGCGACGATTTAGCACGGCAGCACAAAAAGTCTTGGCTCGACGTCGACCTGCAAGGTCTAACCTTTGAGTTGCAAGTAATTGAGATGCTTGCCCCGAACGCGCCAGCCCCTTCCGCCGACTTGTTGGCGCGAGCCGTCGAAGGCCCGAAACGCCAAGCTGGGCCGGGCCGTCGGCGTCTGCACGACTGGGACGGCGCATTTCTTCACCTAATCGGGGAGGCTGAGCGAAATGCGATTGCACCCGATCCCGACGCACATGGAGCACAAGCTGACATCGCCAAAATGATAGCGGATTGGTTCGCCGACCAAGGCGCGACGATTCCGTCGAATAGCCAGCTTCAATCGACCGCAAAGCGAGTGCTTGAACACATTCGCGATACCCGGGCACGTCCCTGATCGCTCTTTCTTGGACAATATTGGACGACGTAAGTCACTTTGGTTCCGATGTTTGCTCGCATTCGCTGGCACCCGCTGGCGGCTGGAGTGCGAGACGATGGAACAACTGGCAGTATCGGTCAGCGACACGGTGAAGGCGCTCGGCGTCGGGCGGACGACGATTTACGCGATGATTGCCGACGGGCGGCTGGAGGCGTTCAAGCTAGGGCGGCGGCGGCTGGTGAAGGCGGAGTCCGTGCGGCGGCTAATCGCGGCGCAAGGTTAAAGGCGGAGCCCCGCCGATGGCCAAGCACGACTGCCGTGCGGTCAAGCGCAACCGGTGTTATACCGTGCCGGAACTGGCGAAGCTGTGCCACGTGCACAAAAACACGGTGCGCGGCTGGCAGCAGAGCGGACTGAAGCCGCTCGACGACAGCAAGCGCCCGACTTTGTTTCACGGCGACACGGTGCACGCCTGGCTTGCGAGCAAGTGGGCCGCGCGCAAGTCGCCGTGTCCGCCTGCCACGCTGTATTGCTTCCGCTGTCGCGCACCCCGGCCGCCCGCGCTGGGCATGGTCGATTATGTGCCGATCAGCGCGACCGGGGGCAATCTGAAGGCGCTGTGCGCTACGTGCGAAACGACGATGCACCGACGCGTGCTACTGTCACGGCTGGCAACGATTATGCCGGGCCTCGACGTCCAAATCGCACAAGCACAGCCACGTCTAGTGGGCAGGGTCTACCCGTTACCTATTGGCAACCGTTAAAGCATCGAGGCGAAGCTGGGCGTGAACAACCTGTTCAACGAACGCTGTCTCGGTGGCATTTTCGATAAGTTCACGCAGCGCTACACAATCGGCGCGCCGCGCACGGTGGCCCTAGCGGCAACCGTCAACCTCTAGGCCCAACAGCTGACAACGTTCGGGAGGCAGGGACGCGGCGGGCCATGCCGTCCTGTCTTTTGCATTTGCGGTCGCCCAGTGGCGATTGCGGTCACTTTTTAGCATCCACGTCCTCGCCACCGATCGCGTCGACGCCTTCGCCGGGCATCAACGCGTATCTCCAGATAACTGCGCCGACAGTTGCCCCAATCAACGGCGCAACCCAGAAAAGCCATAATTGCGACAGCGCCGCCGTTTCGGCAAAGAACGCAACACCTGTCGAGCGCGCCGGGTTGACCGACGTGTTCGTCACGGGGATCGACACGAGATGGATCAGCGTCAGCGCAAGACCAATGGCGATCGGGGCAAAACCGGCAGGCGCGGCTTTCGAAGTCGCGCCCAGGATGACGAGGAGAAAGCCTGCCGTCAGGATCATTTCGATGAGCAAGGCCGATTCCATCGAATAGCCTCCGGGCGAGAGCGGGCCGAAACCGTTGGACGCAAATCCGCCCGCGCTCCATTCGGGCTTACCCGAAGCGACTGCAAAAAGCGCCGTAGCTGCGAGCACTGCG
Organism: Sphingomonadaceae bacterium; assembly: GCA_046153865.1. Classification (GTDB taxonomy): domain Bacteria; phylum Pseudomonadota; class Alphaproteobacteria; order Sphingomonadales; family Sphingomonadaceae; genus Sphingomonas_O. Next base: position 28,438 of record JBJXFA010000099.1, read on the forward strand.
CCCACCAGTTGTGCCGCCCAATAGGGAAGTAGATCGCGCCATGCGAACCGGTTAGCGACCGCGAGCCCGAGCGACACCGCAGGGTTGAAATGGCCGCCCGAAATGCCGCCGACGGCGTAGGCCATCGTCATGACCGTTAGGCCGAACGCCAGCGATACACCAGCGAACCCGATGCCCAGTTCCGGAAATGCCGCAGCGAGCACGGCTGAGCCGCAGCCGCCGAACACAAGCCAGAACGTCCCGATCAACTCCGCGATGAGTTTGCGTGTCATGTTCCCCCTATTCCGATCAACTGCTCAGGATGACGAAGTCCTTCGCGCTCTGCCGGTCCGGGTGGAGCGGCAGGTCGGTCATGACAAGCAGCATGCCGGGATGCAGCCGATCACGGACGGCTGCTGAAAAATCCGCAGTCGCGCCGACGCGGCGGAGGATCGACCCTTGCGGCGCGGTCACCGGAACTCCGGGTGCATCGGCATAGCCGATCCCTTGCCAACGAAAGGCGTTTCCGGTGGCATCCAAGCCCGCGAGCGAGAAAACATGCTCACCCAATGCCTCGCCATCGGAAAGTCGGAGCGGCGACGAAGCTATGCTGCGACCGGCATCAAGCAACGTCGCTTCGCGGCTCCCAGCACTGACAAGAACTGTCACCGCACCAGCGGGCGCTGACGGAGCGCCGCGGCCAAGCTTGGCGATCGCTATGTCCATGCGCTCCGTTGCGCCATTGGCGAGGATCAGCCCGGGATGAACGATGTCGATGGGGTCGGCATGGCTGCCTGCGAGGATGACGGGCGTGCCGACATGCGTGATGCCGAATAGCTTCTCCGAAAACGCGACCGGCAGGCGCACACAGCCGTGGCTCGCCGGATAGCCGGGTAAATTACCCGCGTGTAGCGCAATCCCGTCCCAAGTGAGCCGGTTCATGTTGGGCATCGGCGCGTTGTTGTAGGCGCTCGATCGGTGGTTCTTGTCCTTCTGGAGGATCGTGAACACGCCCGTCGGCGTTTCGTGACCTGGTTTGCCGGTCGAGCACGTCGACACCCCAATACGGATACCGCCTCGATAGACGTGCGCTTGCTGATCGGGGATTGAAACAACGATTGCGACCGGCCCCGTCGGCGAGCGCTCGGGGTGCCAAGTGAATTGGTTGGGTTTGAGCGTGCGGATATCGGTGAGTCGCTGTCCGGACACGGCCGTCGCCAACGACCCCAAACCGAGGCCAAGGGTTGCGATCGCTGCGCGGCGAGTTGGTTGCCAGCTCACCAGATTTTCACGCGCTTTTCGGGTGGCAGAAACAATTTGTCGGCGGGTTTGACGTTGAATGCGGCATACCAGCCGTCGACGTTGCGCACGATGCCGTTGACGCGGAACTCACCCGGACTGTGCGGATCGGCAAGAGTCCGCCGACGCGTCTCACCCTCGCTGGTGATATTGCGCCACAATTGCGCCCAGGCGAGAAAGAAGCGCTGATTGCCGGTGAGCCCGTCGATCATGGGCGCCTTGCCGCCCTGTTTTTCCTTCACGAAGGTTTGATAGGCGGCGTAAGCAACCGACAAACCGCCGAGGTCGCCGATATTCTCGCCAAGATTTTGGCGACCGTTGATCTTCAAACCAGGGAGCGCTTCATACTGGTTGAACTGGTCGACCAGACCTGCGCTGCGCTTTTCGAACTCGGCACGAGACTTTGCGCTCCACCAGTCGCGCAACTTCCCCTGGCCGTCGTAACGACTTCCCTGATCGTCGAAGGCATGCCCGATTTCGTGCCCGATCACTGCGGCAAGCGAGCCGAAGTTGACCGCGGGATCGGCGTTGGGATCGAAGAACGGGGGCTGGAGGATGCCCGCAGGATAGGTCATCGAGTTCTGCGACGGGGCATAGCCCGCGTTGATCTCCTGCGGCGCATAGGGAAATTCCCAGCTGCGCGCGCCCTCGGCGAGCTTCTTGAGACTGTCGGCGCGTGTCCATTCGGAGAGACGAATCTGGTTACCGACATAGTCGTCGGGGGTTATGCGGACGCTCGAACGGTCGTGCCAGCGATCAGGGAAACCGATATAGGTCGTAATCTTATCGAGCTTGCTCAACGCCTCCGCGCGTGTCGGTGCGTCCATCCACGCGGCTTTGCCGATACGATCGCGGTAGGTTGCTTTGAGATAGCCAACGATCTCGTTGACCTTGGCGCGGTCGGCGGCACCGAAATACTCGGCAACATAGATGCGCCCGATCTCTTCGCCGAACGCCTTGCTAACCGATGCAATGGCTTCGAGTTCGGCCGGACGGCGCTGTTGCGCATCCGACAGGGTCTTGTTGTGGAAATCGAAATGCGCCTGCACCCAGGGTTCGGACAACGAGTCCGCCCAGGCGTCGAGCGTCTTGAACATTAGGAACGACTGCAGGTCGGCCACCGGCGTCTCGGCAAACAACTGCGCCAGGTCGCGGATCGCAGTGTCGGACATGACCTTATACTCGGGTTTACCGTCGAGCTTCTGCGCAGCGAGGAATGCGTCCCATGGAAAGCCGGGGGCAAAGGTCTTGAGCTCGGCGAGCGACATGACCCGGTTCATGCGCACCGCGTCGCGCTTTTGCGCCGTGCTCCATTGACGCTTGGCGATTTCCATCTCGATCGCCATCACCTTGGCGGCGCGGGCCTCAGGGTCCGAAATCCCAGCGCGCCGGAAGTTGGATGCAATATAGGCGAGCAGCGTCTTGCGAAAACCGATATAAGGTTCGGTGTCGGCGAGATAATAGTCTCGCGACGGCATCGTCAGGCCGCCGGCTCCGACGGTCGCTATCATCCGTCCGGGTCGGTTAGCATCAGGGAGCACGCCCGCGCCAACAAAGCCGTCGATCCAGGGATAGGCGAAGATCCGTGCGAACTCGGCGCGATCGGTGACGCTGCCGACAAGCGCCAGCGAGCTCGCAATGGGCGTGATGCCGAGCGCGTTGCGGCGTTCCATATTGCTCGTCGAGCGATGAAAGTCGCCGATCAGCTGCTCAGGGCTGCCCGGCCCGTCGGTCGTCTCACGGGCTTCAGCGACGATGCCTTTCACGCGTTGTTCGGTCGCAAGATAGACTTCGACAAAGGCATCGATGAACGGAATACCGGCAGGAGCCTTGGCGGTTTTCAGCCAACCTTCGTTGACGTGGCGGTAAAAGTCGTCGCCGGGTCGCGTCGATTTAGACAGGCCGGTTGTATCGACGCCCCAAACCCCGATCGCAGCTTTTTGGGGAGCGGCGACACCAGCTCCGGCAGACAGGACGATTGCACCCAAAGCCGCCGTCACTGCCAAACGCGAATGCCAATTCCTCATGATGCCCGCTCCCCAAGATTGTCGATTCGTCTATCCGTCAGCCGCCGACCACGAACGCGTCGGGAATTTCATAAACCTCCACTGCACCGATGCGGATCACACTGACGTCGCCGCGGCGCATGACGCGGAACGTAGCATTTGCGTCACTGCTGCTTGCGCGGCCGTTTTTGAAGTAAATGTAGCGCTGGCCGCCGTCAGCGGTCTTGATATCGACCGTCGTCTCGCCACCCGCCATCCGCATCACACCCGCCTTGCACCGGGTCCGCGCCATACCGGCGGCCGTAATGCAGGGAATTTCGGCGGTGGCGTTGTAATTGGTGCCGGGCACGAGCGCATCGCCGACAGGGCGCGACCCCCCGCCACCCCCGGTAACACCTATCGTGATCGTGAAATTCGCGACCTCGTTCCGGCGCGCGGCGTTGCGCATCAGATAGACCTGAACGACGTGCGGGCCCGACACCGTCAGCGGTCCTGAAAAACTGTTGCCCGAGGTCGAGCCGATGAACATCGCCGAGTCCGCGCGCGGCGCTGTGATATTGAAGTAAGCCGAACGGTTGGTGGGACGGAAATTGATGCGCAGCGTCTGCCCCGCGCGCGCATTGACGATGAAACGGCGGTCGCCATTGCCTTGAATGCGCCCGGTGAAGGTGGCGCTGGTCTGCCCGCGGGCAAAGGTCACGTTCGTTTGCTGTTGCGCCGATGCTGGCTGCAAGGCGAACAGGCATGCGGCGATTGCGGCACTACCGATCAGTTTGTTCATGTTGCTCTCCATGGTTGCCGGGTCGTGCCGGAAAACTTACCGTAGCAGCCGCCAATGCAGGCATGGGGGCCGACGAAATCATGCGAAGCGCGTTCAATTGGAAACGGCCTCAGCTTCTGGCGATGGCCTGCACCTTGGTCGCGATGGTCGATCGCGGCCTCGCGCAAATGCCTTCCGCCGTGCCGCCGCCCATTGAACAAGCATCGGCCAATTGCGTGCGCCCGCAGTATGCGTCGGACACCCTTGTTTGCGAAGATCCCGCGCTGCGTGCGCTTGACGCGGATGTTGCGCGGCTCGGCCGCATCGAGCCACGTCTCGCGGTTGGCGCGATCTGGGAAAGCCAGTTCGCCTGGTTCCGCCGCCGGGCCCAATGTGCGTTCCAGGCCGATCACCGGGATTGCCTGGTCGCCGCCTATACCGATCGCCGTGCGGTGCTCGAAGCCACTGCCTTGACTGGTGAACGTCCGTTGCGTTGTGAAGGACCGTGGCGCGGGCGACCGCTTGTCGTGACGACCGCTACGGCGGGAAACCCGCTCAAGATTGCCGAGAATGGCTTGCTTGTTGCTGTGGCAAGCGCGGGAACTAAGAACTGGAAATCGTGGATTGGTTTTCGCGCCTCGGGGCCGCGACTTGTGCTCGAACTCCGCACCGGATCCAAGGTCCGGTGCGGCATCGGCTGATAGTTCGGCCAACACATTAACGGGCCAGCCGGGCGCGGCCTCAAACCAGCACAGGCCCAGACCGCGACTTGGCTTGTTCGGCCAAAACATGGAGGTGGCCAAAGTCACGAAGAGCACTCAGCGGCAGCGCGGATGCGAACCGATATCGCTAATGCTGTCGGCGCGGCCGTTAGCCGTGATAAATTGCAGGCACTGCCGCGACCGGCTGTTCCACCAGATTGTGATCACGCTGTTATCGCCCGACTGGACCGTATCGACCTGACGAAAGCCACGATTGCCGAGGTCGGACTGCGCGCCTGCCGCACGCGCGCCGACGAGGTCGCTGAACCCGACGGCCTCGCCGCTGGTGTTACCACCGAACGACCAGCCATTGCCGGTGTGATTGCGATATTCGGGGCGATAGCTCGACTGACGCGCTCGCTCGTTCACGCCCGACTGGTAGCCGTTCACATAGACCGACGAGTTGTTGTAGTTCGAAAAGGCGTGATTGTAGAGCCCGTCGCGGTGGCCGCGCTCGAATTCGGCATAGTCGTTGGCGTTCTGATACTGCTGGTCGTTGCGATCGTGCGACTTGTGCGTCAGCGCGAGGACGCCGATCAGCGCAGCAGCACCTGCGACAGCGATCGCTGCACCGTCACTGCCGCCCCTCTGCCCGCAGTCCGAATTCGACATGTCGGTGATCGAGTCGTAGCGCCCGTCGCGCGTCGTGGCGCGCACGCAGCTCTTGCCACGCGCGTTCCACCAATAGGTGTAGCTGGAAGCAGCGCCCTTGTGCGACGATATCAAAGCCCAGCCGCGCGATTCGAGATCGCCTTCGGCAGCGCTCGCGCGTGCACCGACAAGGTCGCGCAGTTCATTGGCCTTTGCGAACGCCGTGACCGGAGTCAGGAGCAGCGAGAGCGCAGCGGTTGCGCCTGCAATGGTTTTTCCGCGATTGATCATGATATTTCCCTCCCTAAGCGTAAGTTACCGACCGTCAGTCGGTTTGGACGTCATTCCGGCGTTGGCGTTGCCTTGCGGTATCGAGATCAACGTCACCCCCGCCGCTGACCCGACGACACGGCCGCCGCCGGAAACGAGCGCCGCAGAGGCAGCCCCGCTCGCGGTTCCCGGGCATCCCACCAGCATTGCGCTATCGTCGAGGTATTCGACCGTCAGCGCGGATTCGCCGAGACGGCGGCAAGGATCGCCCGCTTTCGGATGGCCGTCTCCCATAACCCGCAGGGCCGCCGGCCAGACGAATGAAGTTGTTGAATTCTTCACGTTTTTTATACCAGTAGGGCGTTGGTCAGAAACGGCAGGGCCGCATGATGCGACAGCCACAAAGCAAGCCGAAGCGACCAGACGCTTGCCCAACACTGCTTCGCCTCCCCAAAACGTTGCCAAATGTTAAACCGGCAGCATGCGGACGGCGAGGATCCTTCGCGCCAGCAGATGGACAATTCACGCCAGTTTTTGCGGACGCTGGATCAGTCCTCCGGCCAAGGCGACGCGCCAACGAGCGGGGCTCTCCCCGAACCACGCAATACATTTGCGACCGAAACTGGACTGGTCGGGAAACCCGAGCTGATCGGCAACTTCGGCTAAAGGTAGCTTAAAGTCTTTCAGCAGCGTCGAAGCGCGCAATCGCCGTTCTTCATCGACAATTCTGTGATGGGTCGTTCTTGCCGCGGTCAGCCCGCGAACCAGCGATCGCTCGGACTTGCCGAGCGCGTTTGCTGTTTCGCCCGCTTTGGTCACGCGCCCGATTTCAAGTTGCTCTCGCACGCGTTCGCGCACCCGACTAACGAGCGGTAGTTGCTCGAGCAGAGAGATATCCGCTTCACAACGCGCGAGTCTTTCTCGCCACAAAACAGGATCGTGATGCGAGCTGGGCTTGTTGCACAGGGTCAGCGGAACAGTGATGTGAGTCTCGCCGCAACCGACCGTTACCGGGCACGAAAATCGCTCGTTCAAAATCGTAAGGTCGGAGACCGGCCGCAAAGCAAAGTGGACCCGCGCAGCCGAGACTTCCGGTCCAATGAACATCTCGATGATCCGGTGGATTGTCGCCAGCGAGACCTCGGTCGACAGCGACTCGATACGACCGAGCGATGTCACCGGCGCGTAGATGAATTGAAGCTCATCGAGCTTGACCTCGATGCGACGCCGGAACCACGGCAACATGACGTTGCCGTAACGAACCAGGAGCTCGAGCATGACGCGCAAATTGGGCGCATAAGGAACGGTGTGGGTGAGGTGATCGTCGGTCGGGAGCGAGATGCTTCGTGCCTGTCGCCTAGGAATCGTGTCATCGACTGCGAGGAGGTGAAGGTTGAAGCTGATGTGGACCAGGTCGCGCACGGGAAGATAGCGTGGAAGGGGGCCGGTCGTGCCGGCGAGCGACGATCCCATGCGGGTCAAAGCCGGATTGTTGAGGTCCGCTTCGTATTGAGCCACCGCTCCGCGCGTTGCCAGGCGATCGGCGATCGGCCCGAGCCGCCCGATGACCTCCATTGCCTCTGCGGTTGCCGCGTCCTTCGGCGATGGTTCCCCGCCAGCCTGGCCGATGCTGCCACTCATCCAACGCCCCCCCTACTGCGTATCCACGTCCGTCGTATTCACTGCGCGATCGGTGCCGTGATCGACAAACACGACGCCCGTTTGTAGGCGTTGAACCAGTGCCGAATGTGCAGGAACCGACGAAACCTGTCCAGCGAAGGGGCGCAATATGGACTTTATCGGAATCGTCCGATCACTCGAAGAGCTTCTCTACGAAGTTGTCAGCTGGCTAATTTTTTACCCTCGCACCCTGTGGCGGATACTGATCAAGCCCGACCATGCCACGCGCTACTCGGAGGACGAGCAGGACGATGTGGGTGCGGAGCGCTACTCGGATTCGCTTAGTCCACCGCTGCTCCTGATGATCACGATCGGGCTGACCCATTTGCTAGAGGTAGCCATCGGTGCCGACGTGACGAAAGGCACGGGAGCACTCGGGGCCGCGCTGTCCAAATCGCCCCAAAACCTTTTGATCATGCGCGCGATCATCTTCTCGATCATTCCGCTCGTTATCGCGACGCTGTCGTTGAAAAAGCGCGGTCTCGAGGTCGACCGTCAGACCCTGCGGATGCCGTTCTACAGCCAGTGCTTCCTGCTGACGCCATTTGCCCTCATGGTTCAGGGCGCATTGCTCGCAAACCGAATTCCCGCTGTCGGCGGAATTGCGGCCTCTGTGCTCGCGGCGGCGGGATTGGCGTGGTTTCTGTGGGCACAGAGCCAGTGGTTTGGACGCCGCCTGGCCCTTCCTCCGCTTCCTGCATTTCGCGCGGCAGCGACGGCGGTCACCTTTGCGCTGGCAATCGCACTGGCCGTGGCAATTTTGGTTGCACTGGCTGTCTAGTCCGACCCCATGGCGCCATTTGGACAAGAGGTGTCGCGGATTGCGCTTGGCAGCACATCGGTTCGGCCGCAGCTTCGTGGACAACACGCGGCGCCTGGGGGTCAGGGGTCAACACGCCACTGACGCGGGCCAAGGCGAGGGGGAGCGACAATGAAAGGTTCGAGCAGACTTATCGTCGCCATCGTCGCCGTCGCAGTGTGGGCAGCGATCACAGTCATCGGTGGACTTGTCCAGGCCGGGCAAGGCTCGCTCGGGTCGCTCGTCAGTCGGCAAGTTACGCTCGCAACGCCTTTGGCAGCCCTGTTCCTGCTTGTCGTTGCCTGGCGAATGGGATGGAACGACATCGGACTCAACGGGCCGCGTCCGCGTTCGTCATCGTGGCTGCTGTGGCCGGTCGCGATCTATATCGTTTTTTTTGCCACTATCGGCCTGATAAATCATCAGCCGACGGCCCATGCTTTGATATTCGTCGCGATCAACACGGCGTTCGTCGGTTTCTCCGAAGAGCTAGCGTTTCGCGGCATCTTGTGGGGCGCCGCGCGGAAGACCCTGCCGTTCTGGACCGGTGTATTGCTCGTTTCGGGATTGTTCGGCGCGATCCACTTGCTGAATGTGTTCATCACCGGCGAGCTCAGCGAAGCCGCCATCCAGGCGCTGAACGCGTTCATCAGCGGCTTCGGCTACCTCGCCATGCGCATCCGAACGAGATCAATTTGGCCGATTATCATTGGCCACTGGCTGTGGGACTTTTCGATCTTCCTCAGTTCCGCTGATCCCACGAAGGCCGCGCAGGCCACGACCGCTGGCAACCCGCTCTACGGTCTCGCTCTGGTTGCGCCGATTGCACTTTACGGTCTGTGGCTGTTGCGGACGGCGGAGTATCGCAGGCTAGATGACGACTTCGAAGGTCGCAGCACACGCTGACTGTCCGGGCTGGGCCTTATGGCCACTCGCATCCAGGCAAGTATAGCTAAGAACCGACGTTTGGGTGACAGCAGTATAACGGCCGAAGCTCGAAACGTTGCGCTGGCATGGCCGAAGTGCCGGGGCTGACAATGACGGAGATTTACAACCTTCGCGTTCGCGAGCGTGCGGGCGAGCTGCGCGACCTGATCGACATCGAGCACGCCCGCGCCGCGCGTTCCGGCATCGTCAACCGGCTGCACGAGCAAATCGACGCCGAAGTCGCCGCCGCCTATGGCTGGCCCGCTGGCCTGCCGCCTGCCGAGATTGTTGCGCGACTGGTGGCTCTGAACGCCGAACGGACAGCCGAAGAACGCGCGGGCACGATCCGCTGGCTCCGCCCGGACTATCAGCAACCACGCTTTGGCCCCGCCGCAAAAGGCGACAAAAAATAATCTGGGGGCCTTTTTGGGGGCCCTTGGGAATTACCGGGAAGAAAGATACAGCTATTACAATAGTTTGCAGATGTGTTTTGAGTCCTCTTCTGGCACCATTTTTCGTCGTTCATCGCCGAAGTTGGCTTATGGGCCGCCGATGCTACGACATCGTAGTAAGTGCGGCAGTCCCCGGCGGCTACGATGTTCGAAACCATTGTTTTGGTGCAGCGACCACCAAACTTTGCAACGGGCTGGTCAGCTTAAGTCACGTTTGGGCGACGCACGTTTCAGCAGCTGGCGTCGCGCGTCCGATATGCGTCGAGAAAAATGTTGACCGCCGTCCGCACGCGTTCGAGGGCTTGCTTGTCACAATGATCGCGGCCCAGAAAGCGGCGGCGGAGATCTGAAAAGCCCTTGAACATGCCTGCAAGCAGCTCTGCCGCGAGCATTGGATCGTTGATCGCCATTTGGCCGTCCTCGGTAGCCCTTGTCAGCAATGCCGCAAGTGCACGGAGCATCGGCTCGGGTCCGGATTGCAGGAAAATGTGCCCCAGCACAGGATTGCGTTCGACCTCGGCGCCGAGCATGTTTTCAAAACGGACCAGTTCCGGCCGGGCCAGAAAGGCAATCATGGCCTCGCCATAGCGGACAAGCTGCTCGCGCAAGTTTTCAGCTGTAATTGAGTCCAGATCCAGCAATTTGCGCATCGTTACGCATTCGGCCGCCACGCATTCCGCAAAAAGCATCTCCTTGGTCCCGAAGTGCTTGTAGACGGTCACTTTCGAGACCGCCGCATGCCGCGCAACACCTTCAAGCGTCGTGGCACCAAACCCATGCTCAAAGAACGAGGCTCGGGCCGCATTCACAATCGCGTCGCGCTTTTCCGCGTCGCGTGGCCGCCCTGGCAGACGTTTTTTCGTTACCGGCTCGGCAATTGGAGGTCTCCTCGGAAGTTTCTGAACGCGAACGTTCATAAAACTATTGACGCTTAACGGCGCAAACCATAACATTTCGGCACTGAAACCAGAACGACCATCGAAAGCGCCGAAGCCCAATGACGTGGATTGCGATCCGGATGTTAACCGGAGACCCGCAGAAATTCTACGGACTGCTGTTCGGCGTTGCGTTTTCCACGCTTCTGATCACGCAGCAGCTCACGATATTCGTCAATCTCATCCAGCGCGGTGCAACAGCGGTCTACAACGTCGAGACCGCTGATGTCTGGGTGATGGATCCGGCAAGCCGAACCGTGGATGTGGCGATTACCATGCCGTCGACCGCGCTTGACCGCGTGAGGTCCGTGCCCGGCGTCGCTTGGGCAGCGCCGATGCTTCGTGCGACTGCGACCATTCGCACACCCGAGGGTGACGTCGAAGCTGTCACCGTCATCGGTGTCGACGATGCGAGCCTGATCGGCCTTCCCGAACGCTTCCTGCTGGGCGACCGCAACATGGCCAAGCTTCCTGACAGCGTCTTTATCGACGATATCGGCAGCAAGCGGCTGTTTGGCGCCGAAGCAAATCCTCTCGGCGTGCGACTTGAGCTTAACGATCGTCGCGCGGTCATCGGCGGGATGGTCGATGTCATCCCGTCATTCACCGGTCAGGTGATCCTTTACACACGTTATTCGAATGCGCTCGCCTATGTTCCGGGCACGCGCAACCGCCTGACATTCATTCTAGTCAAGGCCGGCCCCGGTGAGACAGCATCTACGATTGCCGCCCGCATTGCCGAGACCACCGGATTGCGAGCGCGCACGCGCGACGAATTCGCACGTGATGGCATCGATTTCATTGTCCAGAATACCGGCATTCCGATCAACTTCGGCATTACCGTCGTGCTTGGTTTCATTGTCGGCGTCGCGATCGTCGGCCTGACTTTCAGCCTCTTCATCCGTGACAATGTGAAGCAGTTCGGTGCCCTGAAGGCGATCGGCGTCACCAATCGCACGATCCGCCTGATGGTGGCGGCGCAGGCGGCCTTGGTCGGTTTGATCGGCTATGGCTTTGGGGTGCTCGCGGCCGTGCTATTCATACGGCTGAACGAAGGGGTGACGACCTTCAAGGGCTTTTTTGTGCCCTGGCAAATCCCAACGATGACGGCGGTGGTGGTTATGATCATCATTCTGCTGACCGGGATCGTCGCGCTGCGTACCGTCCTTAAGACTGAACCGGCTGAGGTGTTTCGTTGAGCGCCGCAATCCGCGTTGAGGGCATTGCCAAGGACTTTGTGAGCGGGGGACAAGCGCTGCGCGTCCTCCACGGGATCGATGTCGAGATCGGATCGGGGGAACTCACCTATCTCGTCGGCGAATCCGGATCAGGGAAAACAACGCTCATCTCGATCATTGCCGGGATCCTGTACCCGACTGCAGGTTCCGTGAGCGTTTTTGGCCGAGACATTTACACGCTGAGCGATACCGAGCTCGTGCTGTTCCGCTTGGCAACAATTGGCTTTATCTTTCAGCAGTACAATCTCATCCCGACGCTGACTGCAGCCGAAAATGCGGCAGTGCCGCTGATCGCTGCTGGGGTGAAACGTTTCGCAGCCGTTGAGCAGGGGCGCGCGATGTTGACGAAACTCAATATCGCGGACCAAGCTGACAAATTGCCGCGCCAGCTCTCCGGTGGCCAGCAGCAGCGGGTCGCGATCGCACGTGCGCTTATCCACCAACCGCGCTTGATTGTTTGCGACGAGCCGACGGCCGCCCTTGATGCAAAGTCTGGGCGCCGTGTTATGGATCTTCTGCGCGAAGTGGCACTTGTGCCAGACCGCTCGGTCGTAATCGTCACGCACGATACGCGTATCTTTGATCTCGCCGATCGCATCCTGGTGATGGAGGACGGGCGCATTACGCGTGACGATCGCCGCGGTACCGACGGCACCCCAATCGCTCACGAAGGATAATGCCATGTTCGGTCTGCGTCGCCCTAGCTTTCCGCGCGTCATCCTCCCGGCGCTCGCTGTTGTTGCCATCATTGCCGCGATCATCATGGTTGCAACGTCGCAGCCCGATCGAACGTTGAAAGCGGCCGCCGATACGCCGCCGCGCGCACCGCAACGAGCCGGTGCGACCGTTGCGGGGGCGGGGCTCATCGAACCTTCGAGCGAAACGATAGCAATTGGCAGCGATGTCGGCGGTATCGTCGATCGCATTCTGGTCGAACCTGGGCGACAGGTCACCCCCGGACAGTTGCTCTTCACGATTGACAGCCGCCAAGTCCGCGCCAGTCTGCGCGAGGCCGAAAGCGCGGTGATCGAGGCCCGTGCGGCCTTGGCGAATGCTGAAGCGGGTGCGGCAGCCGCGGTGCAGCAGCTCGCGCTTTATCGCGGTGTCGAGGATGCGCGCGCCATCTCGCGCTTGGAGGTGATCCAGCGGCAAGGTCTCGCAAACGAAGCGCGGACACGGGTCACACTTGCCCGCGCGCAGGTTGTCACGGCCGAGGCACGGGCGGCGAGTGTGCGCACGCAGCTTGCGCGCCACGAGATCCGCGCGCCGATCGCGGCTGAGGTGCTGCGCGTCAGTGTCCGTCTCGGCGAGTTTGTCCAGGCCGGCGGGCCACAGGCGGGCGCCGCCGATGCCTATCTTCAGATTGGTGCGACCCGCCCGCTCCACGTTCGCATCGATATTGACGAAGACGAAGTCGACCGGCTTCAGCTTGGCGGAACGGCGCAGATCGCGCCGCGCGGCGATGCCCGACGGACCGTTCCTGCGCAATTCGTGCGCGTCGAGCCTCAGATCGTGCCCAAGCGATCGCTGACCAACGCCACCGCTGAACGCGTCGACGTACGCGTCCTTCAGGCGATCTTCGTACTTCCCGAAGATGCGCAAGGATTTTTTGTAGGCCAACAGGTCGACGCTTTTCTGCCGGCACGCGACCCGCAATCTTCAGGTGCCAATCAATGACGGCCCGTATGTCTGCTATCGCTGCCCTGGCCACGCTTGTCGGCTGTGCAACGCTGCCTCCGCCAAATCCTCCGATATCGACAGTGATCGTGCCCGAGCGCTTCGTTTTCGCGAGCGATCAATCGGGTGAGCGCGCCGAAATTGCGGCGCTGCTCCCCGTGAACGATCCAGCATTCGTGGCGCTGTACAAGGCCGCACTTGCTGACGGGCCGACCCTTGCTGCAGCAATCGCACGCATCGATGCTGCCCGTGCGCAGGCTGACCGCACGCGTGCCGAACAGCGCCCGTCACTGCGTGCCGATGCCGGCGTGACGGCGAGTCGGACAAGCGTTGCACAAACCGCTCTTCCACCCGGGATCGATATCGAGCGCGACCGCGTGACATTCGGCGCAAACGTGACTGCACGCTGGGATTTTGACGTGTTCGGCGAGCTCCGCGCGCAGCGGCAGGCGGCGCTTGCGCGGCTCGATGCCACGACTGCTGATGCCGCTGCAGTCCGCCTTGCATTGATTGCTGAGGTGGCCGTCGCGACCATCGACTGGCGGACACTTGCAGCGCGCCGGGAAACGCTCGAGGAAGATCTGAACGCCGCGCGCGCACTGCATGCGCTTGCTCGTGTGCGGGCCCGGGCAGGACTAGCGCCTGGGGCAGATCAAGTGCGGGCCGACGGTCTCGTTGCCGACGCCGAGGCACGGCTGGCGCCGCTGGTCGGCCAGCGCGCACAGATCGTGGGACAGTTGACGCTGTTGACGGGGCGCCCTGCTGCGGACGTGCTGGCGATGCTCGGCGCGGAGCAGACAACATCGGGAAGTCGTGCTGCCGTCGCAAGTGCGCCGAGCGCGCTGCTTGCGCAGAGGCCTGATATCGCCGCCGCTGCTGCGCGCCTGCGCGCCGCTGACGCCGATCTCGCCGCTGCCGCTGCGCAGCGCTTTCCGCGGTTGACGCTTACGGCAGGCATTGGTCTGCTCGGGCTGGCGATCGGCGACCTGTTCGATGACAACGCTCTGCTTGGTTCGCTTGGCGCGGGCATCGCCGGCCCGCTTCTCGATTTCGGGCGCGTTCAGGCCGAAATTGACCAGCGCAACGCCGTCGCACGTGAGGCTTTTGCGCTTTATCGGCGCGCCGTTTTTCAGGCGCTGGCCGATAGTGAGTCGGCCTTTGGGCTCGTTTCGGCAAGCGACACGCAGGCGCTTCGGCTTGCCCGGCAAGCGGCGGTCGAGCTTGATGCCGTTCATTTGGTTGCCGTACGCTATCGCACAGGTCTTTCGGATTTCGCGCCGGTGGTTGAAGCTCGGCGTGCCGCGAATGCAACCCGAATCGCGCGCGCGACCGCCGAAGGCGAACAAGCGCGCGCACGCGTTTTGCTATGGCAGGCGCTGGGTGGGGGCTTGTGAAATTTCGAAGAGGTTGTGTCAGGCCAATCGCACCGGCTGTTAAGCAGTGTTCTCTAGGGCCGCACGATGCCGCGTTCGCGCAAGCCTGAGAGCCTCTTTCGCTCGTTCAACGCGTCACCTGAGGTGATCCGGCTGGTGGTGATGACGCACTGCGTTTTTTGCTATCGCTGCGGAAAGTTGAGGATCTTCTGTTCGAGCGCGGGAAAGACATCTGTCACGAGACGATGCCGCATTGGCGGAACTGCTTCGGACCAATGTTTGCCGACGGTGTCCGAAGGCAATGCGTCAGTCGCATGCAATGGTTTCGATACGGGCGCTGGCACCTCGACGAGAAGTAGGTGAAGCTTAACGGCGAGATGGTCCTCCGCTAACGAATAGAATGAGCGATGCTGGGATGCAGGCGCTCAGGCTGGCGCAAGCGCCGCCGCCATTGTTTCCTCGATCCAGCCGCCGCCCAGCACACGGTCCCCTGCATAAAGCACAGCGGCCTGCCCGGGCGCGACGCCGTATTCGGGGGTTTCGAAGCAAAGCCATCCGCTATCAAGCGACGCGGGGACGGGCCGCGCCATCGAGCGGACCTTGGCCGTAATCGGGCCGTGATCCTGTGCTCCGATCCGGTTAACTTCGGACAGCCGCGCCGCGCGCACGGCGAGTGCGGCTTTGGGCCCCACGACGACGCGGTTGGCGGGGGCATCGATCGCGATCACGTAAAGCGGTTCGGGCTGGCCGCCGATTTCGAGGCCGCGGCGCTGGCCGATGGTAAAACCGATCGTCCCCTGATGCTCGCCGAGCACGCGACCGTCACGATCGACAATGTCCCCGGGCAGCGCCGCATTGGGGCGCAATTTCCGCACGAGCGATGCATAATCGCCATCGGGGACGAAGCAGATATCCTGGCTGTCAGGCTTGGCGGCAACACTTAACGCCAGCTCGGCGGCGATCGCGCGGACGGCGGGCTTGGCCATCCCGCCCAGCGGAAACCGCAGAAAGTCGAGCTGCGCATTCGTCGTCGCGAACAGAAAATAGCTCTGGTCGCGCGCGGGGTCGATCGCGCGGTGAAGTTCAGGCCCGGCAGGCGTCACCACGCGGCGGACGTAGTGGCCGGTGGCGAGGCAATCGGCACCGAGTTCGCGCGCGAGCGCCAGAAGATCGGTGAATTTCACGCCCATGTTGCAGCGCACGCACGGGATCGGCGTCCGCCCCGCGACATAATCATCGGCGAACCGGTCGATGACCGTGTCGCGGAAGCGGCTTTCATGATCGAACACGTAATGCGCGATGCCGAGATTGTCGGCGACCGAGCGCGCATCGCGAATGTCCTGCCCCGCACAGCAGGCTCCGGCGCGCTTGACCGCTTCGCCGTGATTGTAAAGCTGCAGCGTTACGCCGATCGTCTCGGCGCCGGAGCGCGCGGCAAGCGCTGCGACCACCGAGGAATCGACGCCGCCGGACATCGCAACCACGATGCGCTTGCCGGTCAATGTGCCCAGTTGAAAAAGATCGTCCATTGCGCGCGATGTAGGCGCTCGCTGGAAATATCGCCATGGTTTACGCCGTCTTCATCGCTTAGCGTGCAAGCGCTGGTCCATGGACTTGAGTTTTTCCCGCCGCCGCCGACCTGTGCCCGCCGACAAGACGCCGACACTCGACGCGCTGCTTTCGGAAACGGCGGCGCGGGCTGCCGTCACGCCCAGCGCGCAGGCGCAGGCGCGGCTGGCGACGGCGGCACCTGTCATCGCCGCCGACCCGCGCATCGCCATTTTTGCCGGTGATCGCAAAGCCGCGCCCTGCGGATCGCGTTTTGCCGATGCCGATATAGCGGAAGCGCCCGTAACATCCGGTCAACCTACATGACCGGCCCGTTTACCTTGGCATTTCAGCGTTCCTTCAAGCGGACCGTTTACACCGTGCAAATCGTAATGAGTGGTGCGTCCGTTTGCGCCGGTGTGAGGACCGAATGATCGAGAACCAGAAAATACGCCCTGCGCAAGTGATCGGCCCGCTCGGCGAACCGCTGACGCTGGCGACGCTGCCGCCGCCCTCGACGACTCGCTGGGTCGTTCGGCGCAAGGCGGAAGTTGTCGCGGCGGTCAATGGCGGGCTGCTTTCGGTCGATGATGTCTGTGACCGCTACAGCCTCACGCTTGAAGAGTTTGCCGGGTGGCAGCGCGCGGTGGACCGATCGGGGATGCCGGGCCTGCGCGTGACCCGTATCCAGCATTACAAGTCGCTTTACGAGCGCCAGCAGAAATACTGACCTTCGCCGACCAGGGGGACGGGATGGGGCGCTGTGGCAACGCAGCGCCCCATTTTTTTCTCAGCCCAGTTCGAAGGTCACGGAGACCGACACCCCGATGTCCTGCTCACCGGGCACGATTTCGGACGCTGCCGAAGCTTCGGACGACTGGACCCGCATGCGCGACGCCGTAACGATGATCGGCTGGCCAATCTCGCCGCTCTCGCTGATCGCCACGATCCGCTTGACCGTCAGCCCGGCAACGCGCGCGTAGAGATCGGCGCGGGCACGCGCAGTGCGCATCGCCTCGACGCGCGCTTCGTCGAGCGCGGCTTCGGGCTTGTCGATCATGAGCGAGGGTCCGTTGATCTGGTTGGCACCGGCCGCCACGAGCGCGTCGAGGATCCCGCCCGAGGCTGCGATATCGCGGAAGCGGACCGAGACGCTGTTCGACGCCTGATAGCCGGTGATCACCGGCGCCCGATTGTCGGCATAGCGATATTGGGGGCTGAGCGTGATCTGCGCGGTGGTCAGGTCGCGTTCGGCGACGCCCGCTTTGCGCAGCGCGGCAAGCACGCGCGCAGTCGCTGCAGCGTTTGCTTGCATTGCCGCCCCTGCAGTCAGTCCCTGCGTGACCACACCGGCCGAAATGAGCGCAACATCGGGAACACGCTTGACGGTGCCGCGTGCCATCACATCGAGACGCGCGCCCAAGATCGTCGGCCCGGTGACGCCTTCGGCCATGGCCGTGCCTGCGAGCGCTGAAGCGGCGATCGCCGCGCTGGCCAGTAACTTCATCATCGGTGCAGTCTCCTCGGTCGTGCAGAGTTTCTGCCGCGTTGATGCCGATTGCAATGCCGGGCTGCACCGGCGCTGAACGGCCAGCGTTGTCCGTTCACTGAGTTGCAAAAAGAAACGTGGCTGCGCCCGCAGCGACTTGCCTCACGCCTTGTAAACGTTCATTGAGAGCGCCAAGGCTGTATCAGCGCTTGAGCATGGTGCTTTACTGGTGTAACACACCTGCGCAAATTGGGCGGCACAGCGGGCAAAGGCTTTGGCGATGAACTTCGAATCGGGATTTTCGCAGCAGGGCACGACCGTTGGCGTCGTCGAAGCTGATCCGGTGAACCGGAACCGCCGAAATATCCTGATCGCGGTAGCGCTGATCGCGCTGCTCGCGATCGGGGCGTGGTTCCTGTTCGGGCAGGGTTCGGGCGAAAAAGCGGCGGGTGGCGGAGCGGGCGGCGGTGCCAAGCAGGCTCCGACAGTGTCGGTCGTTGTCCCCGGTCGTCGCGCAGTCGAACGCACGATCGCGGCGACGGGCAATCTGGCCGCGCGCCGCGAACTGCCGGTGGGCATTGCGGGCGAAGGCGGGCAGGTCGCGCAGGTGCTGGTCGAGCCCGGCCAGTGGGTGAGCCAGGGCCAGGTGCTCGCGACGATCGACCGGCGCGTTCAGTCGCAAGAGGCAGCAGCGCTTGCGGCGCAGACCTCGGCGGCCGCTGCCGATGTCAGGCTCGCCGAAAGCAATCTGACGCGCGCGCAAGCGCTGGTCGCGCGCGGCTTCATCTCGAAAGCCGATATCGACCGCTTGACCGCCACGCGTGACGGCGCGCGGGCGCAGGCCAATGTGGCGCGGGCGCGCTATCAGCAGTCGCTCGCCAGCAATTCGCGTCTCGATATCCGGGCGCCCGCAGCCGGGCTGGTGCTTGAGCGGCGTATCGAGCCGGGCCAGGTGGTCAGCGCCGGTTCGGGCGTGCTGTTCCGCCTTGCCAAGGGCGGCGAACTGGAGCTGCTCGCACGTCTGGGCGAGACCGATCTTGCGCGGCTCGCGGTCGGCCAGCGCGCCCAAGTGACGCCGGTCGGCGGCAGCCAGGCCTTCGAAGGGCAGATCTGGCAGATTTCGCCGGTCATCGATCCGCAGACGCGCCAGGGCGTTGCCCGCGTTGCGCTCTCCTACAACACGGCGTTGCGCCCGGGCGGGTTTGCCGCCGCGCGCCTCGTCAGCGGCGCGGTCGAAGTGCCGTTGCTTCCGGAATCGGCGGTGCAGAGCGACACGGTGGGCAGCTTTGTGATGATCGTCGGCAAGGACAACAAGGTTGTCCGGCGAACCGTGCGCGTCGGCGATGTCAATGATTCGGGCGTCAGCATTCTCGAAGGGCTGAGCGGTCAGGAGCCGGTCGTGCTCAGCGCAGGGGCCTTCCTCAATCCCGGTGAGACGGTTATACCCGAACGGGTCAAGTTGCCCGGGTAACGCGTAAAGGATCGTAAGGCCGATGAGTTTTCGCAACATATCGGCGTGGTCGATCCGCAATCCGGTACCACCGATCGTTTTCTTCATCGCGCTGATGCTGGCGGGTATCCTCAGCTTTGTGCGGATGGACGTCAACGACAGCCCCGAAATCGACTTTCCGGCAGCACAGGTTGACATTGCGCAGCCGGGTGCCGCGCCAAGCGAGTTGGAAACGCAGGTCACGCAAAAGGTCGAGGCTGCAATTCGCGGCGTCAACGGCGTCGACGAAATCAATTCGACCGCGCGCGAGGGCCAGTCGAGCACGTTCGTGCAGTTTGCGATCGGCACGCCGACCGACCGCGCTGTCAACGATGTCCGCGACGCTATCGCGAACATCCGCAGCGACCTGCCCGACGGTATTCTCGAACCGCAAGTGACGCGCGTCGATATTTCGGGCGATCCGATCGGTTACATGTCGGCGCAATCGACGTCGATGACGCTTGAAGAGTTGAGCTGGTATGTCGATGACACGGTCGCCAAGCGGCTGCTGGGCATTTCAGGCATGGCGGCGGTGACGCGCGGAGGCGGGGTCGATCGCGAGATCCGCGTGACGCTCGATCCGGCCAAGCTCCAGGCGCAGGGTGTCACGGCAAGCCAGGTCAACCAGCAGCTGCGCGCGGTCAACGTGAATGCCGCGGGCGGACGCGCCGAGATTGCGGGGGCGGAACAGTCGGTCCGCGTGCTGGGCAATGCCCGAAATGCCTATGCGCTGTCGCAGATGCAGATTCAGGTTGGCAACGGCCGGACCGTCAAACTCGCCGATATCGCCGAAGTGCGCGACAGCTATGCCGAGCAGCGCTCGATCGGCAAGATGAACGGGCGGCAGGTTTTGAGCTTCTCGCTTGAGCGTTCCAAGGGCGCGTCGGACGTTTCGGTTTACGACGCGGCCGTTGAAGAACTCAAGAAACTTGAGGCTGAAAACCCCAAGGTCAAGTTCGTGCCGCTGTTCACGACTGTGCCCTACACGCTGGGACAGTATAATTCGGCGATCACGGCGATGTGGGAAGGCGCGCTGCTTGCCGTCATCGTCGTCTTCATCTTTCTGCGTGACTGGCGGGCGACGCTCATTTCGGCGATTGCGATCCCGCTGTCGGCCATTCCTGCCTTCTGGTTCATGGACCTGATGGGCTTTACGCTCAATTTTCTGTCTTTGCTCGCGCTTAGCCTCGTGGCGGGCGTGCTTGTCGATGATGCCATCGTCGAAATTGAAAACATCGTCCGCCACATGCGCATGGGGAAGACCGCGTATCAGGCGTCGATCGACGCGGCTGACGAGATCGGCCTTGCCGTGCTCGCCACGACAATGGCGATTGTTGCAGTCTTCCTGCCGGTCGGCCTGATGCCTGGGATATCGGGCCAGTTCTTCAAGAACTTCGGCCTGACCGTGGTCGCGGCCGTCCTCGTCAGCCTTGCCGTTGCGCGCACCATCACGCCGCTTGCGGCCGCCTATTTCCTGAAGAGCCACGGGCACGCCGCACACGGCGAAGGGCGCTTGATGGATGGCTATATGCGCGTGCTGCGCTGGACGCTCAACAAAGACCAGTATCATGCAATGCGCGCGCAGGGCGGGTGGCGGCAGTTTTTTGCGCGGTTCTTCGATCACCGTGTCTGGATCGTCGGGATTGGCGGGCTTTCGTTCGCAGCCACGATCCTCGCATTCGCGGGGATTCCGCTGACCTTTCAGCCGGCGCAGGACAATGACTTCAGCCAGGTGCGGATCAATCTGGTGCCGGGATCGACGCTCGCGCAGACCGAAGCGGTTGCTGATCGCGTGACCGCGATGCTCGAGCAGGCACCCGAGGTGAAAACCGCATTCGCGCGCATCAATGTGGGCAATTCGAATATCTATCTGACGCTGCACGCGGATCGCAAACAGTCGAGTGTGGAATTCGAGCGGAGCTGGGCCGAGCGCCTCAACAAGATTCCCGATGCCCGCGTCAGCTTCCAGTCGCAATCGGGCGGCGGGCCGGGCAATTCGGGCCGCGACATTACCATAACGCTCGGCGGCAGCGACCCCAAGCTGCTGCTCGCAACCGCGAACCAAGTGGTTGAGGAGATGAAGGGGCTGCGCGAGCTCGTGGCACCGCGCACCAATGCCGATCTGCAGCGCCCCGAGATCATCATCAAGCCGCGGCTCGAACTCGCCGCAAGCATGGGCGTGACGACGCAGGCGCTGAGCCAGACCATCCGCATCGCAACGCTCGGCGAGATCGACCAGAACGCCGCCAAATTCTCGCTGACCGACCGGCAGGTACCGATCCGCGTGGCGCTCGGCGAGGAAGCACGCCGCAATATCGCGACGATCGAAAACCTGCCGGTGCCCACGGCGTCGGGCGGCTCGGTGCCGCTCAAGCTCGTGGCCGACATTACCTTTGGCGAAGGGCCGGTGTTCATTTCGCGGACCAATCAGATTCGCCGCGTCGGCCTTGGTGCCGATCTCGCGCCGGGGCTCGTCAGTGGCGATGCCATGCCCAAGATCGATGACTTGCCGACACTCAAGAATCTGCCCCAAGGCGTCCAGCGGCTTACGCTGGGCGATGCGAAATGGCAGGCCGAGCTGTTCGTCAGCTTCATCGTCGCGGTCGTCACCGGCGTCCTGCTCGTGTTCGCCACGCTCGTGCTGCTTTACAAGCGCGTCATGCCGCCCTTCGTTAATATGGGCTCGCTGCTGCTGGCCCCGCTCGGCGGCGCGCTGGCCCTGCGGCTGACAGGCGATCCGATTTCGATGCCGGTTCTGATCGGCCTGCTGCTTCTGCTCGGCATCGTGGCGAAAAACTCGATCCTGCTGGTCGATTTCGCGCTCGAGGAGATGAACAAGGGCGTAGATAAATACACCGCGATCGTTGATGCGGGGCACAAGCGCGCGCAGCCGATCGTGATGACCACGGTCGCGATGGTGGCGGGCATGGTGCCGGTGGCGCTGTCCTTGCACGGCGATGGCAGCTTCCGCGCGCCGATGGGTGTGACGGTGATCGGCGGATTGATTGTCTCGACCCTGCTGACGCTGATCATCGTGCCTGCGACGTTCAGTCTGGCAACGGGTATCGAGGAGCGGCTCGGCCCGTGGCTGTCGCGCAACCTGACCAACGGCGGCGAACGCGGCGAGCGGGCACCGGCGACGCAGCCCGCCGAGTGAACAAAAGCGTCGGCTCGGCATTGTAAGGCCTATGGCAACCCGTCTTCAGGTCCGATTGCTGCCGACCGAGAGCAATGCGCGCGGCATGAAGATCGTCGCGACCGGGATGCTCGTTGTCATGGCCGCGACCTACTGGACTGCGCGCAGTTTCGAGCCGGTGCATCCCGCAATCGGCTTTGTCCGCGCCTTTGCTGAGGCCGCGATGGTCGGCGGGCTGGCGGATTGGTTTGCGGTCACTGCGCTCTTCCGGCATCCGCTCGGGCTGCCCATTCCGCACACTGCGATCATCCCGACCAACAAGGACCGGATTGGCGACACGCTCGCCAATTTCCTGCGCAGCAACTTTCTGACCCCCGCCGTGGTTGCGCGGCGGATGCGGCGCGTCGATGTCGCAACTGCTGCTGGTCGTTTTCTCGTCACCGCCCCCGATAGCGGCGGGCGGTTCAAGGCGGGCGCGTCGCGGCTCGCGGCCGACATGATCGGTTCGCTCGACGAAAAGCGCCTCGGTGGCATGGTCAAATCGGCGATTGCGTCGCGCATCCGTGAACTCGATCTGGCACCGCTGCTCGGCCAGGCGCTGAGTGCTGCCATTGCCGAAGGCCGTCATCTGCCGCTGCTTGACGGGATTATCCGCTGGGCGGGAAAGACGTTGACGCACAACGACGATCTCGTGCGCCAGATGGTCAACAAGCGGGCTGGGGCCATCCTGCGCTGGACCGGGCTCGACGAGACGCTGGCCAATGCCATCATCGATGGGCTCCAGAAGATGCTCGACGATATGGCGACCGATCCGGCGCACCCGCTGCGCGGCAAGGCCGAGGAGGGGATCGCGCAGCTCGCGATCGACTTGCAGGAGTCGCCCGCGATGCAGGCGCGGGTGAATGCGCTGCGCGACGAGATTCTCGAAAATCCCGCGATGCGGACCTGGCTCGATGGGCTGTGGGAGCAGGGCCGCGCTGCACTTCTCCGTGCCGCGCGCGATCCCGATGCGGCGCTCGCCGGCAAATTCGGTGAAGCGCTGCGCCAGCTGGGCGAAACACTCCAGACCGATGCGCGCCTGCGCGAAACGATCAACCGCTTCGCCCGCCGCATCGCTGTGGGCACCAGCGCAAGCTATGGCGACGGCATCGTCCGGCTGGTGAGCGACACGGTGCGCGGCTGGGATGCGCGCACGCTGACCGACCGCGTCGAAAATGCGGTCGGCCGCGATCTTCAGTATATCCGGATCAACGGGACTGTTGTGGGCGGGCTTGTCGGGCTGGCGCTTCACGCTGTGGAGGTTCTGGCTTAGCGCGAGCGCCCCTGTTTGTCAGGATGCGGAGCGTTCCTGCAGCCTGCGCTCCCACGCCAGCGCGTCCTTCACGATCCCCTCGAGATCGGCGCGCTTGGGGGTCCAGTCGAGCCTCGAGAGGATCCGTGCATTGTCCGCAACCAGTTCGCCCGAATCGCCTGCGCGACGGTCGGCCATCTGCCGGTCGAGCGTCATGTTGGTCACGCGATCGACCGCATCGAGCACTTCGAGCACGCTAAAGCCGCGCCCATAGCCGCAATTTGCCGTCAGGCTCTCGCCGGGATGCGCGACCAGCCAGTCAAGTGCGGCGACATGGGCGTCGGCAAGATCGCTGACGTGGATATAGTCGCGCACGCCGGTGCCGTCGGGCGTGTCATAATCGGTCCCATAAACGCTCACATGGCCGCGCTTGCCGGTTGCCGCCTCGCAGGCGATCTTGAGCAGGTGGGTGGCCCCAGCCGTCGACTGGCCGGTGCGGCCTTCCGGGTCAGCACCCGCCACGTTGAAGTAGCGCAGCGCGCAATAGCTCAAGGGGTGCGCCGCAGCGGTATCGCGCAGCATCGCCTCGGTCATCAGCTTGGACGTGCCATAAGGATTGATCGGCAGGGTGCGATCGTCCTCCTGCGCAGGCACACGCTCGGGCATGCCATAGACCGCCGCGGTCGACGAAAAAATGAAATGCGGAACCCCGGCGGTGACCGCGGATTCGATCAGTGCTCGGCTCCGCACGGTGTTGTTGAGATAATATTTGAGCGGATCGCTGACCGATTCCGGTACCACGATCGAGCCCGCGAAATGGACGATTGCGCCGATGCCCTGCTCGGCGATGATCCGGGCGATCAGCGCACCGTCGTCGATATTGCCTTCGTAGAAGGGCAGATCATCGGGCAGCAGCCAGCGAAACCCGGTGGAGAGATTGTCGACGACCACGACCGGCCAGCCTGCCGCGCGGTAGGCAAGCACGGCGTGGCTGCCGATGTAACCGGCCCCGCCGGTGATGAGGACGGGGAAGCGCGCGCTCATCGTGCGGCCACCGCTGCCCGGTCGCGGCGCGCGGCGAACCAGGTGGCATTGTCCTTCGTCACCGCCGCGAGGAATGCCTGCGGGCGCTTGATATATCCGTTTTCGAAATTCACGTTCAGCCCCACGATCTGCGCGGCATAGCCGACGAAATGGACACAATTGTTGCGGTTCAGATCATAGCCCTTCGGCCGCGAGCGCCATTCTTCCACCAGCGCCATTAATTTATCGTAAGTCGCATCGGGAATGACGACCGAGAAATGCTTGCGGCTTTTTGCGATATAGGCCGGGGTCGCCACGTCCATCCGCCCGTCGACCGCCCCCTTGAGCACTGCTGCGTCGATCGACTTTGCAGTGTAGCCATAATTGGTGTCGATCTCGGGTCCGCCGCGCTCGAGCGTGCCCTTGACCGTGAAAAAGGCGTGCGGGAACCAGAACGTCTCGGCGCGCGAGTAAAAACTGACGGTCACTTGCGCGAACGCCAGCTGGGGCATGGCAAACGCAAGCAGCGCGAGAAGAATCGGCAGGCAACGCATCGGCAACTCCGTATCCTGCCGCCCTATGGTCGTCGCGCAATCCGGCTGTCGAGCCATTTTGCGGCGTCCTCGGGCGCGCGCTTTTCGCCATCGACCATCAGATTGGCGCGGCGCATGTCTTCGACGGCGACGGCGCCCACCAGCGGCCGGAGTGCTGCCACCAGCCGGGCGTCGCGCGCGGCTTCGCTACCGACCAGCAGCAGCGCGTCATAGCCGGGGATGGCGTTTTTGGGATCGGCCAGCACGACGAGTCCGTCCGCCGCGATCCGTCCGTCCGAGGAAAAGGCCGAGATGACGTCAGCATCGCCCGATTTGAGCGCGGCATACATGAAGGTCGGGCTGAAGGCGCGGGTCTGCGCGAATTCCAGCCCGTAGGCGGTGCGGATCGCGGCCCATTCGGGGCGGTCGAGAAATTCGAGATCGCCGCCCAGCGTCAACTGCGGTGCCGCGCGGCCCAGATCGGCGAGCGTCGCGATTCCCAGCGCGCGCGCCTTGCTTCCCGGCATTGCCAGGGCATAAGCGTTTTCGAACCCGAGCGAGCCAAGGCTCGTAACGCCGCGCCCCTGCGCCCATTGGCCGATGCTGGCGTTCATCGTAGGCCGCAGCAGCACGTCGCCCCGCCGCATCTCGTTGGTCCACAGCGTGCCCGAATATTCGACGTAAACATCGACATCGCCTTGGCGGAGCGCCGCGAAGATCACCGCCGAGCCGAGGTTCTCCGTGTAGCGCACCCGGTATCCCGCCGCCCCGAGCCGCGCGCCGATGACGCGGGCGAGGATGTATTGCTCGGCAAAGTTTTTCGCGCCGATCGTGATCGTCGGCGGTGGGGCGGGGGCCAGCGCGAGCGCCAGCGGGATGCCGACGGCGAGCGCGAGTGGCGCGATCCAGAGCATGCGCCGCCGCGCGCTCAGCCCTTTCTGCGCCAGCGCGAGCAGCGCATCGACCGTGAGCGCGAGTGCAGCGGCGGCAATGCACCCTGTCAGCACCAGCGCCCAGGTCTGCGTCTGCAGGCCCGAAAAGATGATATCACCCAGGCTCGGCTGGCCCACCGTTGTCGAAAGCGTCGCCGCGCCGATCGTCCATACCGCGGCAGTCCGCACGCCGCCCATCACGCTTGGCAGCGCGAGCGGTGCCTCGACCCGCCAGAGTTTCTGCGCGGGCGTCATGCCGATCCCGTCGGCCGCCTCGCGCACAGCGGGGTCGATCCCGTTCAGCCCGGTCACGGTGTTGCGCAGCACCGGCAGCACGGCATACAGCGCCAGCGCCAGCAGCGACGGCAGGAAGCCCAATGCGCGGACCGGCAGGACCGCCGAGAGCGCGAGCAGCAGTGGATAGAAGAGCGCAAGCAGCGCCAGCGACGGGATCGTCTGGATCACGCTGGCGACGCCGAGCGCGATGCGCCCGAAGCGGGCGTGTCTGGCCGCGAACACGCCGAGCGGCAGCGCGATAATGAGGCCGAGCAGCAGCGCGGCGGCCGCGAGCGTCACGTGCGACGCCAGCAGCGGCAGCATCCGGGCGATCAGGTCGTTCAAGCGCGCAATGCCGCTAGCCGGGCCGCCTGATCGCGCGGGATCGCGACCAGCGCCTGGGCAATCGGGCCGCCCGCACCGTCGAGCAGCGCCTGCGGCGTTGCGTCCGCCACGATACGCCCGGCCTCAAGCACCACGACACGATCGGCGAGCAGCAGCGCCTCAGCCATGTCGTGCGTGACCATGATGCTGGTCAGCCCCAGCCGTTCGTGCAGCGCGCGGTAGCTGCGGCCGAGCGCATCGCGCGTCACGGGATCGAGCGCGCCGAACGGCTCGTCCATCAGCATCAGCCCCGGCGCGCGGGCAAGCGCACGGGCGAAGCCGACGCGCTGGCGTTCACCACCCGACAACGTATCTGGCATTCGGGTCGCAAATTCGCGCGGCAGATCGACGCGATCGAGCAGTTCGCCGATGCGCGCATCCCGCTCGCTTTGCGCCGGCCGCGGGGGCGCGATTTGCAATGGCATCGCGATATTGCCCGCCACATCGAGGTGCGGAAACAGCCCGACCCCCTGGATGACATAGCCGATCGCGCGGCGCAGCTGGTGCGGATTGCGCCGGGTGACGTCATGCCCGTCGATCGACACCCGGCCGGCATCGGGTCGCAACAGCGCATTGATCAGCTTGACCAGCGTCGATTTCCCCGCGCCCGATGCGCCAACGAGCGCTACAAAACTGCCGCCTGCGACTGCGAGCGAAACGTCCGCAATCCCGCCGCCGCCCGGGTGGCGCTTGCTCACCGCTTCGAGCGCGACGGCAGGTCCTCGAATTGTCTTGCCTTCGCTCACCGCGTCGCTTTGAAAGGCTGGGAAGGGGAAGTCCATGCGCAAAGCCATTTTCATCACCGGCGGCGGATCCGGCATCGGCCGCGCAACGGCGCAGTTCTTCGCAGCCAAAGGCTGGTTCGTCGGCCTCGCCGATGTGAATGGCGCAGGGATCGCCGAGACCGCCGCGCTGTTGCCCGAGGGCGCATCCACGCAGCATGTGATGGACGTGCGCGACCGTGCCGCGTGGGAGTCAGCGCTTGCCGAATTTGCGGTGGCAAGCGGCGGGCGGCTCGATATCCTGTTCAACAACGCCGGAATTGGTGCCGGCGGGCCGATGGCGGTGATGACCGAAGGCGAGATCGAACGCACGATCGACGTCAATCTGAAAGGCGTGTTCTGGGGTGCGCACGCCGGGCTGCCCTATTTGCGCAAGACGCCCGGCTCCGCGCTCGTCAGCACGTCCTCGGCGGCCGGAATCTACGCCGGTGCCGGCATGTCGGCCTATGCCGCGACGAAGTTCGGCGTCCGCGCGATGACCGAGTCGCTTGACCGCGAATGGCGCGACATTGGCGTCAAGGCACGCACGATCATGCCAAGCTTCATTGATACGCCGCTGCTCGATGTCACCGCGTCGGGATCGAATCGCGCCATGCGTGACGTCGTGCGCGGCGCGGGGATGGAGTTCACGCCCGTCGTGGAGGCCGCGCAGGCGGTGTGGGATGCAGCGCACGGGAAGCGTGTGCATACGCTGGTGGGCAAGACCGCCCGTCGCCTTCACTTTGCGACGCGCTGGGCGCCGTGGAGGCTGCCGAAAGCGCCAAAGGGTTGAAGTTGGTTTACTCGACCAGCCCGTCGATCGCCTCGGCAAGCGCCACGTCGCGTGCCGAAAGTCCCCCGGCATCGTGGGTCGTCAGCAGGATATCGACACGGTTGTAAACGTTCGACCATTCGGGATGATGGTCGGCCTTTTCGGCCAGCAGCGCGACCCGCGTCATGAAACCGAACGCCTCGACGAAATTGGCGAATTTGAAGCTGCGCGTGATCGCGTCGCGCGCTTCGTCATAGTCCCAGTCGTCCAGCGCATCGAGTGCGGCTGCGCGTTCGTCGTCATTGAGTTGCTCGACCATCTTTGCCTCGCTCGCCGATTTGCGCCACTGTGGCCGCGATGAGCCGATCAGGTCAAATCGCGCCCGATGCGGCCGCCATCGAGGAGCTCGCGCGCGCGGCAATCGCGCGCCTTCCCGCGCCATTCGGGGCATTGATCGAAGGCGTGCTGCTGATCGTCGAGGATTTCGCCGCTGAAGATGTGCTTGCAGAAATGGCGATCGACGATCCCTTCGCGCTTTCGGGGCTGTATTCGGGCCGCCCGATCGGCGAGCCACCGCAAACCGGCGATCTGCCGCCGACGATCCACCTCTACCGCCGCCCGATCCTCGATGAATGGTGCGAAAGCGGCGAGGCGCTCGACCATCTGGTCGCGCATATCGTGATCCATGAGATCGGGCATCACATGGGGCTGAGCGATGCTGACATGCACGCGCTTGAAGACGCGGCGCGATGACCCAATTGCGCTTTTCGGGTGTCGCATGCCAGCGCGGTGCCCGCGTGCTGTTCGAAAACATATCTTTTGCGCTGGCAGCGGGCGATGCGCTCGTCGTCAGCGGTCCGAACGGTGTCGGCAAGTCGAGCCTGTTGCGGTTGGCGGGCGGGCTGCTGGCTCCTGTGGTTGGAAGTGTCATGCGCGAAGGCGCGGCGGCGCTCGCCGACGAGCACATGGCGCTCGATCCGGCCCGCGCGCTGATCGACGCGCTCGGCTTCTGGGCGCTGCTCGATGGCGGCGACGCGATGGCGGCACTCGCCTCGGTCGGCATGGATCATCTGGCGCGCGTGCCGGTCCGGATGCTGTCGACCGGCCAGCGCCGCCGGGCGACGCTGGCGCGCACGATCGCGTCGCGCGCGCCGATCTGGCTGCTCGACGAGCCCGCCAACGGCCTCGACAGCGACGGGCTTGCGATTCTCGAGGGATTGGTCGCGGCACACCGCGTTCAGGGCGGGATCGCGGTCGTCGCGTCGCATCAGCCGCTGGCGATCGATTCGGCGCAGCTGCTGACATTGGGATGAGCCTGCTTGCCATCGTGAACCGCGATCTGGGCCGCGCCGCGCGCTCGGGCGGGATCGCGCTCCCTGTCGCCTTCTTCCTGCTGGTCGCCACGCTTTATCCGTTCGCGGTCGGGCCTGACGGGGCTTTGCTGGCGCGCACCGGCGGCGGCGTGCTGTGGGTGGCGGCGCTGCTCGCGGCACTGCTGCCCGTCGATCGGTTGATCGCACCCGATGCCGAAAGTGGCGTGCTCGATCAGTTCGCGATGCGCGGGCTGAGCGAGGAGAGCGTAGCGCTTGCCAAGATTGTTGCGCATTGGCTGGGCTTCGGCCCGGCGCTTATGCTCGCGGCGGTTCCGGCGGCGGCGCTGCTGCGGCTTGAGCCGGATACGCTGATCGCGGTTGAGGCAGGCTTGGCGCTCGGCACGCCGGGGCTGGCGGCGCTGGGCGTGATGATCGCCGCACTGACCGCCTCCCTGCGCGGCGCGACTGCGCTCACCGGCCTGCTCATGCTGCCGCTCGCCGTGCCTATCCTGATCTTCGGGGCCGGAAGCCTCGGGCCATCGGGTGTCGGCGGACTGAAATTGCTCGCCGCCGCCTCGCTGCTGCTGCTCGCCGTCGCGCCGTTCGCGACAGGGGCAGCGATTCGCGCCATGCGCGACTGAATTGTTTTCTCTTCGTGGCTTCGTGGGGTGGTG
>JBJXFA010000004.1:0-43416 GCA_046153865.1 Sphingomonadaceae bacterium
CTTCAGCAAGCTCAAACACTTCCGCGCCATCGCAACCCGCTATGAAAAACACGCAGAAAACTATCTCGGCCTCATCAAGCTCGCCTCAGCAAAAATCTGGATGCGCTTTATGAGTCGGTGACCTAGACCCAAGGTCCCGATATGCCGGTCTTGAGGCAGGTCAATGGCCGCGCGCCAAGAGCGCTTATAAGATATCTATTAAGTAAGCCCGCCCGCGAGACCAAAAAAACGGCGGAAAAGCTGGTGACCCCTACGGGAATCGAACCCGTGTTTCAGCCGTGAGAGGGCCGCGTCCTAACCGCTAGACGAAGGGGCCGAAGCGCGGACCTATGAAGCCTATCCCGCCGCGTCAAGCTGCGGCGCGGCGATCCTTCAGCTCGGCGTTGAGCATTTCCGCCAGCAGGAACGCGAGTTCAAGGCTTTGTCCGGCATTGAGGCGGGGATCGCAATGCGTGTGGTAGCGATCGGCCAGATCCATCTGCGTCACGTCCATCGCGCCGCCGGTGCATTCGGTGACGTTCTGGCCGGTCATCTCGACATGGATGCCGCCGCCAAAGGTTCCCTCGGCGCGGTGGACCGCAAAGAAACCCCGGACCTCGGCGAGAATTCGCTCAAACGGCCGGGTCTTATAGCCCGAAGGCGTCTTGATGACGTTGCCGTGCATAGGATCGCACGACCAGACGACTGGATGCCCCTCGCGCGTTACCGCCCGAACGAGGGCGGGGAGCGCAACCTCGATCTTGTCATGGCCATAGCGCGTTATCAGCGTCATGCGCCCGGGGATGCGCCCGGGATTGAGCAGGTCAAGCTGGCGGAGCAACTCATCGGGCGCGAGGCTCGGCCCGCATTTCAGACCGATCGGATTGCCGATGCCGCGCAGAAACTCGACGTGTGCCGAGCCTTCGAAGCGCGTCCGGTCTCCGATCCACAGGAAATGCGCCGAAGTGTCATACCAGTCGCCGGTCAGGCTGTCCTGCCGGGTCAGTGCCTGCTCATAAGGGAGAAGCAGGGCCTCATGGCTGGTGTAGAACTGTGTGCCCTTCAACTGCGGCACAGTCTCGGGATTGATCCCGCAGGCATTCATGAAATCGAGCGCTTCGCCGATGCGGTCGGCCACGTCGCGGTATTGCTTGGTCCACGGGCTGCGGCTCATGAAATCATGCGTCCAGGCGTGAACCTGATGCAGGTTGGCGTAGCCACCGCTTGCAAACGCCCGCAACAAATTGAGCGTGGCGGCGGACTGGTTGTAGGCCTGCACCATGCGTTGCGGATCGGGCGTGCGTCCCGCCGCTTCGAACGCAATGTCGTTGACGATGTCGCCGCGGTAGCTTGGAAGGCTCAGCTCGCCCTTGTCCTCGGTCGCGGTCGATCGCGGCTTGGCAAACTGACCCGCCATGCGACCGAGCTTGATCGTCGGCAGCTTGGACGCAAAGGTAAGGACGACTGCCATCTGGAGGATGACGCGAAACGTGTCGCGGATGTTGTTCGGATGGAATTCGGCAAACGACTCCGCGCAGTCGCCGCCTTGCAGCAGAAATGCCTCGCCGCGCACGACACGCGCGAGATCGGCGGTCAGGTTGCGCGCTTCGCCAGCAAACACGAGCGGCGGAAAATTGGCGATGGCCGTGGTGGCTGCCGCCAGCGCCGTCGCATCGGGATATTCGGGAAGCTGGCGCGCTTCATGCGCAGTCCAACTCTTAGGGGTCCAATTCGTCGCCATAGCTGCCGAGCAATGCTTTAAGAGGGATACAATAGCAAGGATTGGCTGGCGCAGATGCTGCCCAACCGGGCATTGACGTATCCGCTTTTGCCAAGCCATCCTCGATGAACCGGGGGTAGATGGAGTGGGTATGCTCATTGCGCAGGTCACCGATCTCCATCTGGGATTCGATCCGGGCAATGAGGGCGAAACCAACCGCAGGCGACTCGATGCGGTGCTTGGATATATTGCCGCGATGCGTGTCCGCCCGGATATGGTGTTCGCGACCGGCGACCTCGTCGAGCATGGTGATGTTGAGAGCTATCGGGCGGTTCGCGACGCCTTCGAATCGAAAGGACTGCATCCTTGGCCCTGTCTCGGCAATCACGACGTTCGCGCCAATTTTGCTTCGGTCTTTCCCGAAATTCCGCTGGCTAAGGGTTTTTGCCAGTATGAAATCGATCAGGGCGACTTGCGCATTCTCGTCCTCGATACGCTTGAAGAAGGGCGACACGGCGGGGCATTTTGCAGCGTGCGCGCACGCTGGCTCTCGGCACGCCTAAGCGAACAACCCGAGCGCCCAACCGCAATTGTCATGCATCATCCGCCGGTTGCTGTCGGCATCGACTGGCTGGACGTTGCCAACGATGCGCCTTGGGTTGCGCGTTTTCAGGAGTGTATCGCTGGGCGCACCAATATTGTCGGCGTGATGTGCGGCCATCTGCACCGGCCGCTCACTTGCCGCTGGAACATGACGACGATCGCTGTTTGCGCAGCAACCGCGCCGCAGATCGTTCTCGATCTTTCGCCGGTCGATATCGAGTGCCCCGACGACCGGCCAATGCTGGCCGACGATCCTCCGGCTTATGCGCTTCATCGTTGGGACGGTCACACGCTGGTCACGCATTTCGATACCGTGGGCCCGCAATCCGTGCTGGCACGATTCGATTCCAGAATGCAGCCCTTGTTGCGCTCGATGATGGCCGAGCGCGCGCCCTAGCGCAGGCGGCCGATGAGATCGGCCTTGGCGGCGTGATACTCGCGTTCGAGCTGATCGACATAATCGGCAACGCTCATCGTGGCTGCCACCGAGCCAATGCCCTGGCCCGAACCCCAGATATCGCGCCACGCCTTGGCCGGGGTGTTGTCGCTCTGGCCGAAGTTCATCGTCTTATAGTCGCCTTGCGGGAGATTGTCGGGATCGAGCCCGGCGGCCTCGATCGAGCGGCGCAGATAATTGCCATGCACCCCGGTAAAAAGATCCGAATAGACGATGTCGGCGGCGCTGCTCTCGACGATGCCCTGTTTGTAACCGGCATCGGCGTTTGCTTCGGTGGTCGCGATAAAGGCTGAGCCGATATAGGCGAAATCGGCACCCGACGCCTGCGCGGCGAGCACCGAACGACCGTGCGCGATTGCACCCGAAAGTGCGACCGGACCGTCGAACCAGGCGCGGATTTCGTTCATCAATGCAAACGGCGACTGGGTTCCGGCATGGCCGCCCGCACCGGCGGCGACAGGCACCAGACCGTCGGCGCCTTTTTCGATCGCCTTGCGGGCGAAGCGATCGTTGATCACGTCATGGAAGGTGATGCCGCCCCAGCTGTGCACCGCGGTGTTCAAATCCTCGCGCGCACCAAGCGAGGTGATGACGATCGGAACCTGCCATTTCGCGCAGGTGGCGAGATCGGCGTCGAGGCGGTCGTTCGACTTGTGAACGATCTGGTTGACCGCAAACGGCGCGGCGGGGCGCTCGGGGTGCGTGCGGTTGTGCTCGGCCAGCTCTTCGGTGATCCGGTGCAGCCACTCGTCGAGCAGGGTCTGCGGGCGTGCGTTGAGCGCCGGGAAGCTGCCCACGATCCCGGCCTTGCACTGCGCAATGACCAGCTCGGGACCGGACACGATGAAAAGCGGCGAGCCAATGATTGGCAGGCGGAGGCGATCGAACAGCGGGGAGGGCATGGTCATGCCGCGGCTGATAGCGCGACCGACGCCCCTTGCAAGCGGTCTCTGCCGGTCGGTGCGAGCGCCAACCGGCAGAAATGCGGCGATTTAAGCCGGGGTCGGCTCGGTTTCGACGGAATCCGTAACGATATCGCCGGGCTCCGCATTCGGATCATAATCTTCAGTGAAACCGGCCTCGTCCTTCTCGAACATGGCCGACATGACATCGACGCCCTGCGACTGGAGATCAGCCTCTTCGGGCGAACGCGCGACATTGACCTTGATCGTAACCGCGACTTCGGGGTGCAGCTGCACCTTGACGTCGTAAATACCGATCGCCTTGATCGGCTTGTTGAGCACAACCTGGTTCTTGAGCAGCTTGGCCCCGTCGCCTTCAAGTGCGTCGATAATGTCACGCACCGCGACCGAGCCGTAGAGCTGGCCGGTATTCGACGCCTGACGGATCAGCGTCACTGCCTTGCCGTCGACCGTTTTGGCCGCAGCTTCGGCTTCGCCGCGCTTGGCGTCGTTGTCAGCGACGATCTTGGCCTTGTTGGCCTCGAACAGCTTAAGATTGGCGGCGTTCGAGCGCAGCGCCTTCTTGTTCGGCAGCAGGAAATTGCGCGCAAAGCCGTTCTTCACCGAAACGACGTCACCGATGGCACCGAGCTTTTCGACGCGTTCGAGCAGGATAACTTCCATCGTTCAGCTCACTTCACGACATAGGGGAGGAGGCCGAGGTGCCGCGCGCGCTTGATCGCCTGGGCGAGTTCGCGCTGCTTGGGGGCACTGACGGCGGTGATGCGCGAGGGCACGATCTTGCCGCGCTCGGAGACGAAGCCCTGCAGCAGGCGGACGTCCTTGTAATCGATGCGCGGCGCATCCTTCGCGGCGAAGGGGCAGCTCTTGCGGCGGCGGAAAAATGGGCGGGCCATGTCTGTCTACTCCCTCAAGCCGCTTCGCGGTCGTCACGGCGGGGGCGATCGCCCCGGTCACCACGGTCGCCGCGATCACGATCCGGACGGTCACCACGGTCGGGCCGGTCGCCACGATCGCTGCGCTCACGGTCGCGATCCTGGCGGCGCATCATCGCCGATGGGCCGCTTTCGTGCTCGTCGACGCGAATCGTCATGTAACGGATCACGTCTTCGCTGATCTGCGTCTGGCGCTCGAGCTCGGACACGACATCGCCCGGCGCGTCGAATTCGAGCATGACGTAATGCGCCTTGCGGTTCTTGGCGATGCGGTAAGCCAAGCTGCGCAGGCCCCACGTTTCGGTCTTGATGACCTTGCCGCCATTGTCTTCGATGATCTTGGTCGCGGTTTCCGCAAGCGTATCGACCTGAGCCTGAGCCAGATCCTGACGCGCGAGAAACACATGCTCGTAAAGAGCCATGCTGGGTGTATCCTTCCATACCGATCGCTGACGCGCCCCGATGGCAACGCCTCTCCGGCTCTCTTCGAGCCGAGGGGTTAAGTCCGACATCGCCTTTTGGCAAGCGATTCTTGCGATTGCCTTCTTCGGCGCTGGTAGGCACACATAGGGTAGGGAGCGGGGACAATGACAACGATCTTCAGACAGTTGACCCTGGCGGTCGTGTTGGTGGCAGCGCCTTCTGGATTGCGTGCGGAGCAGGAGGTAGCAAAAATCGCAATCACGCCGCAGTCGGAAATGGGTGCCATCCTCATCAAATCACCCGATCTCCCGTTGCCGCCCATGCACCGAACGTCATACCGGCTGCTGTTGCAGATTTACGATCCCGTTGCTCAGCAGATGAAAGGCGGACTGCTTGGGGGGTCTGCTATTCTGGCCTCCCGGCCCAAACTCTTTGCCGATGGGTTTCTGGCGCTCGCTCTGAAGCCAGGAACCTATGCGATTACAAGTTTCAGTCGACAGGACTGGTGGACCTTGTGCTTTCAGGACGCGAGTCTTCAATTCACGGTCAAGCCGGGGGAAGTGAGCTATCTTGGCGATTTCCAAGCCGACAAGCAGCTTGCAGAGCTGACCCAGATGGCGATTTCGACCGGTCGCACATCGACCCGCGGCTCCCCGGTCGACTTTTTCGATGGGGTTCCGCCGCCAGCGCTTCTTGCCGCTGACGAAAAGGGGTTGGCTGAGGCGGTCGCCATGGTCAAACGGCGCATGCTTCAGACGACTGTATCGCCCGTAGCCGCCACAATCAGCCCTGCGCGTTTCGGAACGGGCAGCACGCTGTTTGGCGGAAAGCGCTGTGGCGGCTACTTTCAGACGAAGGCAAAGTGAGTTCGCGCCATTGCCGGTAACTGCAACCCTCGCGTAAAAACGCGCCTACAAATCGAGTAACGATCATGCGCGCATTTATTTTTCCGGGGCAGGGGAGCCAGGTCGTCGGCATGGGCAAGGTGCTTGCCGACGCCAGCGCCGCCGCCCGCGAGGTTTTCGGCGAAGTGGACGAGGCGCTGGGCCAGGCGCTGTTCAAACTGATGAGCACCGGCCCTGACGATGCGCTGATGCTGACTGAAAATGCGCAACCGGCGATCATGGCGAATGCCATGGCGACCTTGCGCGTGATCGAAACCGAAGGCGGTATCCGGCTGGCCGATAAGGCTGACTATGTCGCCGGACATTCGCTCGGGGAATATACGGCGCTCTGTGCTGCAGGGGCGATCGATCTTGCAACGACGGCACGTCTGCTGCGCACGCGCGGGGCTGCGATGCAGGCGGCAGTGCCGGTTGGCGAGGGCGCGATGGCGGTGTTGATCGGACTCGATTTCGAAGTCGTGCAAGAGGTTGTCGCGGCCGCTGCACAGGGCGAGATTTGCGCGATCGCAAACGATAATGGCGGGGGGCAGGTTGTCATTTCGGGGCACGTGCAACCCATCGCGCGGGCCATGCGGCTGGCGCGCGAGCGCGGTGCCAAACACACGATTACGTTGCCGGTTTCGGCTCCGTTCCACTGCGCGCTGATGGCGCCCGCTGCGCCGGTGATGGCCGAAGCGCTCGCCACGGCGCAGATTCAGGCACCGCTGGTCCCGCTCTACGCCAATGTCACGTCGGCCCCCGTGACCGATCCCGACCGCATTCGCGCGCAATTGGTCGATCAGGTTACCGGCATGGTGCGTTGGCGCGAAAGCGTGCTCGCGATGAGCGAGGCGGGGGTCACTGAATTTGTCGAGTTCGGCGGCAAGGTGCTCGGCCCGATGATCCGACGCATCGCGCCCGATGTCGCACAGCGCAGCGTGGTGACGATGGCCGACATCGAGGCGATTATCGGTGCACTGTGAACTGCGGGTTTGGTGACCCGCGACGCTGAGGAGGATGCATGTTTGATCTGACCGGAATGACCGCGCTGGTGACGGGAGCTTCGGGCGGAATCGGCTCGGCGGTGGCGCGCGGGCTGGCGGGGCAAGGCGCGACGGTTGCGCTTTCGGGCACGCGTGAGGCGGCGCTTGCCGAAGTCGCCGCCGAGCTTGCCGGGTCCGTGATCGTGCCTTGCGACCTTTCCGATGCTGCCGCTGTCGATGGATTGATCCCGCGCGCGGTTGAGGCACTCGGAGGCAGGCTCGACATTTTGGTTAACAATGCCGGCGTGACGCGCGACAATCTGGTGATCCGGATGAAAGATGACGACTGGAATACGGTGATCCGCGTGAACCTCGAAGCAGCGTTCCGGCTGATCCGCGCCGCCGCCAAACCGATGATGAAGGCGCGCTTTGGCCGCGTGATTTCGATCACCAGCGTCGTCGGCGCGACCGGCAATCCCGGCCAGGCGAACTACGCCGCCTCCAAGGGCGGGCTGACCGCCATGTCGAAAGCCCTCGCGCAGGAGCTCGCCAGCCGCAACATCACTGTGAACTGCGTGGCCCCCGGCTTTATCGCAAGCGCGATGACCGATGGCCTGCCCGATGTGCAAAAGGATGCGCTGATCGCGCGGATCCCGGCGGGCACGCTGGGCGGGGGCAGCGATGTGGCCGCCGCTGTTGCCTTTCTCGCGAGCCGTGAGGCGGGATATGTGACTGGGCAGACGCTGCACGTGAATGGCGGCATGGCGATGATCTGAGCCGTCCCGCTACGGCACAGTCGTTAACCCTCATTGCCGATGGCCGATTTGGTTAGCCGAGCGTTAACTCCTGGCTATGACCAGACCGCTTGTCCTCACCAACGAAGCCGCGCGCCATTGGCTGCGGCAAATCATGCCACCGCCGCGCCTCGATCCGATCGGTCCTCAGCCGATGAGCGACCGCAAGCTCTTCTTGCTCACCTTTTGCGCCGCGTTTCTGGCATTTTCGGGATTTATCGCCTGAGTCCGAAGGATTTGTTCAGCCCGCGCGTTTAGTCCAGAAGCCCGCAACGGACGGACGATGAGTGTGGCGAGCGCGGCAGTTATTGCGGAGGCCCCGCAGGCAGAGGATGACGATGCGCTGATGGCGCGCGTCACCCGGCGCGATGCCGCTGCGTTTCGGGTAATTGTCGAGGCGCATTCGCATGCGCTTTTCCGCATCGCCTGGCGGATGATCGGCGACGCGAGCGAGGCCGAGGACGTGGCGCAGGAAGCGCTGACCCGGCTCTGGCAGCATGCCGGGCGCTGGGAGGCGGGGAGCAGCGGGATCGCTGCCTGGCTCACGCGGGTGACGATGAACCAGTGCCTCGACCGGTTGCGGCGGCGGCGTTTTGCGAGCGACGAAGCGGTGCCCGAGCGGATCGACGACGCACCGCTCGCACCCGAAACGATCGTGGCGGCGCAGGCGCGCGCCGCTGTGGTTGCGGCGATTGCGGCGCTGCCCGACCGACAGCGGGCAGCGATCGTGCTGACCTATTATGAGGACCATCCCAATGCGGTTGCTGCGGGCATGCTGGAGATGAATGTGAAAGCTTTCGAATCGCTGTTGCTGCGCGCGCGGGGGGCATTGAAGCGCGCACTGGCGAGCGACGCGACGATTGGGGACGACCGATGAGCCGCCGTGATTTCTCGCCTGAACTGGCCGCCGCGCTTGACCGGTTCGATGTGCCTGCGGCGCGCGCTGGGTTTGTGGATCGCATTGTTGCGACGGCATCGCTGCCGCGCGTGCCTGCCCGTCGTGATCGGCGCGGAACTTGGAAACTGGCGCGGCGGGTGATGATCGGCACCGTAGCGGCGGGTGCGCTGAGTGCGGCGGCGGTCGCTTCGGGGCTGCTTGGTGCGGCGGGCATTCGCGTGCCGGTGCTGACCGCGATGCTTGCGCCTGAGCCGACGCCCAAGCCTAAGCCCGCCATTGCGGCGAAACCGGCGGTGCAGGTCGCGCTGAAGCCTGTCGTTGCTGCGCCCGAACCTTCAGCCGAACCGCTGATCGCCGATCCGGGGCCGATCGCGCCGCGCTTCGATCCGGGCGCGCGCCTTGCGGCGCAGGCAGAGCGCCGGGCGGCACGCCGGGCCTTTGTCGAGGCGAATCCGCAGGTCGTGCCCGCTATCAAGAAGGCTGTAGCGCGCGAGATCGACTTCGTTCGCGACAATCCCGATATTCGCACACTGCGCCGGATACCGCCCAGCCCCGAGCGGCGCGCGTTTCTGGCTGAGCGACCCGACTTGCAGGCGGCGCTGCGGGAGCGCCAGCAGGAGCGGCGCGCGTTGCTCGCTGAAAATCCTGAAATCGTCGACTTCATCCGCAAGCGGGCGGCAGAGCGCCGGGCTGCGCGCGCCGCAGCGACGGAGGCACCGCCTGCGATCGAGCCATCCGACGAAGGGAATGGTTCGCTCCCGCGTTAGGGTTTCGGAACGCCGCTGCACGATGCCGCTGCTTCCAAGTTCGGGAGTATTGTTCATGAAAGCCTTTATGATGTTCGCCGCCAGCACTGTTGCCGCAACCGCAGCCTTTGCCGAGCCCGCCACGCGCATTGTTACCGTTGACGGCCCCAAAGTTTCCGGCACCCGGACCATCGTTCGCGATCCCGCAGCAGGCTCGCTGACCCGTTCGACCGACCTGACCCGCAAGAGCGACGGGGCGACGGCGAGCCGCGACTACAGCCGCACGCGGACCGAAACGGGCTATACCGCCTCCGGCGCTGCGACGCGCTTCAATGGCCAGACCTACACCGGCACGGGCCAGCGCGTGCGCAATGGCGATGGCAGCGGTTACACCGCCGGTCAGACCATCGTTAACGGCAGCGGTGCCACGGTTTATGATCGCAACGTCGTGGTCGCGCGCAGTGGTGGCCAGACGACCCGTTCGGTCGATGTCACGCGGCCCTCGGGTGCGCAGCGCGCGCGCGTCGTCACGCGGCGCCGCTAAACCATCGTTCCTGCGCAGGCGGCCCCCCTATGGCCAGCGACCCAGACTTGCGCAGCGGATGAAAGGGGCACGGTCTTCGGCGTACCGGAAGGCCGTGCCCCAATTGTCCTGCCCTAAATCGCGTTTTTCTTGCTCCCCTCCCGGCCTTCCGGGAGGGGTTGGGGGTGGGCTCTTCTCCGTTTTCGCCGGTGACGTGAGCAAGAAGAACCACCCCCAACGCCTCCACGAAGGCGTGGAGGGGAGTCCAGTATGGCTATCCGTTCAATCGACGGCCTTGTGGAGCAGCCAGGCGAGCCAGGCTGATACGAGGCACATGACTGCGGTCAGGATGAACTGATCGACCGCCGACACCCCAAATGCGCTGAGCGCGATGGCGACGCCCGAGCCTGCGACCATGCAGCCGGCATTGACCAGATTGTTCGCGCCTACCGAGCGTGCGGTCTCGCTCTTGGGAACAGTCGTCG
The DNA here is from genome assembly GCA_046153865.1 of Sphingomonadaceae bacterium. GTDB lineage: Bacteria > Pseudomonadota > Alphaproteobacteria > Sphingomonadales > Sphingomonadaceae > Sphingomonas_O. The sequence goes on from JBJXFA010000004.1 coordinate 10,354, forward strand.
TCAGGAACGCATAGAGCGGCACCACGAACATGCCTCCTGCAATGGCGATGCCGAGCAACGTGATGACGAGCGGTATTGCGCCATCGTGCGCGAGGAATTCCCAAAAGTCATAGAGGCTGCCGCTGGTATCGACCTGCCACTGCTTGGCGATCACGTGGAAAGCGATGACGAACCCGCCCATCACGATCACCGAGACCGGCGAGTATTTCGCCGAAATTTCGCCTTGCAGCAGCCGGTTGATCGCGATCGATCCGATGGCGATCCCGACCGAGAAGATCGCAAGGAACAGGCTGGCGACGCTCTTGTCCGACGTCAGCACGTTTTTGACAAGCGGTGGAAACTGGATGAACAGCACGACGCCGATCGCCCAGAAAAAACTGATCGACAGGATCGCAAGAAACAGGCGGCGCACTTTCAACGTGGCCATCACCACGGTGTACGAGGCACGAAAAATATTCCAGTCGACCTTGTCGGGTACGCCGACCGGCGGGGCAGGGGGCACGTAACGCCCGGTGATCCACCCCAGAACCGCAAAGACCATGATGAGCGCGGCGGCAAACTGATGACTGATGAAGCCGGCAATGATCGTGCCGGTGAGGATCGAGATATAGGTGCCCGCCTCGACAAGGCCGGTGCCGCCGAGGATTTCATCGGGCTCCAGATGCTGCGGCAGGATCGCATATTTGATCGGACCGAAGAAACTCGAGTGCACGCCGAGCGCGAAGAGCGCGACGAGCATGATCGGGATGTTTGCGAGCAGCAGCCCGGCGGCCCCCACGAGCATGATACCGATCTCGGCGGTCTTCACCAGACGGATGACGCGGGCCTTGTCATAAGCGTCGGCGAGCTGCCCGGCGATTGCCGAGAGCAGGAAGAACGGCAGGATCGAGATCGCGGTCGCGATGCCGCTGAAGAATTCTTCCTGCCGCGGATCGCGGTAGATATTGTAGATGACGAACAGCACCATTGCGTTCTTGAACAGATTGTCGTTCATCGCACCGAGAAACTGGGTCACGAACAGCGGCAGGAAACGGCGCTTGCCGAGCAGCGCGAGCGACATTTGCATGAGGTGGCGAGCATCCTTGCGGGGGTATTCGCGGCGGCCATAGCCAGCTTTGCGTGTTGCGCCAAACGCTATAACGGAGGTTGCGCCCATGCTGAGCCTGCCGAACATCCTGACACTGTCACGCATCGTGACCGTTCCGCTGCTCGTCGCGCTGCTCTGGTTTCCGGGCTGGGAACTGGGCTATGCGCTGGGCTTCGGCCTCTACTGCCTGATGGGCATCACCGACTATTTCGACGGCTATCTGGCCCGCGCGCAGGGAACGGTGTCCCGGCTCGGGATTTTTCTCGATCCGATCGCCGACAAGATCATGGTCGCCGCCGTCATCATCATGCTGGTCGGCACGCGCGACGAAGCGGCCTCGATAACCGGCCTGAACCTCATTCCGGCGCTGGTGATCCTCATCCGCGAGATCGCCGTTTCGGGATTACGCGAGTTCCTTGCTGACCTGCGGGTGTCGATGCCGGTCTCACAACTTGCGAAGTGGAAAACCGCGCTGCAGATGGTCGCGCTCGGCGCGCTGATCCTCGCGGGCGCTTTGCCGCAGTTCCACTGGATCAAGCTCGCCGGTGTTGGCGCGCTCTGGGCGGCGGCGGCGCTGACTTTGGTCACCGGCTGGGATTATCTCCGCGTCGGCCTGAAGCATATGGATTGAAGATGGCCGAAGTGACGATCCTCTATTTTGCCTGGGTCCGCGAGGTTGTCGGAACCGATGCGGAGCGGTTCGCAATTGAGGCGTCGGTGGTGACGGTCAGTGATGTCGCTGACCGGCTGGCGGCACGGAGTTTCGGGCATGCTGCGGCGTTTTCGGATCGTTCGCGACTGCGCGTCGCCGTCGATCAGGCGATGGTCGATTTCGCAGCCCCCGTGGCGGGCGCGCGCGAGATTGCGTTTTTCCCGCCGGTGACGGGGGGATGATTGCCGTCCGTGTCGAGCGCGAACCGTTCGATGTCGGCGCGGAGATCGCGCGGCTGTCGAACCCGGGGGTCGGCGGCATTGCCAGTTTCGTCGGCATTGTGCGCGGGGACGGCGGACTGGTTTCGCTGACGCTCGAACATTATCCGGCGATGACGCAGGCCGCGCTCGAGACGCTTGCGACGGCAGCCATGGCGCGATGGGCGCTGAGCGGCGCGACGATCGTGCACCGGGTGGGCACGCTGACACCGGGCGAGGCAATCGTGTTCGTCGGGACAGCGGCACCGCATCGCGCTGCCGCGCTTGAGGCGTGCGCCTATCTCATCGATCGGCTGAAAACCGACGCGCCCTTCTGGAAGCGCGAGCGCTTTGCCGATGGTCGCGATGCGTGGGTCGAGGCGCGCGATTTGGATTCGGACGCGGCGGCGCGCTGGCTCAGGGCACCAAGACGCGATACAAACCAAAGAGACTGATTGCTGTCAGCAGGATCCCGACGATGATCATCATCTGCCGCGCGGGGATGTGTCGCGTCAGCAACGACCCGAGCGGTGCTGCCGCCACACCACCGATCAGCAGGCCAATGACCGGCGCGGTCAAATCCTTGATCCCGAGCGACAGCAGATAGGTGATCGTCACCGCAACGGCGAGCACGAACTCGGCGGAGTTGACGGTGCCGACGGTCATCCGCGGATTGTTGCCTTGCAGCAGCAGGTTCGATGTCACCACCGGTCCCCACCCGCCACCACCCGTCGCATCGAGGAAGCCGCCGACCGCCGCGATCGGCTCGACCACGCGCGCGCGCCGCTCGCGCGCGATTTTGTAGCCAATGCCGCGCCACAGAATGAACAGGCCGATCAATACCAGGTAAGCGAACACGAACGGTCGCGCGAAATTGGCGTCGGCCAGGTGGAGGTGCGAAAGCAGCAGCGCTCCGCCGACACCGCCAGCGACCCCGGCGACCGACAGCCGGAGGAACAGCAGCCAATCGACATTGCGATGGAGGATGTGGCTGACCCCGCTTGCGGCACCGGTGAAGGTTTTGATGACGTGAACATAACTCGTGGCGAGAGCAGGCGGAATGCCCAGCAGCAGCAGGGCAGTGGTCGCGATCACGCCAAACGCCATCCCGAGCGCGCCATCGACCAGCTGGGCCGCAAAACCGACAGCGATAAACGGCCATACGTCCTGCCAGTTGATCGCCGAGACGTCGAACATCCGGTTTTATACTCCATTCCAAGGCTAGAGATTAGCCCTAGTTCAGCATTATGACAATTTTGGTTGTCCGCCTCCGGCTTGCATCGCCGCTGCTAAGTCTTAAATCGTTGCAACGTTTAGAGGGAGATTGGCGATGTTCAATGGCCTGATCGCCTATCTCGATTCGATCAAGGCGCGCGATCCGGCCGCGCGCTCGCGGTGGGAGGTCATGCTGTATCCCGGCGTCTGGGCGCTGGGATTCCACCGTGTTGCACATTGGCTGTTTATCGGCGAACTCTGGTGGCTGGCGCGGCTGGTCAACCACATCAGCCGGTTTTTTACCGCGATCGACATTCATCCCGGGGCTCGGATCGGCCGGAATTTCTTCATCGACCACGGCTTCACCGTGATCGGCGAGACGGCGGACATCGGCGACGATGTGACCATCTACCAGTGCGTGACGCTGGGCGGCACCAACCCGGCGAACGGCGTGCCCGGCAAGCGGCATCCGACGCTGGGCAATGGTGTGATCATCGGATCGGGCGCGCAGGTGCTGGGACCGATCACCGTTGGAGACAATGCCCGCGTTGGGGCGAACTCGGTCGTGACCAAAGACGTGCCCGAAGGCGCTACGATGGTCGGAATTCCGGCGCGGTCCACGCTGGTCGAGGCGCAGTCGGGCTTCGTGCCCTATGGCACGCCGTGCAGCGAGCGTTTCGACCCGGCAACGCAGCAGCTCGAAATCCTGAAATGCGAAGTCGAAGCCTTGCGGGCGAAGCTCGCGGCGATGCTCGACCGAGACGAGAGCAAGAAGAGCGCGTGATGCCGGAACAGCGATTGGCCATCGCCTGATGGGTGACGTCATCCCTTTGCGCGGGCATCCGCTGCAAATTGCCTTCGACCGGCCCGAACTCAACCGCATCCTTGATTTATACGGGCGCATGGTCGCCGCGGGCCACTGGCGCGATTACGGACTTCATCTCGGGCGCGATGCCGCCATTTTCATGGCGTTCCGCCGGGCGACCGAACGCCCCGAAGTCCGCGTGGAAAAGCGACCTGCGTTGCAAAACCGCCAAGGACAATGGGCGCTCATTGCCGAAAGTGGCGCGGTGCTCAAGCGGGGCCATGAACTTGCGCCAGTGCTCGCCCCACTCGAACGCCGCCTCTTGAAGCTTGTCGCTGAGTAAGGTCAGCCGCGCCGACTTGAACGCTTGCGTGCGGGAGGACCGCCACGCCGATCCGATTCGCGGGACATATCCTGAACGCAACTATCGGTAACCGTGCGCGAGCAGCGCGGATAGGATGCCAGCGGAGGTGGGGGCGGGGGTGCCGTCATCGGCTGACCGGCGTCCGTAACGGTCGGCGGTTGCGGCGTTCCGGCGGGCGCTGTGGGTTCGGTCGGCATTTCCGCCGCTGGCGCGGGCGGCACCGGTGCATTGCCTTCGGCTCCGGGCATAGGCATTGCCGGATCGGCAGGCTCCGTGTCGCCGGTCGGCGCGGGCGCGGGCGCGGGCATCGGATCGGTGGCGGGCGGTGCGCTCACTGGTGGGGTCGTCTGCGCGAACGCCCCGGCGGCCATCGTCATCGCGGCAAAAATGGCGAGACTTTTCATAGGTGATCTCCAACAACATCGCATACTTTGGTTGCGACCTATTGGATCAATGCGGCTGGACGGTCTTTAGTTTCCGCATCTTGCCCCGGAAACGGACCGTTCGGCCCGCAAAGTGACCGCTAAAGCCGCCCATCCGCATCAAGCGCATACCCCGCCGAGCGCACCGTGCGGATGATGTCGGGGCGGCCGCCCTCGTTGATCGCCTTGCGCAAGCGCCGGATGTGGACGTCGACCGTGCGCGGCTCGATGTCGCTGTCATGCCCCCAGACGCTATCGAGCAGGCGCTCGCGCGAGAAGACCCAGCCGGGATGTTCGAGGAAGTGCTTGAGCAGCCGGAACTCGGTCGGGCCGAGCGCCACGGTACTGCCCGAGCGCTTCACCTTGTGGCCCACGGTGTCCATCTCGATATCGGCGTAGATCAGCGCCTCGCCCGCCAGTGCGGGACGTACCCGGCGCAGCACGGCGCCGACGCGCGCAACGAGCTCGCGCGGCGAAAACGGCTTGGTGACGTAGTCATCGGCACCGGTTTCGAGGCCGCGCACTCGGTCTTCTTCTTCGCCGCGCGCCGTCAGCATGATGATCGGCACGTTTGCGGTTTCGGGAATGCGACGAAGCCGACGGCAGACCTCGATGCCTGAAAGTCCCTCAACCATCCAGTCGAGCAGGACGATGTCCGGCGGGCTTTCCTGGGCAAGGAGCAGCGCTTCCTCGCCATCGGGGGTCTGCGCGACGTCGAAATCCTCGCGCTTGAAGTGATAGACGAGGAGCTCGGCGAGCGCCGCATCGTCTTCCACCAGAAGCATCTTTGCGCGCGCCATCACTCAGTCCTCTCGTCCAGATCGGTTTCGCCGCGGTCGCGCCCGGCCAGATAATTTCCCGTCGCGGCGAAATAGACCATCTCGGCGACGTTCGTTGCATGATCGCCGATGCGCTCGATGTTCTTGGCGATGAAAAGAAGGTGCGCCGCCCCGGTAATCGTCGGCGGGTTCTCCATCATATATGTGACAAGCGCGCGAAAGATGGAGTTGTAGAAATCATCGACCTCGCGGTCACGGGCGCAGACGCGGGCTGCGGCATCGGCATCGCGCGCGGCAAACGCGTCGAGCACGTCATGCACCATTTCGCTCGCGACATTGGCCATGGCAGGCAGCACCGAGATGGGCTCGATCTTTCGGTAGGCCTGCAGAACGCTGACGCGCTTGGCGATGTTCTTGGCATAGTCGCCGATCCGCTCGATCACACCGGCGATCTTCAGTGCGGCGACCACCTCGCGCAGATCGTCCGCCATCGGCGCGCGCAGCGCAATGATCTTGACCGCGAGCTTTTCAACCTCGGTTTCGATCGCGTCGATCCGCGCATCGTCGCGCACGACTTGCGCGGCGAGCGCGGTGTCGCCGCGCGCAAGGGCAATCATCGCGCTGTCGATCGCGGCTTCGGCACGGCCACCCATTTCGGCGATCAAGCCGCGCAGCTCGCCGATATCCTCGTCGAATGCCTTGACCGTGTGTTCGGTGCCTGCGGCCATGATCTATTCCATTATCCGTAACGGCCGGTGATATAGTCCTTCGTCCGCTCCTGCCGGGGATTGGTGAAGATATCGGACGTGACGCCATATTCGACCAGCGTGCCGAGATGGAAGAACGCGGTTCGCTGCGAAACGCGTGCCGCCTGCTGCATGTTGTGCGTCACGATCACGATGGCGTATCGGCCACGCAGCGCGTGAATCAGTTCCTCGATCTTGGCGGTCGCGATCGGATCGAGCGCCGAGCACGGCTCGTCCATGAGGATGACTTCGGGATCGACCGCGATTGCGCGCGCAATGCACAGGCGCTGCTGCTGCCCGCCCGACAGTGCCGTGCCGCTTTCGGCAAGCCGGTCTTTCACTTCATCCCACAGCCCCGCGCGGACCAGCGATTCCTCGACGATGGCGTCCATAGTGCTCTTGGAGGCGGCCAGCCCGTGAATGCGCGGACCATAAGCCACGTTTTCGTAAATCGATTTTGGAAAGGGATTGGGCTTTTGAAAAACCATGCCGACGCGGGCGCGCAGCTGGACGACATCCATGCTCGCGCTGTAGATATTCTCGCCATCGAGCGTGATATCGCCTTCGACGCGCGCCGATGCCACCGTATCATTCATCCGATTGAGCGTGCGCAGGAAGGTCGATTTTCCGCAGCCCGAAGGCCCGATGAACGCCGTCACGTTTTCCATGTCGACGTCGATCGAAACCTTGTCGATTGCCTTTTTGGTGCCGTAATAAACCGAGACGTCACGGGCGGACATCTTGGTGGGCGGTGCGTTGGGAATGCTGGTCATGTCGTTGGTCACCACCGGGTCTCGAAACGATTGCGCAGATAAATGGCGACGGCATTCATCGTCAGCAAGAAAACGAGCAGGACGAGAATGGCCGCCGAAGTCTTTTCGATGAAGCCGCGGCTCACCTCGTCCGACCAGAGGAAAATCTGGACGGGCAGGACGGTCGCCGGGTCGGTAACGCTGCCGGGCGGCGTCGCGACGAACGCGCGCATGCCGATCATCAGCAGCGGTGCAGTTTCGCCAAGTGCGCGCGCCATGCCGATGATCGTTCCGGTAAGAATGCCGGGCAGCGCCAGCGGTAGAACGTGATCGAACACGACCTGAATGCGCGACGCGCCAACGCCGAGTGCTGCATCACGAATTGAGGGCGGCACTGCCTTGATCGCGTTGCGGCCGGCGATCACGATGACGGGCATCGTCATCAGCGCCAGCGTCAGCCCGCCGACGATTGGAGCCGAGCGCGGCAGGTTCATCGTGTTGAGGAAAACGGCGAGCCCAAGCAGCCCGAAAATGATCGAGGGGACGGCGGCAAGATTGTTGATCGAAACCTCGATCAGATCGGTCCAGCGGTTTTTGGGCGCATATTCCTCGAGATAGATCGCCGACAGGACTCCGATCGGAAACGCCAGGACGAGCGTGATGAACATCGTTAATATTGACCCGACAAGCGCGCCCCAGATGCCGACCTGCGTGGGATCGGTCGCGTCGCTGCGGTTGAAGAATTGGCTGTTGAATCCGACTGTGACGGCACCCTGCGCATCGAGGCGTTCGTAGAGTGCGCGGCTGGCAGGATCGCCTTCGCCGCGGCTGGCGAAGGCGATCTGTGATGAAACGGGAATTGCGATCGTCGCGACGCGATCGAGGATCGTCGGATCGGCGTTGATCCGCGCGCGCAGCGTCAGCCAGCCATTTTCGGAGACTGCGATACCCGCGCCCTTGCCGAACGTGCGTTCGGCCGCCAGCGCCGGGACATCGACAAGCCCCTGGCCCGCGCGGGCAGCGACCGGATCGACATTAAGCGCCTTGAAATCGAACGGCAGGGCCACTTCGGTGCGTGTGAACCCACGCGCGCCGCTGGCAATCATCGTGATCAGCAGGAACGCAAGGAACCCCGCTGAAAGAAGCACGGCACCAAGTCCGACCAGCTTGAACAGCCGCTCGTTGCGGTAACGCCGACGGATGCGCTGATCCATCACGGACGAGCGCCATTCGGTGGGCGCGCGTGGTGGCGGCGTCCGATCAGCCGACGGGCTCTGGGCAACGAGATCAGTCATAAGCTTCGCGATAGCGCTTCACGACGCGCAAGGCGACGATGTTGAGCAGGAGCGTCACGATAAACAACACAAGGCCGAGCGCGAACGCGGCGAGCGTCTTGGCACTGTCGAACTCCTGATCGCCAGTGAGCAACTTGACGATCTGAGTGGTGACCGTCGTGACACTGGCAAAGGGATTGGCGGTCATGTTCGCGGCAAGGCCCGCGGCCATCACGACGATCATGGTTTCGCCGATCGCGCGGCTGACCGCGAGCAGCACGCCGCCAACGATGCCCGGCAATGCTGCGGGCACGATAACTTTGCGGATCGTTTCCGAGGTGGTCGCGCCCATCGCGAGGCTGCCGTCGCGCATCGACTGCGGCACCGCGGCGATCGAATCGTCGGCCATCGAAGACACGAAGGGAATGATCATGATGCCCATGACAAGGCCAGCGGCGAGCGCGCTTTCGGTGCTGGCACCGGGGATGCCAAGCATGACGGCAAAGTCACGGACGCGCGGCGCAACGGTCAGCGCGGCGAAATATCCATAGACTACGGTCGGGACGCCCGCGAGGATCTCGATGAGCGGTTTCATCCACCGGCGCACCGAGGCGGCGGCATATTGCGTGAGATAAATCGCCGTCATCAGCCCGATCGGGATCGCCACGATCATCGCGATGATCGCGCCGATAAAAATCGTGCCCCAGAACAGCGGGACAGCGCCAAGCGCCTTGAGATCGCCCTGCGTGGCGGCCTGCGGACTCCACCGCGTGCCGAACAGGAAATCGAACACGTTCACCTGCGCAAAGAACCGCAGGCTTTCGAACAGGAGCGATGCGACGATCCCGGCGGTCGTCAGGATAGCGATGAGCGAGGCTGTGAGAAGCACGAGCATGACGATCCGCTCGACGCGCGTCCGGGCGCGGAATGCGGGGGTCAGCCGCGTGTAGGCCCACGCCCCGAACGCAAACGCGAGCAACAGCGTCAGTGCGATCCCCACCATGCCGTAGAAGTTTCGCGCTTCCGTGAATGCAGGGGCGAGTGCCTCGGCCTGCGGGTTGAATGCCGCCTCCATCTGGCCTGAAGCGAGACCTCGCGCCTCGCCGATTATGGTGGCGCGCTCGAGCGGGTCGCTGGGCAAGCTCTGCGCCGCTGCGCTCGTCAGCACGCGCTCCGTCACCAGCCCCGGCGTCACTGCGCTCCAGGCCGAAACGAACAGCAGCGCCGGAAGGATCATCGACGCGGCAACGAACCAGCCGTGATAGCCAGGCAGCGAGTGGGGCCGCGTGGCGGCTGTTCCGTCGCCTGCGAAGCGCGATGCTTTGGCGCGCGCGGCAATCCAGCCGATCACGCCCAGCCCGATGGCCAGCAGGATCGATACCGTCAGCGACATCGGCAGGACCGTTTCGTAGCGCCCACGATGGTTATTTCAGCTCGGCTGGATCAAGCGGCTTGAGCGCAGTCACCTGCGCGGCATTGGCGGCACGGATATCGGATGGCGCGACGACCATGCCAGCCCGCTTCAGATAGCCGTCCGGGTTCCAGGCGCTGGCAAATTCGGCAACATAGGCCTTCAGACCCTTGATCGCGTTCAGGTGAGCGCCCTTGACATAGATGTAGAGAGGCCGCGCGCCGGGATACGTAAAATTGGAGACGGTCTCGTATGTCGGCACGACGCCGTTCAGCGAATTCCCATTCAGGGTTTCAAGATTTTCTTCAAGGAACGAAAATCCAAACACGCCGAGTGCGTTAGGGTCGCCTGCCAGCTTCTGCACGATCAGATTGTCGTTTTCGCCAGCTTCGACAAAGGCTCCGTCCTCACGGATCGTTGTGCAGATTTTCTTGTGTTCACCGCTGTTGGTGTCGGCAAGCGCACGCATTGCGGGATCGACATCGCAACCGCGAGTCAGGACCAATTCCGTCAAGGCATCGCGCGTGCCTGAGGTCGAGGGCGGACCGTAAACCTTGATTGCCTTGTCAGGAAGCGCGGGATTGACGTCTTTCCAGGTCTTGGCCGTTTGTGGCTTGCCAAAAGGATTCGCCGCCAATGCCTTGTAAACGTCGAGCGCGGTGAGCGGGATAGCCTCACCCCGCTTCGATTCGGCGAATGCGATCCCGTCGAGCCCGATTTGAATTTCGACGACATTCGTCACGCCGTTTTCGCGACACTGTTCGAATTCAGCGCGCTTGATGCGGCGCGACGCGGTCACGATATCCGGATGGCGGGCGCCAACACCGGCGCAGAACAGTTTCATGCCAGCGCCGGTCCCCGTCGATTCGATAATCGGCGATTTTGTGCCGGGGTTCTTGTTGACATACTGTCCGGCGACCGCCTTCGCGAACGGAAAGACCGTCGACGACCCGACGGCGCGGATCTGATCGCGAACGCTGGCATTGTTCGATGGGTCACATGCCGAAAGCGCGAGACACGCAAAGGCGGCGAAACCTGCGATGCGGATCATGTGACCATCTCCCCCTGCCTGTTTGGCTAAACGTGCGCTAACAGCGATTCGCACTGAATGTGTTTCATTACGGTGACTGTTATGTGACAGTCGGGCGGGCTGCGGGCGGCAGGATGACCGACACCGTTGTACCCTTGCCTACTTTGCTCACGATTTCCAGGCGTCCGCGATGCCGTTCGACGATGTGCTTGACGATCGCAAGCCCGAGACCCGTGCCGCCCAGCGTCCGGCTGCGCCCTGAATCGACGCGGTAGAAGCGCTCGGTGAGGCGGGGGAGATGTTCCGGCGCAATGCCTTCGCCTTCGTCAGTGACGCTGAGGCGCACCAGCGGTCCATCGTTGCGCAGGCTGATCGTCACCGGCCCGTCTCGCCGACCATATTTGATCGCGTTGCCCACAAGATTGTGGACGACTTGCGAAAGCTGCGCGCGGTCGCCGTTGATTTCGGGTACGCCGGAGTCGATATCGAGCGTGATATCGGTCCGCCGTGCTCCCGCTGTGTCGCGCAGTTCGCCCGAAACCTCCTCGACAAGCGATGGCAGCACCACGGTTGCACCGGGAAGCACATATTTTTCGGCCTCGATGCGGCTGAGCGAAATCAGATCGTCGATCAGGCGCTGCATCCGCCGCGCTTCCTTGAACATCACTTCGAGGAAGCGCTGACGGACTTCGGCGTTGCCGCCGGCTTTTTCGTCGTCGAGCGTCTCGATGAAGCCAAGGATCGCCGCCAGCGGCGTGCGCAGCTCGTGGCTGGCATTGGCCACGAAATCGACGCGCGCCTGCTCGACCGCGTGGCGCGCCGTGCGATCAATGAGATGGATCAGCCGCCGACCGGGGCCAAGGCTGGCGACATTGAGCTCGACCCGACTGTCACGCCCGCCCACGCCGACCAGCTCCACGCTGCCGTCGGGTGCGGCGGCGGCGAGATGCTCGGCGGCCGCCGGATGGCGGATGGCAAGGCGGATGTCTTCGCCCACGATATGCGCACCGAGCAGCATCCGCGCGGCGGCGTTTGCAAAGCGCACGCGCCCGTCCACCACGAGCAGTACTGGTTCGACGAGCGCTGCGACGACGGCCCCTTCGGCCTGATCGTTCGGCGCGGGCGACGACCGGATCTGCACCGGCTCATGCTGCGGCGCGATCGTGAGAAGCAATAGAACGGCAAGCGCGGTGCCGACGATGGCGACCACCGCCCATCCACCGAGGCCGAGCTGATACGCGATCGCGCCGACGGCTGCGATCACGAACAGGGTAACAGCGATACGCAACGGGTCCCGGTCGATCATCCGCGTTATGCTAGCGGCCGAATGCGACAGCGGTAAGTTCGATTAACCATCGCCGTTCGCCTTGAGCATTTTTTTTGCTTATGGCGTCGCAAAGCGTTTGGGGTGTGCATGATGGACGACAGGAGTGAACCGACCGGGGCAGCAACCGAACGGCGCAGTGTGCTCCGCTTGGGCGCGCTCGGCGTATCGGCAGTGCTCACGGTTCGGCCTGCGCTGGCACAAGCCGCGACGTCGGTGATCACCTGCCAGATCAAGGTGCCCGATCCGGCGCGTGCAGGAAGCTGGATCGCGCCCGATGGCCGCACTGTTGCGCCGCAGACGGCTGGGGCCTTTCCGGCACCCGCCGGGCCCTTGCGCGGGCAGGACGTGAAGCGTGCGCTCGCCGGGCGGACGCTGCCGGGCGCCGATCCGCAGGCTAGCCAAGCCTATATGAACTACGTCCGCCGCCTCCAGCACGGCCAAAGCGGCTTCACCTGCTATGCCTCGCTGCAGATGCCGGGGCGCTGAGCGATTGGCGTGCATTATCTGAGTGCCGGGTCCGGCGCGCTCAAGGCGGTTGAACTGGACACACTGACAGCGATTTACGACCGGCGCAGCGGCCAGACCCATGTCGTCGTGTCGCCCGTTCCCGAAATTCTCGAGGCCCTGCTGTTTCCGCGCACGCTAGGCGGATTAATCGCAGCGCTTGGCGCGGACGACGATGATGCGACTCGTGCGATTCTGACCGAGCGGCTCAAGGAATTGCGGGACATCGGCTTGATCGACCGGTCATGAGGCACCGCTTCGATGTCCGGATCGGCCCGGTCAGTTTTCGGATCGGCAGCGACTGGCGCGCTCCGATTGCCGCACTCGAGGCGCTTTATTCAGGGTATCCGCGTGACTGCATGGTCCCGGATTACACCGTGCGGCTCGAAGCGACGCGACCTTGGCGGCGGTGGATCCGGTCATCGGTGAAGATCGGCGGAGACCATATGTTGCCCGAGGCGCTGCCGCTGCCGCTCGCGCAGGGGTTGCTTGCTGCCGAAATGGGTATGAACCTGCAGGTTGCGCTCGGCGAGCGGCGATTTCTGTTGCTGCATGCCGCGAGCGTGGAGCGTGACGGCCGCGCGCTGATCCTCACCGGCGAATCGGGATCGGGTAAGTCGACGCTTTCGGCATTGCTGATGGGCGCGGGCTGGCGCTTCCTGGGCGATGAGTTCGTGCTCCTGGATCCCGAAACCGGCGCGCTTCACCCGTTCCCGCGCGCGATCAGCCTCAAGAATGAAAGCATCGCGGCGGTCGGCGCTCACGTGGCCGATAATCGCTTCGGACCGTTGCTCACTGATACGCCAAAAGGCACCATCCGGCACCTGCGGCCCGATGTGCGCGCGATTGCCGACATGGCCGTCCCCGCGGCTCCGGCAATGATCCTGTTTCCCCGCTATGGATTGCCAGAATCGGTGCGCGAGGTGCTGCCCGGCGAGACGTTTGTGCGGCTGACGCAGGCATCGACCAACTACACAGCACTCGGCGAGCGGGGCTTCGGCGCACTGACGCGGCTGGTGACTGCGCTTCCCGCGCTGGCCATCGACTATCCCGATACTGATAGCGCGCTCGATCGGGTCGCAGCGCTGTGGCGTTCGCAATGAGTGCTGCCGCACTTGCCGCGCTGCTTGCCGAACCCGGGCGCGCACAGCCGCTTCAGACCGAAGATTGGACGGGAATCCTGTGCGCAGCCCGGGCCGAGCGCCTGCTTGCCAGCCTCGCGCACCGACTCGCCGACACTGACGTGCCTGCCCCCGTTGCCGCCATTCTCGAAACAGCGCGGCGCGACGCCGAAACTGCGCGAACCGCAGCGCTCTGGGAGGTCGAGATGGCAGCGCGCGCGCTCGCCCCGCTGGGCGTGCCGGTCATTCTGCTCAAGGGCAGCGCGTTTGCGGCAGCCGGACTCACAGCAGGTGAGGGACGGCTCATCGGCGATCTCGACATTCTCGTTCCGCGCGAGCGGCTGGATGATGTCGAAGCTGCGCTGCTCACGGCGGGCTGGGACTGGGTCAAGCCAGATCCCTATGACGACGCCTACTACCGGCGCTGGATGCACGAACTGCCACCGCTCATTCACCGCACGCGCGACCGGATGATCGACGTCCATCACACGATCCTGCCGCTTACCGCGCGGCCGAAGCCCAATGCGCAGGCTTTGATCGAACGCAGCATCGCGATCGGTGGCGGACGGCGCGCGCTGTGCCCCGAGGATTTGATCGTGCATGCGGCGGCGCATCTGTTTGCCGACGGCGATCTGGCGGGTGGCCTCCGCAATCTGTGGGATGTTCATCAGCTCTTCGCCGAATTCGAAACGCCTGGCTTTGCGCAGGCATTGGCCGAGCGCGCCCGGCTACATGGGCTTGGTGCTGAGGTCGCTCGCGCCTGTCGTCTTACGCGCGCGATCTTCGCGACACCGATCGCTGCTGCGCCGCTGACGCGCCTCGATCGACTTTTTCAGGCACGCCTGCTCGCCCGCGATGGGTGGGGGCGCGAGACCCGTCCGCTCCTGCGGCTCGGGTTTTATATCCGCTCACACCTTATAAGGATGCCGCTCCCGATGCTGCTCCTTCATCTGTGGACAAAATGGCGCAAGGGCGCGCGTTGAGGTAGAATCCGCATGCATGACCGCCTAAGCGCCGGTCATCGTTCGACGGGAGTTGGCATGCCGGACATTGCGGTAATCGTGCTTGCGGCAGGGCAGGGCACGCGGATGAAATCGGAACTGCACAAGGTGCTGCATCCGATCGCAGGGCGGCCGATGCTGCATCATTTGCTCGCGAGCGTCGATACGCTGGCCCCGGCGCGCACGGTCGTCGTCGTCGGCAAGGGGCGCGATCAGCTCGAAGCCGCGCTCGGCCCCGATGTCGCGCTTGCGGTTCAGGAGCCGCAGCTGGGCACCGGCCATGCCGTCCAGCAGGCCGAGGCCGCGCTTGCGGACTTCGATGGCGATGTGCTCATCCTTTACGGCGACGTGCCCTTCGTTCCGGCGGCGACGATGCAGGGCATGATCGACCGGCTGAATGCGCCGGATGCGCCCGCCATCGTCGTCCTCGCCTTCGAACCTGACGACACGCAGCGCTATGGCCGCGTCATTGTCGAGGACGGCCGCATCGTGAAAATGGTCGAGCACAAGGACGCAACCGACGCCGAGCGTGCCGTCCGGCTATGCAATTCAGGACTGATGGCGGCGAAGGCCCGCGATCTGTTCGCGCTGCTCGCGCGCGTGACCGACGATAATGCGGCGAAAGAATTCTACCTCGTCGACGTCGTCAACATCGCCAATGCCGACGGGCGGACCTGTGTTGCCGTCTCCACTGATCCGTTTGACGTTGCTGGGATCAACAGCCGCAGCGAACTGGCGGCCATGGAGGCGGCTTGGCAAACGCGGCGGCGCGCGCAGGCCATGGCCGATGGCGCATCGCTGATCGCGCCCGAGACCGTGTGGTTCGCATGGGATACCGAGCTCGGTCGCGACGTAACGATCGAGCCCAATGTTGTTTTCGGCCCCGGGACCACTGTCGCGGACGGCGTCACGATCCGCGCCTTTTGCCATATCGAAGGCGCGACGATCGCCAGCGGGGCGGTCGTTGGCCCTTACGCACGCTTGCGGCCCGGCAGCGTGCTCGGCGAGAAAACGCGCGTCGGCAATTTCGTCGAGATCAAGAACGCGCGCTTTGGCGCAGGCGCGAAAGCCAATCACCTGAGCTATATCGGCGACGCCGAGGTGGGCGCGAAGGCCAACATTGGGGCGGGCACGATCACCTGCAATTATGACGGCTATTTCAAACACAAGACCGTGATCGGTGAGGGCGCGTTCATCGGCTCGAACAGCGCGCTGATCGCGCCGGTCAAGATCGGCCGCGATGCGATCGTCGCCGCCGGGAGCGCCGTCAGCCGCAACGTGCTCGACGGCGAATTGCGCATGGTCCGTGCCGAACAACTCGTGAAGCCGGGCTGGGCGGATCGCTTTCATGAGGCAATGCGGCGGAAAAAGGCGGAAAAGTGAATTCCGCGCCGACGCTCAGGACTGAACGGCTCGTGTTGCGCCAGCTGCTTGCCGCAGACGCTGAGGCGCTCAACGCGGCAATGTCGGACGCGATGCTGATGACATGGTGGTCGAGCGCACCGCACGAAACGCTCGCGCAAACCGAGGCCTATGTCGCACGCAACGCCGAGCTGCGTGACGGCTGGCGCTGCTGGGCGATCACGACGGACGGCGCGCAGGCGCTGGGCTGGGTGGTGCTGATCGAAAAGCGTGCCGGGGTGCACGAGGTCGGTTATATCCTCGCGCGCACCGCCTGGGGGAAGGGGCTGGCGCGCGAGGCAGTTGGCATGGTGGTTGATCATGCCTTCGAAGTGCTCAGGCTGCGGCGTGTTTTCGCTGACGTCGATCCCGATAACGCAGGATCGATCCGATTGCTCGAAGCGCTGGGGTTCGAACGTGAAGGATGCCTGCGGGCGGAATGGGAGACGCACATCGGGGTCCGCGACTCGCTGATTTTCGCAAGGCTCACGACACCAGATCGCTTGACATGATATCGCAATATGATATCGCGATATCATGCCACGCATCCTCGCTGATCTGCCCAATGAAGAGATCAAGCGCCTTGACCGCATTGCTCATGAGCAAGGCAAAAGCCGGGCAGCTGTGCTCCGCGAAGCCGTTTCGGCTTACAATGCGCAACCCCTAAATGATGACAGAAGCTGGATCGATAAGGGATTCGGCCTCTGGGCACGTCATGGCATTGCCTATGATCCGCATGAGTATGACCGCAAACGCCGCGCCGAATGGACGCGCTATTGGGACGACGATTACGAAGAAGTGCGTGCCGAATCGCCCGACATGTTTGATGCGGAAGATGACCGTCAGCGGCAAATCTATCTCGACATGATTGCAGGCAAATATCCGACACCGAAGGTCTCGGACAGCAAGTGACGGGTTTCGCTTTCGACGCAAACATCGTGATCGATGCGCTGGCTGGATACACGGCCGCGCGATCGGAGATCGAGCGCGCTGCGTCGGCGAATTCCCGGCCTTGGATCAGTCGAATGGCGTGGATTGAAATCCTTTCGAAAGGCGATGAGGCAATCGTCCGTGATGCACTGGCATTTCTTGCGCGCTTTGGACTCGATGAACTCGACGACGAGATATCACATCGCGCAGCGGCGCTTCGCAGGGAACGGCCAAAACTAAAGTCACCCGATGCGGTCATTTTGGCGACTGCACAGACGCGCAATCGAATTTTGGTCACGCGCAATATCAAGGACTTTCCTGCAGGAATGCCGGGTATCCGCGTTCCCTACACTCTCTAGCGAAAGCCCCTCCCAGCCATGTGCGGAATCATCGGTATCGTCGGCAAGGAACCTGTGGCGGACCGTCTCGTCGATGGCCTGAAGCGGATGGAATATCGCGGTTATGACTCGGCGGGAGTCTGCACCGTCGATGGTGGCGCGCTGGTCCGGCGCCGCGCCGAGGGCAAGCTGCGCAATCTCGAGGCCGAGCTGGAGCGCAATCCGGCATCCGGTCTGATCGGCATCGCGCATACCCGCTGGGCAACGCACGGCGCGCCCAACACTGCCAACGCACACCCGCATGCGACCGGCGAGGTCGCGCTTGTTCACAATGGAATCATCGAGAACTTCAAGGCGCTGCGCGACGAACTTGCGTCGCGCGGGCGCAAATTCGAGAGCGAGACGGATACCGAGGTCGTCGCACATTTGCTGAGCGAGCAGGTCGAGGCAGGTTATTCGCCATCCGAAGCGGTTCGCGCCGTGCTGCCCCGCCTGCGCGGCGCGTTTGCGCTTGCCATCGCTTTCCGCCGGTTTCCCGATTTCCTGATCGGCGCACGGCTCGGCTCGCCGCTCGTCGTCGGCTATGGCGAGGGCGAGATGTTCCTCGGGTCTGACGCGCTCGCACTTGCACCGCTTACGCAAAAGATCGCCTATCTCGAAGAAGGTGATTGGGTGGTTATCGCGCACGGAGGCGCGCAGATTTTCAACCGTGACAATCACGCCGTCGAGCGCGAGATCACGACCTCGGGCGTTTCGGCAGCCGCAGTGGAAAAGGGACCGTATCGCCACTTCATGCAGAAGGAGATTTTCGAGCAACCGACGGTCGTTGCGCAAACGCTCCAGAGCTATATCCGCCCGCTCGAACAGACTGTCGCGCTCCCGCAGATGGATTTCGACTTGGGCAGCGTCGAGCGGATCACGATCGTCGCATGCGGCACGAGCTTTTATGCCGGAATGGTCGCCAAATACTGGTTCGAGCAGTTTGCACGCGTCCCGGTCGATATCGATGTCGCGAGCGAATTCCGCTATCGCGACCCGGTGCTCGTGTCTGGCGGTCTGGCGCTTTTCATCTCGCAATCGGGCGAGACGGCCGATACGCTCGCGGCGCTGCGGCATTGCAAGGCGAACGGCCAGACGATCGCGGTGGTCGTCAATGTTCCGACCTCGAGCATGGCGCGCGAGGCCGATCTGCTGCTGCCCACGCATGCCGGCCCCGAGATCGGCGTCGCCTCGACCAAAGCGTTCACCTGCCAGCTCGCGGTGCTTGCCGCGCTCGCCGCGCATCTTGCGCTCAAGAGGGGCCGGATGACCGCCGTCGAGGAGCAAGACGTTGTCCGTCACCTGATTGAAGCGCCCGCCGCACTCAACGCCGCGCTCGCACACGACGACGAGATTGCCGCGATGGCACCGCTCATCGCGCCCGCGCGCGACGTGCTCTATCTGGGGCGCGGGGCGGATTACCCGCTTGCCCTCGAAGGCGCGCTGAAGCTGAAGGAAATCAGTTATATCCATGCCGAAGGCTATGCGGCGGGCGAGATGAAGCACGGCCCGATCGCGCTGATTGACGAAGCCGTGCCCGTCATCGTCCTCGCGCCATCGGGTCCGCTGTTCGAAAAGACCGTGAGCAATATGCAGGAAGTGCGCGCGCGCGGCGGCAAGGTCTTGCTGATTTCGGATGCGGACGGGATTGCCGAGGCCGGCGAGGGTTGCATGGCGACGATCGAGATGCCCAAGGTGCACCCGCTAATCGCGCCGCTGGTTTACGCTGTCCCCGTGCAATTGCTGGCGTATCACGTCGCGTGCGCGAAGGGCACGGACGTTGATCAGCCGAGGAATCTGGCGAAGTCGGTGACGGTGGAATAGCGGCCTTTTGGGCGATCGCGTCAGCGGATGCGGTCGCTGCCGCCAAGCGTCGTTCGCTTGCTCCGCGATGCCGATTGCCTTTAGTGCATTGGCAAGGGGAGAATTGCATGACTGACGCCGCCGCCATCGATCCGCCTGCTCCCCTAATCGCACTCGATCCCAAGCGCGATCGGCTCGTCATTGTCGCATCGTCGCTCGGCACGGTGTTTGAATGGTATGATTTCTTCCTCTACGGCATTTTAGCAGCGCTGCTCGGCAAGCTGTTTTTTCCGAGCGATAACGCAACGGCGGCGACGCTTGCCAGCCTTGCAGCCTTTGGCGCGGGGTTCGGCGTGCGGCCGCTGGGTGCGATCCTGTTCGGCTATTTCGGCGATCTGATCGGGCGCAAATATACGTTTCTGGTCACGATCACGCTGATGGGTGGCGCGACGGCGGCAATCGGGCTTTTGCCGACTTATGCAAATGCCGGGCTCTGGGCTCCCGCGCTGCTCGTGTTCTTGCGCTTGCTTCAGGGCCTGGCGCTCGGCGGCGAATATGGGGGTGCCGCGATCTACGTTGCCGAACACGCGCCGCCGAACAAGCGCGGGCAATACACCAGCTGGATCCAGGTCTCGGTCGTCGGCGGCTTCCTGCTGTGCCTTGCCGTGGTGCTCGCCTGCCGCGCGGCGATGACCCCGGCCGAGTTCGAAGCCTGGGGCTGGCGCATTCCCTTTCTCGCCTCGCTGCTGATGCTCGCGATCTCGCTCTACATCCGCCTGAAACTGAGCGAGAGCCCCGTGTTTCGGGCGATGAAAGCGGCCGGGACGACGTCCAAAAACCCGATCCTCGATTCGTGGCGGCATCCCGGCAACAAGGGCCGCATTTTGACTGCGCTGTTTGGTGTCGGCGCCGGGCTGACCGTCATCTACTACACCTCGCAGTTCGGCACGCTTTATTTCCTGCAAGGAACCGCGCGTGTCGGCGAGACCGAGGCGCTGACCTATATGGCGATCGGCGCGCTGCTCGCCGCTCCGCTTTACGTCGCCTTCGGCGCGCTGTCGGACCGCATCGGGCGCAAGAAACTGTTGCTCACCGGCTATGCGCTGGCTGCAATCTTCATCTTCCCGCTGTTTCACATGATGGCTGATGGCGCAAACCCGGCGCTGGCGCGCGCGACCGCCGCGTCGCCCGTGCGCGTCGAACTGCCCGAGTGCGATTTCAGCATATTCGCGGCCAAGCAGGAGGCCGAATGCGGGAAAGCGCTCGCCTGGCTCGCCAAGCGCGGCGTGAGCTATACCAAGGTTGCGCCCTATGCCGAAGGATCGGTCGCGCTGCGCATCGGCGACGCGCGGCTGACCGGGTTTGACGAAGCGGCGTGGCGCACTGCGCTTGAGCAGGCCGGATATCCCGACAAGGCCGATCCGGCCGAAAAGCAGCCTTGGAAAATCATTCTCGCGATTGCGCTGATGGTTGCCTTGTCTGCGATGACCTATGGTCAGGTCGCCGCGATCCTCGTCGAGATGTTTCCGGCGCGCATCCGCTATACCTCGATGTCGGTGCCTTATCACATCGGAACCGGCTATTTCGGCGGGTTTCTGCCGTTCATTTCGCAATATATCGTGGTGCGCACCGGCGATGCCTATGCCGGGCTCTGGTATACCGTCGCCGTGGTCGTGATGGCGTTCATCGTCGCAGCGATCTGGCTTCCCGAAACGGCGGGCAAGCCATTGGACGAGGACGTTACGGGCGGTTAGGCGCGCGCAAATGACTGCACCCTTACGCCTGCGCCGTGACAGCGATGCGCTTGTCGCCAACTGGCGCTGGCTTGCCCGGATGGGCGGGTCCGCTGCATGCGGTGCAGCGGTAAAGGCCAATGGTTACGGCCTCGGTGTGCGCTGGGTGGTCGAGCGGCTGGCAGCGGCGGGGTGCCGCGATTTCTTTGTGGCAACCTGGGATGAAGTGGCCCGGCTCGGACCCTTGCCGCCGGACTGTCGCCTTTCGGTTCTTCACGGTGTGCGTGCGGAGGACATGGGTCTCGCGACGGCCTCGGCCGCACGGCCGGTGCTCAACACGCCCGCGCAGGTGGCCCGCTGGCGAGCGACGGGGCTGCCCTGCGACGTCATGATCGATACTGGCATGAATCGCCTTGGCCTGTCGCCCGTCGACGATCTCAGCGGCCTCGCGATCGACACCGTCATGAGCCATCTCGCCTGTGCCGATCAGGACAGCACGATGAACGAACGGCAGCGCGCCGCCTTTGCCGCTTTGACCATCCCCGCCAAGCGCCGCAGCTTCGCCAATTCGGCGGGCATCTGCCTTGGCGGCGACTATGCGTTCGATCTCAGCCGACCGGGGCTTGCGCTTTACGGCGGCATCCCCCGCCCTGAAGCGCAGCCACACATCCAGCAGGTGGTCTGGTCCGAAGCGCAGATCGTCCAGCGACGTCGCGTCTCCGCAGGCGAAAGCATCGGCTATTCGGCGACCTTCGTTGCAACGCGCGATACCGAAGTTGCGGTGCTCAATATCGGCTATGCCGACGGCTATCTGCGCGGCTTTTCGGGGCGGGGAACATGTGGAGGTGGGCGGTTCCCGGTGCTCGGCCGCATATCTATGGACCTGACCGCGATCGACGTCACCAGCGAGCCCGGTCTGGCCGAGGAGGACTGGGTGAGCATGGACTATGACCTGCCCAGCGCAAGCGCTGCGAGCGGGCTTTCGCAGTATGAGCTTTTGACCGGACTGGGAGCGCGGTTCGCCTTCGCCTGAGCGGTCGGACTTAGAGCGGGTTGACCTTAGCCTGACCCGCTTGCCCGAGCGCCGCCGAGGGCTTCGTTCGAGCGTAGCCGAGAGCCTGTGTCGAGCAAGACCTCGGCTTCGCTCGGGCAGTCCCCTCGGCTTCGCTCGGGGAGGCGGCTCAAGGTGATGTTCATCACGCTCTAACCTAAGCGCGCTCCACTGCCATCGCGACGCCCATACCGCCGCCAATGCACAGTGTCGCCAGACCCTTCTTCGCGTCCCGGCGCAGCATTTCGTGCAGCAATGTGGTCAGCACACGCGCGCCCGACGCGCCGATCGGATGGCCGATGGCGATCGCGCCGCCGTTCACATTGACCTTGTCGGCGTCCCAGCCGAGCTCCTTGCCGACGGCAAGCGCCTGCGCCGCAAAGGCCTCATTGGCCTCGATCAGGTCGAGGTCGGCGACGCTCCAGCCCGCCTTTTCGAGCGCGCGGCGCGTGGCGGGGACCGGGCCGATGCCCATGATCGAGGGATCGACGCCCGCCGTCGCCCAGCCTGCGATCCGCGCGAGCACGGGGCTGCCGCGCCGCGCCGCTTCGTCGGCATGCATCAGCACGAGCGCTGCCGCCCCGTCGTTCAGACCGCTGGCATTGGCGGCGGTGACGGTGCCGTCTTTCTTGAAGGCCGGGCGCAATCCGGCGAGCGACTCTAGGGTAACGCCGTCGCGAATGAATTCATCCGCATCGACGATCGTGTCGCCCTTGCGGCCCTTGATCGTGACGGGCGCGATTTCGCCTTGAAACCGCCCCTCGGCGCGAGCGGCACTCGCATTGTTCTGCGACCGCACGGCAAACGCGTCCTGCATTTCGCGCGTAATCTGGTGCTGCTCGGCCAGATTTTCGGCCGTGATCCCCATGTGATAATTGTTGAAGACGTCGGTCAGCCCGTCCTTGATCATGGTATCGATCAGTTCGACTGCGCCCATCTTTGTTCCGCCGCGCAACGTCTGGGCGTGAGGCGACATCGACATGTTTTCCTGACCGCCCGCCACGACGATCGTCGCATCGCCCGCAATGATCGCCTGCGCGCCGAGCGCGACCGCGCGCAGTCCTGAACCGCAGACCTGGTTGATCCCCATTGCGGCGACTTCCTTCGGAATGGCGGCAGCCATCGCCGCCTGGCGCGCCGGGTTCTGCCCCTGCGCTGCGGTCAGCACCTGTCCGAGAATGACATCCGAAACCTCGGCCGCGTCCACGCCAGCGGACTCGAGAGCCGCCACGATCGCGGTGCGCCCCAATTCATGCGCAGGCGTTGCGACAAAGCTCCCGAGAAAACTGCCGACGGCGGTGCGGCGGGCGGCGGTGATGACGATGTCGGTCATGAGGCTTCTCCCCTATGCTGCAAGCGCAATGTTGCGCCGCATCATGCAACGATGCTACGCGTCCCTATTGACCTTGCGGGGACTGCACAATGCCCAAAGCTGCGCCGACGACCGAGGACGGACAACCCGCTCCGGTGATCATCAAGAAATACGCCAACCGCCGCCTCTACAACACCGAAAGCTCGAGCTACATCACGCTCGATCACCTCGCCAAGCTGACGCGCGAGGGCCGCGAGTTCAAAGTGCTCGACGCCAAGAGCGACGACGATATCACGCATTCGGTGCTCACGCAGATCATCATGGACGAGGAGGGCAAGGGCGAGACGATGCTTCCCGCCGGGTTCCTGCGCCAGCTCATCGCGATGTATGGCGATTCGATGCAGTCGATGGTCCCGCAATATCTAGAGGCCTCGATGGACGCATTCCGGCGCAACCAGGCACAGTTTCACAATGCAATGAAGGGGGCGTTCGAGCATGGCCCCTTCGCCGAAATCGCCAAGCGCAACATGGCGATGTTTGAAGCCGCGACCAGTGCGTTCGTGCCCAAGACCAAATCGGCCGACGATGAAGTGATCGCGCTCAAAGCGCAGCTTGCCGAACTGCAGGCAAAGGTGGACAAGCTCTCCTCATAAGCACGGGGAGGGGTTGAATGCTGATCAAACAACTGGGCTTGGGGATCGCGCTCCTTGCGAGCAGTGCTGCGCAAGCCGAGGATATCTACATTCATGCCGGGCGGCTGCTCGACAAACCGGGGACGATGGCGCGCGGTCCTTCGACGCTGATCGTGCGCGACGGCAAGGTCGCTGAGGTGCGCAGTGGCCTGGTCGCGGCCCCGGCAGGCGCGCGGCTGATCGATCTTTCGACGAAATTCGTGCTTCCCGGGCTGATCGACAGCCATGTCCACCTCGACAGTGATGCGGGCGGAAATGCCGGTTTCATCGAGGGCGTTACCGACAGTCCGGCGCGTGCGGCATACCGGGCGGCGGGCAATGCAAGGAAGACACTGCTTGCCGGCTTCACCACCGTGCGGAATCTTGGTGATCGTCTGGGCACGACGCTGGCGCTGCGCGATGCGATTGCCGAGGGTGCGCTGCCCGGGCCGCGCATCGTCGATGCGGGGCGCTCGATCTCGACGACCAGCGGCCATATGGACGGGACACTGAGTCTATCCGAAGACCTTCACGGCAGCATCGACCAGCATAACTTGTGCGACGGCGTGGAGAGTTGTCGCCGCGCGGTGCGGCTGCAGATTCGGCGCGGGGTCGACGTCATCAAGATCGCGACGACCGGCGGCGTCAACAGCCGGATCGGCGCTGGCCTTGGGCGACAGATTTTCGACGATGAAGTGAAGGCGCTCGTCGATACCGCGCACCTCTACAAGAAGAAGATCGCGGTCCATGCGCACGGCGACGACGGCATCAATGCGGCGCTCGCGGCGGGGGCGGATTCGATCGAGCATGGCACGATGCTCGACGATGCGGGCATCCGGCTCTTCAAGGCGTCGGGGGCTTACTACGTGCCGACGCTGTCGACGGTGAACGGCTATATCGAGCGGCTTGCCGCCAATCCCAATGCCTATCCGCCCGATGTGCTGGTCAAAGTGCAGTGGCGGATTCGCGTAACGGGTGAGTCGCTGCGGAAAGCCTATCCGGCGGGCGTCAGGATCGCGTTCGGAACCGATGCGGGCGTCAGCAAGCACGGCCGCAACGCCGACGAGTTCGAGCTGATGGTCAAGCACGGCATGCCGCCTGCCGCCACAATCGAGGCGGCGACTGTCAACGCTGCGAAACTCCTCGGCGTGGATGCCGACGTCGGCACGCTCGAGGCGGGCAAGGCTGCGGACATCATTGCGGTCGATGGCGATCCGACCCGCGATGTGACTGTGCTGAAAACAGTGCCGTTCGTCATGAAGGGCGGCACCGTTTTCAAGCAATAGCCGCTGGCGAGACGCGTTTCGTTCCCGCTTAATGCGCAGCGGGTCGGGGCGGAGCGGCGCTTCTCCGCCACCGCAGATAGGCTTCCTCCAGCGCTTTCACGCGGCCTTTCAGTCCCATTGCCGGCTTTTCCACCAAATGCCACGATAGGGCTGCAAACAGGATCGAGAGCGGCAGGCAGATCAGGATGTTGATCCACCATTCGCGCGCCCAGGGCGCGACGGCCATCACCGATTGCTGGATGGCATAGCTGTAGAGATAAACGCCGTAGGAATAATCGGCGCGGCGCACGAAGAACAGCTTCGATGCATCGGTCAGCCCAAGCCACACGGTCAGATAAGCAAGCGGGAAGGGTGCAAACAGATCGACATAGGGCGAAATCGTCTGCATGCCGGGCACGAGCAGGATCGAACCGGTAACCAGCGAGAGCACGAGGCTCACGATGAACCAGCTCCGGTTCCAAGGGATGTATCTGCCCCAAAGATAGAGACTGACGCCCAGCAGGAACGAGACGACAAGCAGATAGCCGGGCAATCCGCCGACGATGACCGGCAGTCGTCCGCCATGAGAGATAAAGCGGCCGACCCCATAGGCCAGCGTCAGGCCGATGGCGGCAGCAGGGGCCAGCCACGGCCGCCGGACCGCGCCGAGCACCGCCAGCACGCTGAGCGCGATATAGCAGAGCAGTTCATAGGGAACCGTCCACAACTGTGCGTTGACAACCCGGGGGACCGGATTGTCCGCGAACACTCCCGGCAGGGTGTAGTGAATATGACCGGTGACGTTGACGAGATAAAGCCAGAACTCGGTCGCGGTGAAATAGGTGCTTAGCGGCACGGTGGTCAGCAGCGGCCCGAGGATCAGCGCGGAGAGCAGAACCTCGACCGCGAGTGCAGGGTAGATGCGAATGACGCGCAACCCGAGAAACGCCACGATAGTGTGGCAGCGCATGAGGCTGCCCGCCACGAGAAAGCCGCTGAGGGCGAAAAACATCGGCAGGATGGCGCGTTCGAACGGGCGCATCGGCGAAAGCCACACCTCGACATCGACGGCCTTGCCATAGCTCGTGATCACGCTGTGCAGGCACAGCACGGCAACCGAGAGCGCGATCCGCAGATAATCGAAGCCGCTCGGTCGCCCGCCACAAGCCTCGAGCCGCGTGATCAACGATGGTCCCGTCACGTTCACTGTCCCCATTCACGGCTTGCGGACATTAACGCGCCCATTGAACCGCATCTCCTGCGAGTGACCGATTGTTGTTGCAATTCGGCGACTCGCAGTGGGCGATGCAAGGCGTCAGCTTGCGGGCTTGACGAACTTCAACGTCATACGGTCGCTTTCGCCGATTGCCGCAAATTTGGCGCGATCGGTGTCGCCCTCGACAAAATTGGGCGACAGTGTCCAGACGCCCTTGGGATAATCCTTCGTGTCGCGCGGGTTGGCGTTGATTTCGCTCGATGCGACGAACCGGAAACCGACTTTTTCGGCCATCGCTCGCACGGTCGAAACCTTGATGTAGCCGCTGCTCCGCTCGCGCTCGGCATCCGCGTCATCGGGCAGCCGGTGATCCTCGATGCCCAGAACGCCACCGGGCTTGAGCATTGCGAAAAGCTCACGGAATGCTGCTTCGCTATAGTCGGCCTTGTCGGGCGATCCCGAACCCATCCGCCAGTTGTGGACGTTGCGGAAGGTCACGACGGCGTCTGCGGTTCCGGGCGCGACGGGGGTTCCGCCAAGCGCGGCGGGGAAATTTGCACGCGTCAGCTTGCCATAGGTCGCGGGATCGGCATCGAGTTTGGCGAGATAGCGCGCCGCATATTGCCCGGTTGGCGGTGCCACGATCAGTTTTCCCTGGCCTGCCAGATAAGGTGCCAGGATCTCGGTATACCAGCCGCCACCTGGCCAGATTTCGACGACGGTATGCGTCGGCTTGATCCCGAAAAATGCGAGCGTTTCGGCCGGGTTCCGATGGCGGTCGCGCGCGACGTTTGCAGGCGTGCGCGTCTTGGCGGCGACGGCTGCCTTGAGCGCAGGCGATACCTTGGCCGATTCCATATGGTGATTGGCCAGCACCGCTGTGCTCGCGACGACTGACGATGCAACGAGGGCCAATGTGAGACGAGTAAGCATGCAATCTCTCCGGCTGACTTTATGCGCGAAGAGATGCCGCTATGGTCCAGTCACGTCAACGAGGAAGGTTGCCCATCCCCGATGCTTTACGCTGGCGCAGCGCTTGCATTCCTGATCGCCGGATTTGCCGTCGTCATGGAGCGGCGTCAGCTCGACCGTCGCGATCGTGACCGGATTTCGCCGGTTTCCTGGCCGTTCGTCATGTTGTCCTCGCTGCTGGCAGCCACCGTGATGGCCGCGCTAGCGATTCATTCGGGGTGAGACTGCGTTAGAGGCACGCCTCGAGAAACGGTTGGTCGAAACCGTATTGCTTGGCCTTGTCCAGCGTGTAGGGCCGCAGCCCCATTGCACGATACTCGCCGATGATCTTGCCGTCGGCCGACTCGTCGAGATACTCGAACTTGAAGAGTTCCTGCGTGACGATCACCGGGCCTTCCATGCCCACCACTTCGGTGATGTTGGTCACGCGGCGCGAGCCGTCACGCAGACGTTTGACCTGAACGACGAGATCGACCGAGTCGGCGATCTGGCGCGAGATCGCTTCCTTGGGGATCTTGATGTCCCCCATCATCACCATGTTTTCCATACGCGCGATGGCTTCGCGCGGACTGTTGCTGTGCAGCGTGCACATCGAACCGTCATGGCCCGTGTTCATTGCGGCAAGCAGATCGAAACACTCCTGGCCACGAATTTCGCCGAGGATGATCCGGTCTGGACGCATGCGCAGCGCGTTTTTGACGAGATCGCGGATCGAGATTTCGCCCTGGCCTTCGAGATTGGCGGGGCGCGTTTCGAGCGGCAGCCAGTGCGGTTGCTGCAGCCGCAATTCGGCGGCGTCCTCGATCGTCAGCACGCGCTCGCCGGGATCGATCATCTTCGACAGCGCATTGAGCATCGTCGTCTTGCCCGAGCCCGTGCCGCCCGAAATGACGATGTTGAAACGGCAGGCCCCGGCGATCTTGAGCGCGGTTGCCATCTTGTCGCTCATCGATCCGCCCTTGGCCATCATGTCGAGCGTGATCGGCTTTGCGGAGAATTTACGAATCGAGATTGCGGTGCCGCGCAAGGAGAGCGGCGGAACGATGACGTTGACGCGACTGCCGTCCTTGAGGCGCGCGTCGGCGAGCGGCGAGGTCTGATCGACGCGGCGGCCAACCGAGTTGCAGATGCGCTGCGCGATCTGGAACAGATGCTCCTCGTCGCGAAACTGAATCGGCGCGATCTCGAGCTTGCCCTTTTTTTCGATGTAGGTCTGCTCGGGGCCGTTGACCATGATGTCGGTAATAGAAGGATCCGAAAGCAACTCCTCGAGTGGTCCGAGGCCGAGCAACTCGTCGACCAGCACTTTTTCAAGAGCAAATTGCTCACGACGGTTGAGCGTGAACTTCAGTTCGGCGAGCACTTCGCCGATGATCGGTCGGAACTCTTCGGCCAGCTCATCCTTGTTGAGCGTGGCGGCCGCCTCGGGATCGATCCGCTCGAGCAGGCGAGGGAGCACCTGCTCCTTGATCTTGTGAACGCTGGCTTCGAACCCTTCGGCCTTTGGCTGCATTTCAACGTCGCCGGTCTGGCGCTCGTTGAGCCGGGCCATCGCATTGCCGTGCCGCGCTTCGGGGCTGGCATCGGGAACGGCACCGGGCAATGGCGCGGCATCGATCGGCGGAAACTGCTTGCCGCCGACCTCATTGGGGGATGCAGGGGCAGCGCCGCCGCCCTGCATGGGGCGGGCAACGCCGAACGCCGGGCGATTTCCGCTCGGAACGCCCGTTGTTCCACCCCGTTTGCCAAATGCACTCATTGCCACCCCAGACTAGCGGGCGCCGACCCATAAACCATGGCGATTGAGGGTGAATAAGCGGGAAACCTTGACGATCTGCTAATGCGCCGGGGCGGTGGCAGCGACAGACCGACAGGCCGCCTCCTGGTCGAGCAATTTGCGCTTCCGGTCAAGTCCATAGGCATAGCCGCCAAGACTGCCGTCGCTGCGGATAACGCGGTGACACGGAATGAGAACAGCGACATTGTTTGCGCCATTTGCCGAACCTGTCGCGCGCACGGCACCGGATTTGCCTACAGCGGCGGCGATGGCGGCATAGCTGCGCGTCTCGCCGGGCGGGATCCGGCGCAGTTCCTCCCATACCGCCTGCTGAAACGCCGTTCCCGCGACATCAAGGGGAAGATCGGGCATATGCGCCGGATCGGCGCAGGCCGCCACCGCGCCGTCGATCAGCGACGTCATGGCGATGCCGCCGGGTTCGATGGTCGCGTTGGGAAAGCGGTGTCGCAGCGCGGTTTCATCTTCGTCGAACGACAGGCGGCAGATGCCTCGCTCGGTCGCGGCGAGCAGCATGGACCCGAGCGCCGTTTCGGTAATCGCATAACGGATCGCTACGCCTGCGCCGCCGTTGCGCCAGGCGGACGGGGTCATGCCCAGCCGGTCGGCCGTATCGGCGTAAAAGCGGCTCGCGCTCTGAAATCCCGAATCGTAAAGCGCATTGGTAATCGTGTCGTTGGTCATGAGCATGGTCTCGGCGCGCTGGGCGCGGCGCGCGCGGGCATAGGCGATCGGCGTCACGCCCAGATCGCGCTTGAAGAGGCGGTGGAAATGGTGCGGTGCATAGCCGACCTGATCGGCGAGATGGCGCAGCACGGGGAGGTCTTCGCTCGCCTCGATCATCTGCACGGCCCGTTGCA
Organism: Sphingomonadaceae bacterium; assembly: GCA_046153865.1. GTDB lineage: Bacteria > Pseudomonadota > Alphaproteobacteria > Sphingomonadales > Sphingomonadaceae > Sphingomonas_O. The sequence continues at coordinate 40,487 of JBJXFA010000004.1, forward strand.
CCGCCTCACGGTCGCGCCCCACGGCATCGGGAAGGCAGCGCAGGCACGCGCGAAAACCTGCCGCGCGGGCAGCTTCGGCGGTTTCGAAGAACCGGATGTTCGCGCGCTTGGGATGACGCGCCGGGCACGACGGCTTGCAGTAAATGCCCGTTGTTGTCACCGCGCCGACGAACCGGCCATCGAACGTCCGGTCACGACGGTCAAACGCTGACCAGGCGACTTCTTGGTCGATCATCCCCGCCGCATCGACCTGATCCGTCATGGCAAGCTCCTTGTTCCTGACGGGCATCTAACTCTCTGGTGCCGCGCACCGCTTCCCAGGGCTTGCTTTCAAACCATTGCGGCAAATTCGATTGCAGACCCGCTACGAAGCCTGACGGTCCGCCGCAAGGCGCGTTTCGGCAGCGTTGCGCAGGCCGGAGAGCCGGAGATAGTGCACGATGATGCCGACCCCGATGATTGTGGGGATCCCCCAGATTACCGGGTTGAACGCCTGATCGGGAAACATTTCGATAAGGCCGACTGACAGGAAAGCGGTGTAGGCCGCGATCCCCGTTGCCACCATCGCCTTGAAATGCTCGGGGATATACGAGCCCACCGGGGGTGAAGGCATGTAGATGTAGCGCATGTAAGTGATCGTCGTGCCAAATCCGATGATCGAGACGAGGATCATCAGCGGCTGCGCAAGAATGATCCCCTGCACAAGGCAGTTCGCCCCCGCCACGAGAACCGTGCTTTGCAGGACAATCATCGGCCAGCGCCGGTTTTGGCGATGATCGCGCTTGTTCGCCACCATCGCCAGCCCATAGCGCGTCATCGCGATCGACAGCAGCGCAAGATAGATCATCATCCAGCCGAGCAGACCGCGATAGAGCGGCGCATCGGTCAGCTGCGGGTGCATAGCGAACGGCCAGATCACCGACAGCGTGCCCATGCCCAGCGCCTGCGCCGAGGCGACGTAGATCGACGCCGCAAACACCTTGCCCCAAGCGCGGTGCCGTGCTGCCCCCTTGCGCGTCAGCACGGCGCCCCAAAAGCTTGTCAGCGCCACGATTCCGGCACCCACATGCACCGCAAGGAAGATGTGAAATAGCCAGGGCATGGGCCGCAGAATGTATCGCTCCGCAGGCGATCGCAAGCCCTTGAACGCACCATCTTGCATCGCAGCAATGCCGATGCTAGGCGCTCCCGCGTCCCGATTAGCGGTCGTTTCCCGGCCCGCCTCAGCGGGGCAATCTGGTCGAAACAAGGGACACCGGCGCGCGTGGAAACTTCCGGCGGCATTCAAGCCAGCCTTCAGGGGCGATATGCCAGCGCATTGTTTGCGCTGGCGCGCGACCAGAAGGCGATCGGGCAGGTCGAAGCGAGCCTTGCGGTCCTTGAAGACGCTCTGGCGCAATCGGCCGATCTCAAGGCGCTCATGACCAATCCGCTCATCGCCCGCGCGGCTGCGGCGCGCACCATTCAGGCGGTCGCTGGCGAACTGCGCCTCGATCCGCTCACCACCAAATTTCTTGGCGTCCTCGCGCAGAACCGGCGGCTTGCGCAGGTTCCGGCAGCGATTGCGGCATTCCGGCAGCTCGCAGCCCGCCATCGCGGCGAGACGCGTGCGGAAGTGACATCAGCGCATCCGCTTGACCGCCAACAGCTTGACCAGCTTGGGGCCAAGCTCAAGGCGCGCGTCGGGCGCGATGTTACGGTCGCAACGAAGGTCGATCCTGCTATTCTCGGCGGGCTGGTCGTCAGGATCGGCGCGCAGATGATCGATTCGTCGATCCGCACCAAGTTGAACACTCTCGCAGTCGCGATGAAAGGCTAGACGTTACAATGGATATCCGCGCCGCTGAAATCTCCCGCGTCATCAAGGACCAGATCGCGTCCTTCGGGACCGAGGCCGAAGTCTCCGAGACCGGGCAGGTGCTCTCGGTCGGTGACGGCATCGCGCGCATCCACGGGCTCGACAATGTCCAGGCGGGCGAAATGGTCGCGTTTGCGAACGGCGTGCAGGGGATGGCGCTGAATCTCGAGGCCGACAATGTCGGCGTCGTGATCTTCGGGTCGGATTCGGAGATCAAGGAAGGCGATGTCGTCAAGCGTACCGGCACGATCGTCGACGTCCCCGTCGGCAAGGGTCTGCTCGGCCGCGTCGTCGACGGACTCGGTAATCCGATCGACGGCAAGGGGCCGATCGTCACCGACCAGCGCAGCCGCGTCGAAGTGAAGGCCCCCGGCATCATCCCGCGCACCTCGGTCCACGAGCCGGTGCAGACCGGCCTCAAGGCGCTCGATGCGCTCGTGCCTGTCGGCCGCGGTCAGCGCGAGCTGATCATCGGCGATCGCCAGACCGGCAAGACCGCCGTCGCGATCGACACCTTTATCAACCAGAAGGCGGGCCACGCCGGCACCGACGAGAGCGCCAAGCTCTACTGCATCTACGTCGCGATCGGTCAGAAGCGCTCGACGGTGGCACAGATCGTCCGTGCGCTCGAGGAAGCGGGCGCGATGGAATACACAATCGTCGTCGCCGCGACCGCCTCCGAACCCGCGCCGCTGCAGTTCCTCGCGCCTTACACCGGCTGCGCGATGGGCGAGTATTTCCGCGACAACGGGATGCACGCGCTGATCGTTTACGACGATCTGTCGAAGCAGGCGGTCGCCTATCGCCAGATGTCGCTGCTGCTGCGCCGTCCGCCGGGGCGCGAGGCCTATCCGGGCGACGTCTTCTATCTCCACAGCCGCCTGCTCGAGCGCGCGGCGAAGATGAACAAGGACAATGGCTCGGGCTCGCTCACCGCGCTGCCGATCATCGAGACGCAGGCGGGCGACGTCTCGGCCTATATCCCGACCAACGTGATCTCGATCACCGATGGCCAGATCTTCCTCGAGACCGACCTGTTCTATCAGGGCGTCCGCCCCGCGATCAACGTGGG
>JBJXFA010000025.1:0-2722 GCA_046153865.1 Sphingomonadaceae bacterium
ATCAGCGGTGTCGCGAACAACATCGGCCTGATCTTCAATCACATCAGCTGTATTTTCGGCTGCCTTTTCTGCGGGTGTGCTGCAACCGGCAACGGTCAAACCCAGAGTGACGTGACCCCCAACCTTCATCCAGTTGCGATTAGAGCCTCGGCATTGTTGTTGCCCACGTGGGCAGTTGAAGCAAGGGGCTGCGTAGCGTAGCCTCCGGCTATGCGGAGCGAAGCAGCCCCTTGCTTTTTCAGGTCAGCGGCGAAGGCCGCCGGGGTGGCGTATCCGAGCGACGAGTGTGGACGCCCGGTGTTGTAATCGTGGGCCCAGGCGGCGATCTTCTCGCGGGCATGGGCAAGGCTGGTGAACAGCGTCTCGTTGAGCAGTTCGTCACGCATCCGCCCGTTGAAGCTCTCGACGAAGGCGTTCTGGGTCGGCTTGCCCGGCGTTGTGTAATGCCATTCGACCTTGGCATCGCCGCACCATTCGAGCACCGCGTTCGAGGTCAGCTCTGTGCCGTTGTCGCTGACGATCATGCCTGGCTTGCCGCGCATGGCGATCAGCTCAATGAGCTCACGCACAACCCGCTTGCCCGAGATCGATGTGTCGGGGATCGCCGCCAGGCACTCGCGCGTCACGTCATCAACGACGTTGAGCACCCGGAACCGGCGACCCGTCGCCATCTGGTCGTGTACGAAGTCCAGGCTCCAGCGCTGGTTGGGCAGCGCCGGAACGGGAGATGGCGCCCGTGCACCAACCGCGCGTTTGCGCCCTTTGCGCCGCCGCACGGTCAAGCCTTCCTCGCGATACAAACGCTGGGTCTTCTTGCGGTTGATTGCGATGCCGTCACGCCGCAGCAGGATGTGCAACCGGCGATAACCGAACCGGCGGCGCTGACGCGCCAGATCGCGCAGCTTCTCTCGAAGCATGCCATCATCATCGCGACGCGACTGATAACGGATCACGCTCCGATCCGCCGCAATGACCCTGCACGCCCGCCGTTCGCTGACATCAAGCAGGGCCTGAAGATGCGCGACCGCTTCCCGCCTGGCGGCAGGCGTTACCATTTTTTTGACAGCAGATCCTTCAGACCCACATTGTCCAGCATCGCGTCGGCCAGCAATCGCTTGAGCTTCGCGTTCTCGTCCTCCAGCGCCCGCAGCCGCTTCGCCTCGGACACCTCCAACCCGCCATACTTGGCCTTCCAATTGTAAAGCGTCGCTTCCGACACGCCATGCTTGCGGGCAAGGTCAGCCGTCTTCGCACCTGCCTCCGCTTCCCGCAGCACCCCGATAATCTGCTCTTCTGTAAATCGTGATCGCTTCATCGTCCGTCCTTCTCTCAGGGCCGGACTCTAATCATTCTTGGATGGAAATCAGGGGGTCACGTCATAATCGGGGAACATCCCCGGCAAACATCTAGTCGCCTACCGCCCGAACGGCTGGTGCATCGCCATCGCGTAATAGGATATCGCCATCGTCGTGTACTGGGCGTTGACCCGCATGTTGCTGGGGAACACGCTGGCGTCGGTAACGAACAGGTTGGCGGTGCCATGGACGCGAAGTTGCGGATCGACGACGCCCTTGGCTGGATCGGCGTTGATCGGATTGCCGCCGTGGGGGTGCGAGCTTGAAAGCACCATATCGTCAGGCTCTTTGATGTGCTCTTCGAAAAATGCGAGCGCCTCGGCCTCGGTGCAGGGGAGCAGCGTATCGCCCTTCATTAGCGGGGGATAGACCTCAATCGCGCCATTGGCGAAATGGACCGCGCAGAGCTTGGCGAGCGCACGCCGCGCCAACGCCAGCTCATCTTTGCCGAGCTTCATCCGCAGCTTGCCGCCGTCAAGCGACCCGATCCGGTCAACCGGAAACAGGATGCCCGCCGAAACGGTGCGGCCATAATTGCGCATCCGCCGATGATGCTCCTCAAACCATCCCGGCATTAGCGTCGCCATGCTCATTGGCGGTTGAAAATGCGATTCGAGCAGATATTCGCCCTGATCAACGTAAGTTGCCATTTGATCTTCATCCCACGCGTTAATGCCGGTCGCGGGCATCAGCGCGGGCACGGGGCTGGCAATATTCAGCGAAATGCCGCTGCCGGTATTCTGGATACCGCTCGAATCAAGCAGACGGCTTGACGCCATCGTCCCGCACGCGACGACGATGCCTTTGGTCGCGGTGATCACATGCGTAGTGCCGTCGCTCAGCTTGACCTGAACCCCGCGCACGACACGGTTCCCATTGGCATCGGGCACGCCCCACAGGATGCGGGTGACGCTGGCGTCGGCAAGGATCTTCGCGCCATTTTGCGCGGCGGTGCGCAGGAAGGATTGCGGCATCGCATTATGCCGCCCGTAAGGGCAGCCGGTGTTGCAATAGCCACAGTGCGCGCAGCCGCCGTTGAGGCTGTCCGGCCCGAAATTCTTGACGAACCAGCGCACCGGCGCTTTGGCGTCATGAGCATCGCCCGTCACCGCGAGATGCTTGTTCCAGCCGTTAACAAGGTGCGGACCGTTATTCTTGCCGCGCGCAGGCGTAACCTCGTTGATCTTGAGCAGTTCGCCGACTTTATCGAAAGCGCTGCGCAGCTTGGCCTTGTCGATGCCCGCGCCCAGCGCATTCCAAGTGTCGCAGGGTTCGGCGGCGTCGGGGTGGAGATATTCGTCCTTGAGCGCGCCCAAGAAAATCCCGTTGTTGATTACCGTTGACCCGCCGACCACACGCCCCTGAAA